>NZ_JBEOUK010000005.1:0-283042 GCF_040304045.1 Kitasatospora sp. NPDC094016
ACGGACGCCTGGCGGGCGACCTCGTCGATCTCCCCGGTGACGGTGGACGCGACCGTGGTGGTGGTGCCGTGCTCCAGGTGCGTCCGGGCGGCGAGTAGGGCCTCCTCCGCGATGCCGGAGGCATAGGAGGCGCCGCCGCCGCCGTGCACGTGCAGGTCGACGAAGCCGGGGACGACGGTGTACCCGGTCAGGTCGAGGTCGCCGGGCTCGCTCTCGCCTCCGAGGCCGGCGATCCGGTCGCCCTCGACGGCCAGGCGGCCGCCCTCGACGACGCCGCCGGGCAGGACCAGCCGGGCGCCGGCCAGTGCGGTACGGTCACGGTCCGCGGTGGTCACGCGGTCACCTCCATGGAGAGCAGATCCCAGGCGAGCAGGCCCGCGCCCAGGGACGCGGCGGTGTCTTTGAGCATGGCGGGTACGACCTTCGGGGGCATCTGGAAGGTCAGGCGCTCGGTGACCGCCGTGCGCAGCGGGCCGAAGAGCGTGTCACCGGCCTCGGCCAGCCCGCCGCCGACGATCACCGTGGACGGGTCGAGCAGGCTCTGGGCGAGCACGATCCCGTCGGCGAGGGCGTCGACGGCGACCTGCCAGACCGCGAGCGCGCGGTCGTCCCCGGCGTCCACCGCGGCGGCGCAGGATGCCGCGTCGGCGTCGGGGTCGCCGCTGGCCGCGGCCCAGGCACGGGACACGGCGGAGGCGGAGGCGAGCGTCTCCAGGCAGCCGCGGGCGCCGCAGCCGCACTGCGGTCCGCCCGGGCGGACCACGACGTGGCCGATCTCGCCGCCGTAGCCGTGCGCGCCGGCCTCGATCCGGCCGCCGATGCCGATGGCACCGGCGATGCCGGTGCCCAGCGCGATGAACAGGAAGCGGTCGACGCCCCGGCCGGCGCCGAGCCGGCCCTCGGCCAGGCCGCCCGAGCGCACGTCGTGGCCGAGTGCGACGGGGATGACGGCGCGGTCGGGCCCGGCCAGGCGCTCGCCCAGGAGCTTGCGCAGCGGGAGGTCCCGCCAGCCGAGGTTGGCCGAGTAGACCGCGATGCCGTTCCTCTCGTCGATCGTGCCGGGGACGGCGACGCCGGCTGCGAGCGGGGCGACGCCGAAGCGGCCCCGGCCCTCGTCCGCCAGGTCGGCGGCGAAGTCGAGGATGGCGGTGACCACGGCGTCCGTGCCATGCTCCCGCCCGGTCGGTCGGCGTGCTTCGAACAGCACGGAGCCGTCCTGGGCGAGCAGCGCGGCCTTCATGCCGGTGCCGCCTACATCGAGTGCGATGACGTGCTTCACGGAGGACAGTTTCCCTTGGTCGGGTAGAAGAGGTCTAGTCCAGTTGTCGGATTGGTCTGGTCCAAAGTAGGTGAGCTTTGTCGCAGATGGGGGCGGTGTGAGCGGCTTTGCGCCGGGCGCCTTCCGTTCACCTTCTGTTGCGCATCGTGCAATGACGTCCGCACTTCGATAACTACTCGGCGGGCTCGCCACAGTGGTGTGGACCACTGCCAGGTGGATTTGGCAGTGTTGCGCCTCCCCCCTCCCGGATTCCCCCGTCCGGTCGCAGTTCTCCCCTGAAGGCGGTACCCGCGTTGAACAGGCGCGCCCACGTTCCCACCCGCGTCCTCGGCACCGCGCTGGCCGGAGCACTGGTACTCACCGCCGTCAGCGCCTGCGGCGGGCAGGACGGCGGGCCGGTGACCCTCAAGCTGGTCGCCGCCGACTACGGGGAGAGCGCCGACACCAGCTCCAAGCTGTACTGGGACGAGATCGCGCGCGGCTTCGAGGCCGCCAACCCCGGCATCAAGGTCGACGTCGAGGTGGACAGCTGGACCGACATCGGCAAGAAGGTCGACGACATGATCGCGGCCGGCAAGTCCCCCGACCTGCTGCAGACCGGCGGTTTCGCCGACCAGGTCGCGGCGGACCGGCTGTACCCGGCCGCCGACGTGCTCTCGATGGACACCCAGGCCAACTTCCTGGACACCTTCGCGCACGCCGGGCAGGTGCTCGGCACCCAGTACGGCATCCCGTTCGTCTCCTCCTCCCGGGTGCTCTTCTACAACAAGGCGGTCTTCCGCCAGGCCGGCATCACCCAGCCGCCGGCCACCTGGAACGAACTGCGCCAGGACGCCGAGAAGATCAAGGCCAAGGTGCCGGGCGTGACCCCGTACGGGCTGCCGCTCGGGCCGGAGGAGGCGCCGGCCGAGTCCATGCTGTGGACGCTGAGCGGCGGCGGCAGCCTCTCCGACGACGTCGGCAACTACACCATCGACAGCACCCAGAACCAGGCCACCTTCAGCTGGCTGAAGAACAACCTGGTGACCACCGGGCTGACCTATCCGGACCCGGGCAAGATGAACCGCACCCCCGTCTTCCAGGACTTCGCGGCCGGGAAGGTCGCGATGCTGAACGGGCACCCGACGCTGCTGCGGATGGCCACCGCCGGGAAGATCGACTTCGGGACGGCGCCGATCCCCAAGAAGGACGGCGTGGGCAAGACCGGCAGCCTCGGCGTCGCGGACTGGATGATGGCGTTCAAGGCCAACGGGCACAAGAACGAGATCAAGAAGTTCCTGTCCTTCGCCTACTCCCGCGAGTTCCAGCTGAAGTTCGACGAGCAGTACAACCTGCTGCCGGTCACCCAGGACGCGTTCAACCAGATGACGTCCGACCCGAAGCACGAGGACCTCAAGCAGTTCGCGGTCGGGCTGACCAACGCCAGCTTCTACCCGTTCGGGGACCCGGCCTGGGGCGACGTCAGCAACCGGATCAAGGCCGGGATCGGGCAGGCCGTCACGGGGGACCCGAAGCAGGCGCTCGCCGGGCTGCAGGACGCGGCGGTCAAGGAGGCGGCCCGGGTCCGCAAGTGAACCCGGGCCGGGGGCCCTCCAGGGGCGGGGTCGTCAGGGTCGGGCTCGCGTCGGGGTCGGGCCCGTCAGGGGAGCGTGATGGCGTAGGCCTTGCGGAGCGTCTCGTGGACCGTCCAGGTGGTTCGGTCGCCCTCGCGCAGCACGGCGCAGTCGCCCGGGCCGACCTCCAGGGTCGGGCCGCCCTCGACCTCGATGGTGGCCCGGCCGCTGAGTACCACGAACAGCTCGTCGGCCTCCACGTCGGTGACCACGCCCGGGGTGATCTGCCAGATGCCGCGCAGCTGGCGGCCGTCGGGGGACTCGGAGAGGACCCGGCCGGAGACCTCGGGGGTGCCGGAGACGATCTGGGCCGGGTCGAGCGGGTCGGGTTCGAGGTCGGCGGTGGGGATGTGCACGGCGAAGCTGGGCGTGGTCATACCGCCGACGCTAGCTGGGGCGGCCGAGCGCCGGGGGGCGCACAGTGTGTCCGGCTCACGCGGGAGAATGACACTCCGTAGTGATGGCGGAGGTGTCCTGGTGGGCGAGCTGAGTGAGCGGGACGTGGCGGTGCTGGCCCTGGAGGGGCGGCAGTGGCGGACGGCCGGGGCCAAGGACCGGGCGATCCGGGAGGAGCTGGGGCTCTCCTCCACCCGGTACTACCAGCTGCTGAACGCGCTGCTGGACCGGCCGGAGGCCTTGGCGCACGCCCCGGTCCTGGTGAACCGGCTGCGCCGGATCCGGGAGGCCCGGCGGGCGGCACGGTAGCGGGACGGGGCCGCGGGGTAGGGCTCGGGCATGGGCTTTGACGAGAAGTGGGTGCCGGTCACGGCTGACGGGCGGGACGGGCTGCGGGCGATCCTGGCGGCGCCGGGCGAGGCGGTGATCGCGCTGGACTTCGACGGGACGCTGGCGCCGATCGTGGCGGATCCCGATCGGGCGCGGGCGCATCCGGGGGCGGCGGCCGCGCTGCGGGCGCTGGTGCCGGCGGTGCGGGCCGTGGTGGTGGTGACGGGGCGGCCGGCCGCGCTGGCGGCGGAGTACGGCGGCCTGGACGGGCTGCCCGGGGTCGTGGTGCTGGGGCACTACGGTGCCGAGCGCTGGGAGGGCGGCGAGGTGACCGCGCCGTCGGTGCACCCCGGGGTGGCCGGGGCACGGGCGGCGCTGCCCGGCCTGCTGGCGGCGGCGGGGGCGCCCGAGGGGACGTGGCTGGAGGACAAGGGGCGCTCGCTGGCGGTGCACACCCGGCGCACGGCGGCGCCCGAGGAGGCGCTGGAGCTGCTGCGGGCGCCAATCGGCGAGCTGGCGGCCGGGCACGGGCTGGCGGTGGAGCCCGGGCGGCTGGTGCTGGAGCTGCGGCCGCCGGGGGTGGACAAGGGCGCGGCGCTGACCGGCTTCCTGCGTGAGCGCGGGGCGGCTTCGGTGCTGTACGCGGGGGACGACCTGGGGGACGTGGCGGCCTTCGCGGCGGTGGAGAAGCTGCGCGGCGCGGGGGTGGCGGGGCTGCTGGTGTGCAGTGGCGCGGTGGGGGACGCGCCGGTGCGCGAACTCGCCGACCGGGCGGACCTGGTGGTCCAGGGCCCGGCCGGCGTGGTGGAACTGCTCGCGGCGCTCGGCGCGGCCGTCGGCGCGGGCTGAGCCGGGCGCCGGCGCGCGGCGCGGGCCGGTTCAGCCCGCGCCGAGCCGGTTCACAGCGCGTTGAGCTGGTCGAGGAACCACTGCTGCGGAGGCAGCGCGGTGGCCGCCGCCGCGAGGCGCTTGGTGCGGTCGGCGCGCTCCTCCTCGGGCATGGTGAGGCCGGCGTGCAGGGCGTCGGCGGTGGCGATGACGTCGTACGGGTTGACGGTGAGCGCGTCCTCGGCGAGTTCGGCGTGCGCGCCGGCCTCGCGGGAGAGCACCAGGGCGCAGCCGTGGTCGGACACCACCGGAACCTCCTTGGCGACCAGGTTCATGCCGTCCCGGATCGGGTTGACCAGGGCCACGTCGGCGAGGCGGTAGGCGGCCAGGGAACGCGGGAAGTCGTCGTCGACGTGCAGGATCAGCGGCTGCCAGGCGGGGGTGGCGAACTCGGCGTCGATGTCCTCGGCGAGCCGTTGGACCTGCGCGGTGTAGGCGCGGTACTCGGCGAGGTCGGTGCGCGAGGGGTAGGCGAAGGCGATGTGCACCACCCGGTCGTGCCATTCGGGGCGGGTGCGCAGCAGGTGCCGGTAGGCCTGGAGGCCGCGGACGATGTTCTTGCTGAGCTCGGTGCGGTCGACCCGGACGATGGTGCGGCGCCCGCCGACGGCCTCGCGGAGGGCGGCGAGGCGTTCGTCGACGTCCGGGCGGTGGGAGCGCTCGCGCAGGAAGTCGGCGTCGGCGCCGAGCGCGTGCACGCCGAGCCGGGTGGTGCGGCCGGCGTGGGTGACGGTCATGGCGTCCCGGTCGACCTCGGCACCGAGCAGGTCGGCGCAGCAGTCGGCGAAGGCCAGCGCCCAGCGGCGGGTCAGGAAACCGGCCCGGTCGGCGCCCAGGATGCCGGTGAGGACGGCCTCGGCGACGTCGTCGGGCAGCAGCCGGAAGTACTCGGGCGGGGCCCACGGGGTGTGCGAGAAGTGGCCGATCCGCAGGTCGGGGCGGGCGGCGCGGAGCAGGGCCGGGGTCAGCGAGAGGTGGTAGTCCTGGACCAGCACGGCGGCCCCGGGGGCGGCCTCGGCGGCCAGCGCCTCGGCGAAGGCGGCGTTGTAGGCGCGGTAGGCGGCCCACTCGGTGCGGAACCCGGCGTCGAAGGCGGGGGCGGTGGGGGTGGCGTAGAGCAGGTGGTGGACGAACCAGAGGGTGGAGTTGGCGACGCCGTTGTAGGCGCGGGCGAAGGTGTCGGGATCGATGTCCAGCATGCGGACGGCCTGGCCGCCCACGTCGTGCCCGGCGAGGTCGAGGCGGCCGTCCGGGGCCCCTCTGGCGGCCTGCCGGTCGGCCGCGCCGAGGGCGGCGCAGACCCAGACGGCGTCGGGGTTGTCGATGGCGGAGAGGCCGGAGACCAGGCCTCCGCCGCCGCGGCGGAGGGTCAGCGTGCCGTCGTCCGCGGTGCCGAACGACACCGGTCCCCGATTGGAGGCCACCAGGACGGGGGCGGTGCCGGTCGCACTCGAACGTTCGGTCGTGAGATCGCCCATGGTTGGTACGTTGCCGGGGCTCCGGAGCGGCAAACCCTTTCGGTGGGTGTTCAGTGTCGGGTCGCGTACTCGGGCACGGTGTGCATGGGCGGGCGTTCCAGGGCGGTCACCGGGTGGGTGTGGGCGGTGAACTCCCGGCTCTGCGGGTCGCGGGTGAACTGGGTCAGCAGCGGGTGGACCAGGTCGGCCGAGGCCTTCAGCCGGTGGGTGCGGTCGAGGCGTTCGAGGGCGGTGCGGTAGATGGTGGCGGCCATCCGGCCGAGGGCCTGGCCGTCCTGGTGCCGGTGGTGCCGGACGCCGACGTCCACCTGGGCCAGGGCGTCCAGCCCGACCGTCTCCAGCGCGTCGACCAGCAGGCCGAGTTCGACGCCGTAGCCGGTGGGGAAGGGGAGCCGTTCGAGCAGCGCGCGGCGGGCCGCGTACTCGCCGCCGAGCGGCTGGACGAAACCGGCGAGTTCCGGCCAGTGCAGGTTGAGCAGCGGGCGGGCGACCAGTTCGGTGACCCGGCCGCCGCCGGCCGGGACCACCGCCCCCTCGGTCTCCAGCGGCCGGTCGTACATGGCCTTGACCAGCTGGATGTCCGGTTCGGTGAGCAGCGGGCCGAGGATGCCGGAGACGAAGGCCGGGTCGAACTCGCGCAGGTCGGCGTCGACGAAGCAGACGATGTCGCCGCGGGTGACCAGCAGCGAGCGCCAGAGCACCTCGCCCTTGCCGGGGACGGCGGGCAGCCGGGGCAAGATCGCGTCGCGGTACTCCACCCGGGCGCCGGCCCGGGCGGCGACGGCGGCGGTGGCGTCGGCCGAGCCGGAGTCGACCACGACGAGTTCGTCGACCAGCGGGAGGCGCTCCATCAGCTCGCGGCGGATGGTGCGGACGATGTCGCCGACGGTGGCCTCCTCGTCCAGCGCGGGCAGCACCACGCTGACGGTGCGGCCGGTCCGGCGCTTGGCCTCCAGCAGGGCGTGCACCGGCCGGTCGACCGCGCTCCACGAGCGGCGGCGCAGCCAGGACGCCGCCTGCGGGAGCAGCGCGGGGGTCGGTTCGGCGGGCACGGGACTCTCCTCGGCGGGGTCGGTGGGACGCGCCATCTCGCGTGGCGGACGATCCCATTCGGGGTTGACGCCTTCGGATACAGTCTTCGTACAGCGGCCGGACCTTTGCACGCCGGGGTCGCCGTTGAGCACCACCACAATTTCACATGCTCATCCAGAGGGACTGAGGGAACGGCCCGTTGACGTCCCGGCAACCTTCTCGCGCGGCTGTCTGTCGACAGGCCCCGGCGGGACAGGTGCCAATTCCGGCCTGTGGCGCGACCGTGCCACGGGGAAGATGAGGAGAGAGGCCTCCGCCATCATGGCTATCGACACTGTCGCACCCGCATCCGTGGACCTCGGCCCCGCCACCGCGCTGTCCTGTCGGGAGTGCGGCACCCGCTTCCCGCTCGGTCCGAGCTTCGCCTGCCTGGAGTGCTTCGGCCCGCTGGAGATCGCGTACGACTTCGGCAGCGAGGGCGCCGAGGAGCTGCGCCGCCGGATCGAGGCCGGCCCGAGCTCGATCTGGCGCTACGCGCCGCTGCTGCCCGTCCCGGCCGACGTCGCCACCAAGCCCAACCTGAACCCCGGCTGGACCCCGCTGGTCAAGGCGGACAACCTGGGCCGCGAGCTGGGCTTCACCGCGCAGCTGCACATCAAGGACGACTCGGGCAACCCGACCCACTCGTTCAAGGACCGCGTGGTGGCCTGCGCCATCGAGGCCGCGCGGGCCTTCGGCTTCACGACGCTCTCCTGCTCCTCCACCGGCAACCTGGCCGGCGCGGTGGGCGCGGCGGCCGCCCGGGCCGGCTTCAAGTCCTGCGTGTTCATCCCGCACGACCTGGAGCAGGGCAAGGTCGTCATGGCCGGGGTGTACGGCGGCGAGCTGGTCGGCATCGAGGGCAACTACGACGACGTGAACCGCTTCTGCTCGGAGCTGATCGGCGACCCGGCCGGTGAGGGCTGGGGCTTCGTCAACGTCAACCTGCGCCCGTACTACGGCGAGGGCTCCAAGACGCTGGCGTACGAGATCTGCGAGCAGCTCGGCTGGCGGCTGCCGGAGCAGATCGTCATCCCGATCGCCTCCGGCTCCCAGCTGACCAAGATCGACAAGGGGCTGCAGGAGCTGATCAGGCTCGGCCTGGTCGAGGACCGGCCGTACAAGGTCTTCGGCGCCCAGGCGGCGGGCTGCTCCCCGGTGTCGGCGGCGTTCAAGGCCGGCCAGGACGTGATCCGCCCGGTCAAGCCGGACACCATCGCCAAGTCGCTGGCGATCGGCAACCCGGCGGACGGCCCGTACGTGCTGGACATCGCCCGGCGCACCGGCGGCGCGGTCGAGGACGTCACCGACGCCGAGGTGGTGGACGCGATCCGGCTGCTGGCCCGGACCGAGGGCGTCTTCGCCGAGACCGCGGGCGGGGTGACCGTCGGCGTGCTGAAGAAGCTGGTGGAGACCGGCCGGTTGGACCCGGCCAAGGAGACCGTCGCGATCAACACCGGCGACGGCCTGAAGACCCTGGACGCCGTCGCCGGGTCCGGGATGACCGCCGTGATCCGCCCGACCCTGGCGTCCTTCCACGACGCCGGCCTCGCGTCCGCCTGAACACCCCCCACCCCGCCAGGCCCTGTCCGCTAGGAGAACCATGAGCGCCAACGTCCGTATCCCCACCATCCTGCGCACCTACACCGGCGGCGCCGCCGAGGTGGCCGCCGAGGGCGCCACCCTGGGCGAGGTCATCGCCGACCTGGAGAAGAACCACGCGGGGATCTCCGCCCGCATCCTGGACGACGCCGGCAAGCTGCGCCGCTTCGTCAACGTCTACGTGAACGACGACGACGTGCGCTTCGCCGAGGGCCTGGCGACCGGGATCGCGGACGGCGCCAGCGTCTCGATCATCCCGGCGGTGGCCGGCGGCTGCTGAGCCGCGCCCCGATCCGGGCACCCCGCCCGAGCCGTTCGTCCGACCGGCCGTCCGCGCGTACGGAATTCCGTTCTCCGTACGTACGGGCGGCCGGCCGCATTTCGGCGGGAATATGGCGGGGTCAAGTCGGAGTAGAGTGTGGCTCGGTTGGGAACAGGGCTTCCCCTCATCCTCACCCGCGAATCACCCGCGAATCGCCGGACGGTCGTCCGGCCGCTGAGACCGGTCGGGTGCCTGGGCCGTGAAACATGTCAGGCAGATGTCAGAATTCCCGCGGGGATTTGTAGTAATCCGTCCGCTATGTCCGGCGTGAAATGCCGAATTCCTCCCGCTTTGGCCCGTCCTGCCCCTTGGCGCGGTGCCGGAATTCCCCGCAGCTGACCCTGTTGCAGAGGGCGTCGATCCGGATACATTCAGCCGCGGTCGACGTAATCACCCGCTCACAGGGCGCCGTCAGGCACCCCCGGCGGAGGACTGCGGCGTGCACGGCTGCGCCCAGGGGGGGTTCCCCGGGCCGGCCTTCAAACCAGACCCGGGCCCGCGACCTGCGGGCGCGTGAAGGGCCAGCACAGCACTAGGGGAGTTCGGAATGGCTCAGGGCACCGTCAAGTGGTTCAACGCGGAGAAGGGCTACGGCTTCATCGCGGTCGACGGTGGTGCGGACGTCTTCGTCCACTACAGCGCGATCCAGATGGACGGCTACCGCACCCTCGAGGAGGGCCAGCGGGTCGAGTTCGAGATCTCCCAGGGACAGAAGGGCCCGCAGGCGGACATGGTCCGCGCCGCGGTGTGACCCCCTTCCGACCCCAGGAGCTCGGCGCGGCCCACGGCTGGTGACCACTCGCTTCTCGGCGGGCCCGTACGACACGCGTCGTGCGGGCCCGTCGGCGTTCCCCGGCGGGGAGTTGCGCGGGTCGGCGGGAGCGCCCCGGGCGGCTCGCGGGATCGCGATTGGGCTTGCACTCGACCACCCGGAGTGCTAATCATTGGCGTTAGCACTCACAGCGTGAGAGTGACAGCGGACCGGGTCGGTGAGGCCCCCGGGAGCGGTAGGGGAAAGGACCCCCGCACACCAGGGCCGTCCGTCGCGGGCACCCCTTGGTCCGAGCAGTCGACCGTGTCCCGGAGGACCACTTCTGATGGCCAAGATCATCGCCTTTGATGAGGAAGCTCGCCGCGGCCTTGAGCGTGGCATGAACCAGCTCGCCGACGCAGTGAAGGTCACGCTCGGCCCCAAGGGTCGCAACGTCGTGCTGGAGAAGAAGTGGGGCGCCCCCACGATCACCAACGACGGTGTCTCCATCGCCAAGGAGATCGAGCTCGAGGACCCCTACGAGAAGATCGGCGCGGAGCTCGTCAAGGAGGTCGCCAAGAAGACCGACGACGTCGCGGGTGACGGCACCACCACCGCCACCGTGCTCGCCCAGGCCCTGGTGCGCGAGGGTCTGCGCAACGTCGCCGCCGGCGCCAACCCGATGGCCCTGAAGCGCGGCATCGAGAAGGCCGTCGCCGCCGTCTCCGACCAGCTGCTGGCCCAGGCCAAGGACGTGGAGACCAAGGAGCAGATCGCCTCCACCGCCTCCATCTCGGCCGCCGACACCCAGATCGGCGAGCTCATCGCCGAGGCCATGGACAAGGTCGGCAAGGAAGGCGTCATCACCGTCGAGGAGAGCAACACCTTCGGTCTGGAGCTCGAGCTCACCGAGGGCATGCGCTTCGACAAGGGCTACATCTCCGCCTACTTCGCGACCGACCTGGAGCGCATGGAGGCGACGTTCGAGGACCCGTACATCCTCATCGCCAACTCCAAGATCGGCTCGGTCAAGGACCTGCTGCCGCTGCTGGAGAAGGTCATGCAGAGCGGCAAGCCGCTCGTCATCATCGCCGAGGACGTCGAGGGCGAGGCCCTGTCGACCCTGGTCGTGAACAAGATCCGCGGCACCTTCAAGTCCGTCGCCGTCAAGGCCCCGGGCTTCGGCGACCGCCGCAAGGCCATGCTCGGCGACATCGCCATCCTCACCGGTGGCACCGTGATCTCCGAGGAGGTCGGCCTCAAGCTGGAGAACGCCGGCATCGACCTGCTGGGCACCGCCCGCAAGGTGGTCATCACCAAGGACGAGACCACCATCGTCGACGGTGGCGGTGACAGCGAGCAGGTCGCCGGCCGCGTGAACCAGATCCGCGCCGAGATCGAGAACAGCGACTCGGACTACGACCGCGAGAAGCTCCAGGAGCGCCTCGCCAAGCTGGCCGGCGGCGTGGCCGTCATCAAGGCCGGCGCGGCCACCGAGGTGGAGCTCAAGGAGCGCAAGCACCGCATCGAGGACGCCGTCCGCAACGCGAAGGCCGCCGTCGAGGAGGGCATCGTCGCCGGTGGTGGCGTCGCGCTGCTGCAGGCCGGTGTCGCCTTCGACAAGCTGGAGCTGGAGGGCGACGAGGCCACCGGTGCCAACATCGTCAAGGTCGCGCTGGAGGCCCCGATCAAGCAGATCGCGACCAACGCCGGCCTGGAGGGTGGCGTCGTGGTGGAGAAGGTGCGCAACCTTCCCGCCGGTCACGGCCTGAACGCGGCCACCAACACCTACGTCGACCTGATCGCCGAGGGCATCATCGACCCGGCCAAGGTGACCCGTTCCGCGCTGCAGAACGCCGCCTCCATCGCGGCGCTGTTCCTCACCACCGAGGCCGTCATCGCCGACAAGCCGGAGAAGGCCGCTGCGGCCGCCGGCGGCGGCATGCCGGGCGGTGACATGGACTTCTGATCCTGATCGCACCGATCGGATCGGCTGGTTCCTGATCGTGTGGGCGGTCCCCTTCGGGGGGCCGCCCACGCGGCGTTCTACCGGAGAATGGACAGATGGCTTCCGACGACATCGAGACCGCGCTGCACAACGCGCGGGCGCTGATCCTGGCCGACCTCACCGCGCGGGACGTGGCGGACGCCGCCGTCGTCTCCCTGGTGGAGCAGGCCGTGACGCACCGCCGCTGGTGGCTGGAGCAGTGGCCGGACGGCACCGAGTACGTGCTCGGGCTGGTCGCCCAGGACGTCCAGGACGCGCTGCTGGAGGCGTACGGGCGCTGGCCGCTGTGCACCGCCTGCGCCGCCGACGGGGACCCGCACGCGCTCGGGGTGGAGCCGGAGCTGGGGCCGGAGCCGCACTGGGTGTGCGGCAAGCAGGGCGCGGTGGTCGCGCCGGTGGGGGAGCTCTCCTAGGCGGCTCCTGGCCCGCGCCTGTCCGCTCCCGGCTCGCACCCGGTCCGCGCCCGGCCCGCTCGTGGTCCGCGCCGTGGACCGGGCGGCGGGGGTACTGGACCTATAGGTAGGTTGACGATATATGTAGTCGTATGACTGAACGCTCGATGCAGGAGCCGACGCTGCTGCTGCTCACCGCCCTGGCGGACGCCCCGAGACACGGCTACGCCCTCATCCAGGAGATCGCCGCCATCTCCGAGGGCCGGGTCAAGATGCGCACCGGCACCCTGTACGGCGCCCTCGACCGGCTGCTCCAGCAGGGGCTGATCGAGGTCGCCGCGGAGGAGGTCGTGGACGGGCGGGCGCGGCGCAGCTACGCGCTGACCAGCGTCGGCCGGGAGGCGCTGGCCTCCGAGGCGGAGCGGCTGCGGGCCGTCGCCACCGAGGCGGAGCGCCGTCTCGCGAACGTCCTGTCGGCGCTGCAGGGCAAGCCGGAGCCGGAGGGGAAGTCGACGATGAGGGGGTTCTTCGCATGACGATGACCACGCCGACGATCGGGACGCCGTCGACCGTGCTGCGGGCGGCGCTGCAGTTCTACCCGCCGCGCTACCGCCGGGAGCGCGGCGAGGAACTGGCCGCGGTGTTCGCCGACACCACGGCGGAGGCGGGCCGCTCGGCCGTCGCCCGCGAGGCGTTCGACCTGGCCGCGTACGGGCTGCGGGTGCGGCTCGGGCTGACCGGCTCCTCGCTGGCCGGGCGGGTGCTCGCGCTGGCCGCACCGATGGTCGCCGGGGCGCTGGCCGGTGCGGCGCTGGTGCCGTGGGTGAGCGACGCGGAGCGGGCCGCCCACCGGCTGACCTGGGACACCTCGTACAGCACGTACGCGCTGACCATCGCGCCGCCGGTGATCGCGCTGCTGCTCGCGGCAGCCGTCGTGATGGGGCGCTGGACGGCGGTGCGGGCCATCTCGCTGGTCCAGGCCGTCTCCGCGCTGTTCGTGCTGGCGCAGGCCGTCGTGCTGCCGCCGGAGTTCGACCTCTGGGGGGTGGGGGACAGCAGCGTGGCCACCATGCCGTTCGTGCTGGGGGCGCTGGTGCTGGCCGCGGCGCCGACGGAGTTGCTGCCCAGGGCCTCCTGGCGTTCCGGCGGGCTGGCGCTGGCCTCGGTCCTCGGGGGCGGGCTGCTGGTGGCGCTCCAGCACTGGGGCGACTCCACCTTCCCGCTGGACATGCAGTGGTTCGCGCTGCTGCTGATCGGGCCGCTGCTGCTGACCTTCACCGCGCTGCGCGGCCGGGTGCTGCCGGCCGCCGTCGGGGTCGCGGTGCTGTCGCTGACGATGTTCGCGGGCCTGTTCAACATCTGGCGCGAGGGCCGCGGGTTCTGGCACGTGCTGCCGATGGCGGCGCCGGTGCTGCTGCTCCTGGTGGCGGCCGCGGTGGCGATGCGCCGGATCGGGGCCGGCGACGGGCCCGGCGGGCGGTTCGGCGGATGGCTCGGCGGGGACTCCGGGAAGGGCCGCAGCCTGGCGTGACCCGGGGGGTGGGGCGAAGTGCTCGCCGGGCCCGGCCGGATGTGGCAACCTACTGATATGTCTAGACCAATTTTCGAAGTCATCGCGCTGACGCCCCAGGACGCCCAGGCTGCCGAGTCGGGCGGCGCCGACCGGCTCGAACTGGTCACCGACATGGCCGCGGACGGGCTCACCCCGTCCGTCGAGGACTTCGCCCGGATCCGGGCCGCCGTCGACATCCCGCTGCGCGTCATGCTCCGGATCCGGGACGGCTTCGCGCCCGGCGACCTGGACGAACTGGCCGCCCGGGCCGCCGCGTTGCGGGCCGAGGGCGCCGACGAGTTCGTCTTCGGCTTCCTCCACGCCGACGGCGCCGTCGACCTGGCCGCCACCGCCGCCGTCGCCGAAGCGGTGGCCGGCTGCCGCTGGACCTTCCACCGGGCGATCGACCACAGCACCGACCGGGCCGCCCTGCGGACCGCCGTCGGCGCGCTGCCCGGGCTGGACACCTTCCTCACCTCGGGCGCGCCCGCCGGCGTCGACGCCGGGTACGAGGTGCTGCTGGCGGAGCTGGCCCGCGCGGGCGAGCCCGGGTACGGGCAGCGGATCCTGATCGGCGGCGGCCTGCGGGCCGAACACCTGAAGGGGCTGCGGGCCGAGGGCTTCGACGGCTTCCACGTCGGCGGCGCGGTGCGGGTCGACGGCTGGCGGACGCCGGTGGACGCGGCCAAGGTCGCCGAGTGGCGGGCCCGGATCGACGCCTGAGCGCGCGCGGAGGGCGGGGGCCGGTCCCGGTGGGGCCGGCCCCCGCTGCTCGGTTCCTCAGCGCAGCTGCGCGGGCAGCGGCTCGCCGTGCAGCACCGTCAGGCCGGAGACGGCACGGGTGAGCGCCACGTACAGCCGCCGCAGGCCGGTCCGCTCGTCCGGCTCGCCCGCGATCACCGCGGCCGGCTCGTCCAGCACCACGTAGTCGTACTCCAGGCCCTTGGCCAGCGAGGCCGGTACGAGCGTCAGCCGGGCCTCGGCGCTGGTCTCGGCGCCGGGGGACAGGTACGGCAGGCCGGCCGCGGTCAGCGCCTCGGCGAGCATCGGGATCCGGGCGTCGGCGGCGATCAGCCCGGTCGAGCCCTCGTGCTCCAGCGCCTCGCGGCAGGCCGCCACGACGGCGGGCGCGGCCTCCGCGTCCGGGAGGCGGCGGATCGTCAGCGAGCCGGGGGCGTCGCGGACGGAGGTCGCCGGGGCCAGGCCCGGGGCGATCGCCGGGAGCAGCCGGGAGGCGTACGCGATGACCTCCTCCGGCACCCGGAAGCCCTTGGTCAGCTCCTCGACGTGGGCGTCCGGCTTGCCCAGGTGGCGCAGCGCGTCCGGCCAGCTCGCCGTCGCCCACGGGGTGGTGCCCTGGGCGAGGTCGCCGAGGACGGTCGCCGAGCCGGTCGTGCAGCGGCGGCCGACCGCTCTGTACTGCATCGGGGAGAGGTCCTGCGCCTCGTCCAGCACCACGTGCCCGAGCGAGGGGGTGCGCTGCACCAGGTCCGTCGCCTCGTCGACCAGGACGGCGTCGGCCTGCGTCCAGCGGGCCGTCTTCACCGAGCGGCCCGGCTTGGGCCACAGCACCGCCTGCTGCTCCTCCGGGGTCAGCACGCCCTCCGCGCAGGCGGCCAGGAACTCCGGGTCGGAGAGCAGCCGCAGCACCAGCTTCGCCGGGTCGACGGCCGGCCAGCACTCCTTGGCCACCGCCTTGACCGCGGCGTTGCGGGCCACCGCGTCCTGCACCCGGTCGTCGGGGGCCTCGCCGGACTGTTCCATCTTCAGCAGCACGGTGTGCGCGATCCGCTGCGGCAGGGCGTCCCTGGCGGCGCCGTAGCGCACGTCGCGGCCCTTCAGCTCCTCGATGATCGCGGTGAGTTCGTGCACCTGGACGCGCCAGCGGCGGGAGCCGCGGACCACCACGCAGGGTTCGGTGGGCAGCGTGATGCCCGCACGTACCGCCCGGCGCAGCACCTCGGCCATCCGGGCGTCGCCCTTCAGCCGGGCGGCCTGCGGGTCGTCCTCGCCGCGCACCTCGACGTGCCCGACCAGCTGCTGCACGGTCGCCTGGTTGACGTCCAGCTCGCCCAGGGCCGGGAGCACCTGCTCGATGTAGGAGAGGAAGGCGTTGTTCGGCCCGATCACCAGCGTGCCCGTCCGGGCGAGGCGCTCGCGGTGCGCGTACAGCAGGTACGCGACGCGGTGCAGGCCCACGGCCGTCTTCCCGGTGCCGGGGGCGCCCTGGACGCAGATGGTGCCCGTCACGTCGGAGCGGACGATCTCGTCCTGCTCGGGCTGGATGGTGGCGACGATGTCGCGCATCGGGCCGACGCGGGGCTTCTCGATCTCGGCGGCGAGCAGGGCGGAGGCGGTGTCCGCCTCCGCCGGGTCGCTCAGGTGCTCGTCCTCGTAGGCGGTGAGCTCACCGCCGGTGTAGCCGAAGCGGCGGCGGCGTTCGACGTCCAGCGGCTCGGTGCGGCTGGCCCGGTAGAACGGCTGGGAGACCGGCGCGCGCCAGTCGATCACCATCGGGTCGCCGTCGGCGTCGTGGACGTGCCGGCGCCCGATGTAGAAGTTCTCGCCCCCGCCGCCTTCGCTCAGCTCCTCGCTGATCGTGTGCAGGTAGTCCAGGCGGCCGAAGAACAGCGGGGTGTGCGAGAGGTCGGCGAGGGCGGCGATCCGGGCCTCGATCTGGTTCTGGAGGACGGCGGCGGACACCCAGGTGCCGGTCACGTCGCGCAGGTCCAGCGACTGGACGTCCTCGCGCATCGCTCGCAGCGCGGACCGGGACGCGGCCAGGTGGTCGCGTTCGCGCTGGAGGGGGTCGGTGGTGGGGGTGGCGGGCACAGCGAACCTTCCCGGCTGCGCCGGAAGCGGGCGCAGCGGATCGATGGAGCTCACGGTGGGTACGGTCGACCGGTTGCCGTGCGGTCGACGCCTCCCCCGGCTGCCTGCGCGACTTCAGCAGGTACCACGGTTCGGGAGGGGGCAGACGGACGATCCTAGACCCGTGCGCCCCGGGGTTCCAGCCCCGCAGGTCCAGGGCCCGCAGGTCCCGGCCCCCGTACGGGCCGCAGGACGTGCGCGGCGGCGGCACCGCCCCGGGCGCCGCCGCGCGCGTGGTCCTCCTCGGGCGCGGCGGTGTCCGGTACCGGGGCGTGTCCTGCCGCACGTCCTGCCGCACGTCCTGCCGTACGTCCTACAGGACGTCGTCCGCGTCGATGATGCGGTACGCGTAGCCCTGCTCGGCCAGGAAGCGCTGCCGGTGGGCGGCGAAGTCCTGGTCCACGGTGTCCCGGGCGACCACCGAGTAGAAGTGCGCCGAGTGGCCGTCCGCCTTCGGGCGCAGGACGCGGCCCAGGCGCTGGGCCTCCTCCTGGCGGGAGCCGAACGTCCCGGAGACCTGGATGGCCACGGTGGCCTCGGGCAGGTCGATGGAGAAGTTCGCGACCTTGGAGACCACCAGGACGCCGATCTCCTTGTTGCGGAACGCCTCGAACAGCTTCTCGCGCTGGGCGTTGCTGGTCTCGCCCTTGATCACGGGCGCGTCCAGCACCTCGCCGAGCTCGTCCAGCTGGTCGATGTACTGGCCGATGACCAGCGTCTGGTCCTTCTCGTGCTTCTTCACCAGCGCCTCCACCACCCGCCGCTTGGTCGCCGTGGTGGCGCAGAAGCGGTAGCGCTCCTCGGGCTCGGCGGTGGCGTAGGCCAGGCGCTCCGAGTCGGTCAGGGTGACCCGCACCTCGCAGCAGTCGGCGGGCGCGATGTAGCCCTGCGCCTCGATCTCCTTCCACGGCGCGTCGAAGCGCTTGGGCCCGATCAGGCTGAACACGTCGCCCTCGCGGCCGTCCTCGCGCACCAGCGTCGCGGTCAGGCCCAGGCGGCGGCGGGCCTGGAGGTCGGCGGTGAACTTGAACACCGGCGCGGGCAGCAGGTGCACCTCGTCGTAGACCACCAGGCCCCAGTTGCGGGCGTCGAACAGCTCCAGGTGCGCGTAGGCGCCCTTCCGCTTGGTGGTCATCACCTGGTAGGTGGCGATGGTGACCGGGCGGATCTCCTTGCGCGTCCCGCTGTACTCGCCGATCTCCTCCTCGGTGAGCGAGGTGCGCTTGACCAGTTCGTGCTTCCACTGGCGGGCCGAGACGGTGTTGGTGACCAGGATCAGCGTCGTCGACTTGGCGTGCGCCATCGCGGCCGCGCCGACCAGCGTCTTGCCGGCGCCGCAGGGCAGCACCACGACGCCCGAGCCGCCGTGCCAGAAGCCCTCGACGGCCTGCGCCTGGTACGGGCGCAGCCGCCAGCCGTCCTCGTCCAGCTCGATCGGGTGCGCCTCGCCGTCCACGTACCCGGCGAAGTCCTCGGCCGGCCAGCCGAGCTTGAGCAGCACCTGCTTGATCTGGCCGCGCTCGGAGGGGTGCACCACCACCGTGTCCGGGTCGACCCGGGCGCCGACCAGCGGGGCGATCTTCTTGGAGCGCAGCACCTCCTCCAGCACCGGCCGGTCGGTGGTGGCGAGCACCAGTCCGTGCGTCGGGTGCTTGAGCAGCTGGAGCCGCCCGTAGCGGCCCATGGTGTCCGCCACGTCCACCAGCAGCGCGTGCGGCACCGGGTAGCGCGAGTACGTCACCAGGGCGTCGACCACCTGCTCGGCGTCGTGCCCCGCCGCCCGCGCGTTCCACAGCCCGAGCGGTGTCACCCGGTACGTGTGCACGT
The DNA here is from genome assembly GCF_040304045.1 of Kitasatospora sp. NPDC094016. Lineage (NCBI taxonomy): Bacteria > Bacillati > Actinomycetota > Actinomycetes > Kitasatosporales > Streptomycetaceae > Kitasatospora > Kitasatospora sp. NPDC094016. The sequence goes on from NZ_JBEOUK010000005.1 coordinate 18,381, forward strand.
GTTCGGGGGCGCGCTCCAACTCGGCGAACGGCGCGATGACGCGGCGGCACTCGGCGGCCTTGGGGTGATCGATCTCCAGGAGAAGAGTTTTGTCGCTCTGGACGATGAGCGGTCCGTCGTTCACGCGGGGAAGCCCTCCACTGGCTGACAGGCTGGATTGACGCAGACCCTCCAGTGTCGCGCATTCCGCGGCGAACGTGGTCGGGCTCCCTCCGAACGCGAGCGGGCTCCTTGCCTTCGTACGGGCGACCGGGCCCGCGCTCCGGGCCGCGGCGCCGGGTGACCACGGTGCGCATCGCTCGTTGAGCCGGGCATGAAGAAGTCGAAGCGCGTTCTCACCGCTCTCGCCCTGATGGGCACGGCCTTCGCGGCCACCGCCTCGTCCGCCGGCTCCGCGCACGCCCTCGCGGGGATCGGGGAGGGGCCCGGCGGGCTGCTCGCAGCGCCCGGATTCCTGATCGCCGACCAGGTCGGCGGCGGCTCGCTGCCGATCGGACAGGGGGAGATCGGCAGCCTGGCGGACAAGGCCGTCAAGGAGAAGATGAAGGAGTCGCAGGGGCACTGAGCCCGGCCCTGCCGCCGGGGTTACTCGTCGAGCTCCGCGACGCCGGTGATGCGGTGCAGGGCGAAGGTGCGGAGCTCGTCGGCGTGGTGGTCGAAGGCGGTGACGAAGCCGCCTTCGACCTTGACCGGGTCGATGATCCGCTGGCTGGCGATGCCCTCGGCGTTGAGGTAGCCGATCCACATCCGTTCGCCGAGCAGGACGGCGGTCTGCAGGGCCGCGAGGGTCTCGGCGGCGGCGGTGCGGGGCAGCCGGCGCGGGTCGGGGGCGGAGTCCCGGCGGTTGACGGTGGCGGCGCGGTCGCCGGCCCGGATGGCCTTGATGGCGGCGGCGAGCAGGGTGTCGTCGGGGGTCGGCGGGCCGTCCGGGACGGGCGCGGGGGCGGTGCGGGGCGGGGTGCGGTGGCTGTCCTGGCGGGTGATCAGGACGTCGCCCTCGGCGGACTCGGCGGCCGGGGCGTAGCCCATCGTGCGCAGGGCGGCGAGCAGGACGTCCGGGGCGGCCTGGGCGGCGAGGACGGTGGGGGCGAGCAGCCGCAGCCGCAGGTCGGCGGAGCGGCGGTCGGCGAGGACCTCGTTCAGCAGGGACGGGTCGTCGCAGCGCAGGTAGGAGGAGGCGGCGCCGACCCGCAGGATGCCGTGCCGGCGGGCGACGTCGTCGATCAGGTAGGCGAGCGGCTGCGGGACGGGCGTCCGGGAGTGCTGTTCCAGGAAGGCCCGCAGGTCGGCGGCGGTGCGTCCGGCGTCGAGGGCGCGGCGCACGGACACCGGGGTGAAGCGGTAGACGGTGGCGCCGCCCTTGGACTCGATGTCCGCGCACAGCGCGAGGGCCTGGGCGAGCGGGGTGAGCAGCGGGCCGGGGGCGATCGCGGTGAGGTCCGGTTGCAGGATCACGTGGTCGAGCGGCTGCGGCAGCAGCGGGGCGAGCACCTCGGCCGGGTCGGATTCGGCGGTGAGCAGGGCACGGGCGGGGGCGGCGAGGGCGCCGCGGCCGGTGACGCCGAGGAGTTCGGCCTCGGCGAGGGTCCAGGCGGTGAGGTCGTCGCGCAGCTCGTGGCCGTCCGGGCCGGTCGGGCCGCCGCGCAGCGGGCGCTGCCAGCGCAGGGTGGGCAGGAGTTCGGCGGCGGTGGCGGGGGTGCCGGGCGGGAACTCGGCGAGCAGCGCGAGGGTGGCGCGGCGGACGGACGGGGCGAGGGTGCGGTCGAGTTCGGGCCCGAGGGCGGCGCGCGGCTTGCCCTTGCCGTCCGGGGTGCCGGTGAGGGCGGGGACGCGGGTGGCGGCGAGCCAGGCGGCGGCGAGGACGGACCAGCGTTCGGCGGTGTCCCGCTGGAGCCAGCCGTCGTAGGCCGGGGTCGGGGCCCAGCGTTCGTCGGCCTCGCCGTCGGGGGCCAGCAGTCCGGCGGCGTAGGCGAGTTCGAGCCAGAAGGCGGCCTGCTGCTCGGTGGTCTCCAGGGCCTGCGCGGTGCGCTTGAGGTCGCGGACGCCGAGGCCGCCGGCGCGCAGCGTGGGCGGCGGGGTGAGGCCCCAGGTGTCGAGGAGTTCCTCGACGGTCTTGACGGCGGTGTGGGCCTGGCCGGCCGCCGCGCTGTCCACAGCCTGTGGATCGCGCGGGGCGGCGGCCGGGGCGGGCTCGGGCTGGACCGGCTCGACGGCGCGGTGGGTGCGGCCGCCGCGCAGGTGCAGGGCCAGTTCGCGCGGTAGGACGACGCTGCCCGGCCCGCTGGGCAGCAGCAGCCCGCGGGCGAGCAGCCACTCGACGGGGCTCTGCGCGTCCTCGGCGGTGACCGGGCGGGTGGCGTCCGGGACGGTGCCGGTCGGCGGCCCCCAGACCAGCCGCTCCAGTAGCCGCAGCGCGGCCTCGGGGGCGGTGTCGAGCAGCGCCGCGCAGCGGGCGCGGTCGTTCAGCAGGGAGGCGAGCGCGTCGACGGCGGTGACCGGGTCCGGGGTGGCGGGCTGCCCGGCGGAGGCGAGCAGCTGCTGCAGCCGGGCCGGGGACATGCCGACGGTCGCGTCGGAGAGGGTCGGGCCGAGGCCGGTGCGGCCGGGGTTGGCGGCCGTCGGGGCGAGTGCCTCGCGGACGGCGAGGACCAGCCGCAGGCCGTTGTCCGGGCCCCAGAGCAGCGCCCGGTCGCGCAGGGTGGCGATCGCCCGGGGGAGGGCGGCGGCGACGGCGGACCGGTCGGCGGGCGTCAGCGGGGTCGCGCCGGGGTGCGGCTTGACCTTGGCCGGGCCGGTCAGCAGGGTGCGGACGGTGGCCAGGCCGGTGCCGTCCGGGGCGGTGGCCAGGGCCTCGGCGACTTGCAGGGTGAAGCGGTCCAGGCGCTCCAGGGCGCGCAGCGCCGAGGCGCGGGAGGAGAGCCGGGCGGACAGCTGGGTGAGGTCGCCGGGGACGGGGTTGAGCAGGTCGGGGCGGGAGCGGAGCAGGGCGGCGAGCGCGTCGTCGGGGCGGGCGCGCAACTCCTCGGCGAGGGTGCGGGGGCCGGCGGCGGACCTGCCCTGGCGTTGAGGGCCCTGCTGTGTGGTCATTCGACCTAGGTTAGTCGGGCGGGCGGACGGCGGGGTGTCCGTGCGGCGGCCCGTGGTGGACCGGTCCTCAGGACTCGCGCGGGCGGGGGCGGGGTGGGTAGCGTCACGGCCGAGGGTGGTTCGGTGGGCCGGGGTACGGGCGCGAGGCGGGGTGTCGGTGATGACGGACGGCGAGTGGTGGCGCAGGAGCGGGCCGTGGAGCGGCCGTTCGGGGGGCGGGGCGGGGGCCTCTGACGGGTCTGCCGGGTCGGGTGCCGCCGGCGACAGGGGCGGTTCGGGCGGTTCGGGTGCGTCCGGCGCCTCCGGTCCGTCCGGTGCCTCCGACGGGGACAGCGTGTACGACACGGCGGCGCCGGGCGGCGGGACCCCGTCGGTGCCGCTGGACCCGCCCCGGACGCCGCGCACCCCGGGGGCCGGGGCGCCGCCCGTACAGCTGGACAAGCCGCGTCTCGACGGGCCCGAGGACGATCCGGGCGCCATCCCGCCGCCCCAGGTGTACAGCTCCGGCGCGAACGGCTGGGATCTGGTGCTGCTCAACTTCTCGGACGCGCCGCAGGCCCCGCCGAAGCCGATCCCCGAGCAGCGCGCCGGGGACGGGGCGGGTGCGGCGGGTGCGGCGGGCGCGCAGGCTGCCGATTCGGCGGGTGCGGGTGCGGGTGCGGCTTCGGGGAAGGGGACGAAGCTGCGCAAGGCCAAGGGGAGGGGCGCCGCCGCGGGGAAGGCGAAGGCGCAGCCGGCCGCCCCCGCCGGCCAGGCCGGTGCCGGTGCCGGTGCGGGCGAAAGTGCGGGTGCGGGCGCGGGCGTCGGGGCCCGGCGGCCGTCCCTGCTGGTCCTGCTCTCCTGCGGGCTGCTGATCGGCGGCGCCGCCATGAGCTTCTTCCCCGCCATGCTGGTGGGCTGGGCCCTCGGCTACCTGTCCCGTCAACTCTCCGATCTGACACGCAAGTTCGTCATCCTCGGGATCCCGCTGATCACGATGAGCGCGGCCACCCTGCACGCCATGCAGGCCAAGCCGGGCGCCCAGGGCGGCGCGGGCGTGCAGGCCGGTGCGCAGTTCAGTCAGATCAGTTGGTCGGCGGCCCCGGGCGTGCTGCGCCTGTCGGCCGTGCTGTCGGCGGTGGTGCTGCTGCTGTTGAGCCTGCGCCGTCGCCCGCCGCAGCAGGGCTGACGCCCGGGACGAGGGCGGCGAAGCCGGTGCAGAGCAGTCGGATGCTCTGGGTGAACTTCTCGTCCTGGCCGATCCGGGGGATCAACTCGCCCATGACCAGCGGGAACTGCGCGCACAGGTCGGCGTAGAGCTCGGCGCTGACGGGTGGTGGGGCCGGTGGCTGGTTCTGTTCCTGGAGGACGAAGCCGGTGACGTGGCTGAGCAGGATGTCGGCGGCGATGCCGCAGTGGGCGGTGGGCAGGCCGGCGTCGAGGAGGGTGCGCAGCAGGCGTTCCATCAGGGAGAGGCCGCCGGAGCTGAGGACGCCGGGACTCTCGGCGAGGAGCAGTGCGCCGCCGGGGTGTTGCCGGATGCTGTGGCGCAGGGTGGCGGCCTGGGCCTCGACCCGGTCCCGCCAGGTGGCGTCGGGGGGGAGGGCGGCGAGGGCCGCGGTGCCGGTGTCGTAGGCCTGTCGGCAGACGCGGTCGGCCATCAGGGTGAGCAACTCGTCCTTGCCGCGCACGTGGTAGTAGAGGCTGCCGGCGTGGGCGTCGAGGCGGTCGGCGACCTGGCGCATGGACAGGTTGTGGTAGCCGACCTCCGCGAAGACGGCCATGCCCGCATCGACGATGCGCTCCTTGGTGAGCTTCATGGCTCCACCGTACAACGTTTTCCAACACCGTTCGAAAGCTGTGCTAGCTTTGCTCTGCCCGGTTTTCGAACGGTGTTGGAATGTGATGGGGGAGGGGCAGTCATGGGGGCGATCCTGTTCAACGTGACCACGGCCGCGCTGATGGTCATGATGGTCAACTGCGGGCTCGGCGCGGTCGGCCGGGACACGCTGCGGGGGCGGTCGATCCCGTGGGCGGCGGTCGCCCTGACCGCGCTCGCCGTCGGCGGCGTGCTGCTCCAACTGCTCTGGTCCGGCGCCATGGACGCGCTCGACGCCGACCCCGCCAAGTCCGGCTGGTGGCGCGAGTTCACCTCGGTCTTCCTGCAGAACGGCGGCCTCGGCGGCGGCCTGTGGAACCTCGCCACCCTCGCCGCCGTCGCCGCGCTCGCCCAGTGGTACTGGGGCGGCCCGCTCACCCTCGCCTACTTCCTCGCGGGCATCCTGCTGCCCGGCCGGATCGACGACCTGCTCGGCTTCGGCGACGGCCCCAGCACCGACCCCCGCAACTTCGCCGGCAGCTCCGGCGCCACCTACTTCCTCGGCGCCACCCTGGCCCTCGCGTTCCTCGCCCGCACCCGCCTGCCCAAGGAGCGCGCCCTGGCCGTCGGCGTCCCGGTGCTGGGCCTCGCCATGTGGCTCGCCCAGGACAACGGGCACGGCCTGGTGGCGGTCTACGGCTTCGCCCTCGGCGCGGCGGCCTGGGCGGTTCGCGGCCGGCTGGCGCGACGGTAGCCGGGGCCGCGCGGTGTGGAACCCGCTCAGCGGGCGAAGCCCGCCAGCGGCCCCCGCAGCGTCTCGAAGTCGCCCGCCCGCCAGGCCGCGCCCGGCTCCGCGCGTCCCGGCGGGCGGCGGGCTGAGGGCCTGACCGACCGACTGTCCGGCTCGGCCGTTCAGGCGCTCCAGCGCGGATCGCGCCCGGAGGTGGCCAGCGCACGGTCCAGTGCCGGGGCGCCGTCCGGCACCGCCACCGGGGCGGCGAAGCCGCCGTACTGGCGGTACAGCTCGGCGTTCTCCTCGACGACCTCCAGCACCAACTGCGCGAGCTCCTCGTCGATCCCGATCGGACCGCCCGTCGCCCGGGCGACGTCCCAGCCGTGCAGGACGAGCTCCGCGATCAGCATCCGGGCGATGCCCGCCGCCGGTGCCGGGGAGCCGCCGAGGTCGACGTCCCCTTCCCAGACGGCCGGGTCGGCCCAGGCCGCGACGGCCCGGTCCAACTGGGCCGCGTAGGCGGCGGGCCAGCCGGGGTCGGCGGTGAAGTCGTGGTCGATCAGTGCCTCGGGCAGTTCGGTGCGGCGGGCCCGGTGCTCCAGGCCGTGCGAGGTGTAGAGCACCCAGTGGTTGACGAGCGCGCGGGCGTCGAAGTCCGCGCAGGGTGTCGGGCCGTCCAGCGGGTGGTCGGCCGGGACGCCGTCGGCGATGCGGGCGGCGGCCGCGGCGGCGCAGGCCAGCAGGGGGTGCAGCGGGTGGGTGTCCGGGGTCGGGTGATCGTTCATGCCCCGATCCTGCGCCGGTCGGGGCCGCCTGGTCTTGAAGAAACGCGACGGCCGGCGCTCTGGCCGGGAGCATCGGGTCGGGGCTCGCCGCGGCCCGCCCCGACTGCGGCGAACCCTTCAAAATGGGCAGGCTGCCTGCTAATGTTCAGCAGGCAGCCTGCCTATCTCCGCCGGGATCTCCCCAGCAGGCCCCGCCCCGTCGCAGAGGTCCCGGAGGAAGCGGAAGGAACCCGGCATGCCTCTCCCCGGCGACACCCGCACCCCGCGGCAGACGACCCCGGCGCCCGCCGGCAACCCCTTCGGCCCGCGCTTCGTGGCCCCGCTGTACCTGGGAGCCTCGCTCAACCCGGTCAACAGCTCGATCATCGCGACCGCGCTGGTGGCCATCGCGGCCGCCCTGCACCTCCCCGTCGGGGACACCGCGGTCCTGATCTCCTGCCTGTACCTCACCAGCGCGCTGGCCCAGCCCGCCGCCGGGCGGCTCGCCGAGGAGTTCGGGCCCCGGCGGATCTTCGTCGCCGGCATCGTGCTGGTGTTCGCGGCCGGGATCGTCGGCACGCTGGCCCACTCGATGGCCGCCCTGATCGCGGCCCGGGTGCTGATCGGCGCGGGCACCTCGGCCGGCTACCCGGCCGCGATGCTGCTGATCCGCCGCCGCGCCGAACAGGCCGGCCACCGGACCCCGCCGCGCGGGGTGCTCGGCGGCCTGGCGATCACCGGCGCCGCCACCGTCGCCGTCGGCCCCGCCCTCGGCGGGCTGCTGGTGGGCTGGTTCGGCTGGCAGACCGCCTTCTGGATCAACATTCCGGTCGCCGCCGTCGCCCTGGTCCTGGCCGTGGTCGGGATCGCGCCGGACCCCGATCCGCTGCGCCTCGGTTCACCCCGCGCCCTCGCCTCCCGCCTCGACCTGCCCGGCATGCTGGGCTTCGGGGGCTCGCTGACCGCCCTGATGGTCTTCCTCGCCGCCCTGCCGCGCCGGGACTGGCCCGCGCTCGCCGCCGCCCTCGTCCTCGCCGCCGTGCTGGTCGGCTGGGAACTGCGCGCCGCCCACCCGTTCCTCGACGTCCGGCTGCTCGCCTCCAACGGGGCCCTGACCCGCACCTACGTGCGCAACGGCCTGACACTGATGGGGACGTACGTGATCCTCTACGGGCTCACCCAGTGGCTGGAGGCGGCCCGCGGGCTGTCCGCCTACCAGGCCGGCCTCGCGCTGATGCCGATGGGCGTCCTCAGCGCCGTGACCGCCCGGGTGGTGGCACGACGGACGGGCGTGCGGCTGCCGTTGATCGTCTGCGCGGTGCTGCTGCTGCTCGGCGCGGTGGCCGTGCTGTTCGTGGGCGGCGGCACCCCGATGGCGGCGGTCGTCGCCGTCAGCGCGGTGTTCGGCCTGACCTCCGGCGCCGGGGCGGTGGCCAACCAGACGGTCCTCTACCGGGAGGCCCCCGCCGAGACGGTCGGCACCGCCTCCGGACTGCTGCGCACCTTCGGCTACCTCGGCTCCATCGCCTCGGCGGCGATCACCGGCACCGCCTTCCACGACCGGGTGGGCGACGCCGGCCTGCACTCCATCGCCTGGGTGCTGGTCGCGATCTCCGCCCTCCTCCTCGTCCTGACCGTCTGCGACCGCCGACTCGCCGAGTCCTAGCCACCGCAGGCGAACCGGACACGCCCTAGCTGTCCGCCAGGCGGTTCATGATCTCGGCGGCCCGGTCGAGCGTCTTGCGCTCGCCGGCCCGGAGGGTGGAGCCGATCACCGAGGCCAGCCACGCCTCCCGCGCCGCCGGGATCCGCTCGCTCAGGTCGGCTCCGGCCGGGGTCGCACTGAAGAGGGACTTGCGCCCGTCGTTCGGGTCCTTGGCGGCGCTGACCAGGCCGCCGGCCCGCAGCGCGGCCACGGTCTCCGCCATGGACTGGCGGCGCACGTGCTCGGCCTGGGCGAGTTCGGTCACCGTTGCCGGACCCTGCTGCACGACGCGGCGCAGGGTGGTCAGGTGCGACCAGTTCCACGGCAGGTCGTCGATCGGGGCCTCGGTGCGCAGCCGTGCCCGCAGCCGCGTCATCGCGCGCATCAGCTCGACGGCGGTGTCCTCGGGCGGGGCCGGTTCACTACTCACCGCGCCAGCTTATGGCAGGGCACGGCCGCCCCGACCAGCGCCGGAACCCCGGCGTCGCGGGCCCGGGAAGACCGGCCGGACAGGATCTAGCCTGGCCGGTATGGACTCTTCCGGTCTCGGACGCGGCGTGCTCCACCCCGCCCGCGCGGCGGAGGCGGTCAGGGTGGAGCGGCGCGCGCCCGCCCCCGCCGTGGCGCGCTTCGTCGAGTTCTACTGGCTGGTCCGCTGGGACCTGCGCGGCCGGCCCCCGTACGAGCAGAAGGTGCTCGCCCACCCGAACGTGCACCTGGTCTTCGAGGCCCCGCGGGCCCGCGTCCACGGGGTCGACCGGTCGCTCTTCGTCCGCCGCCTGGAGGGCGCCGGGCACGTGCTGGGCGTGAAGTTCCGGCCGGGCGCGTTCCGTTCGTTCGCCGGGCATCCGGTGGCCGCCCTCGCGGACCGGTCGGTGCCCGCGGCCGCCTACTTCGGCCCGGAGGCGGACCGGCTCGACGAGGACGTCCTCGGCGAGCGGTCGCGGGACCAGGCCGCCCTCGTGGACGCCTTCCTGCTGCCCCGGCTGCCCGCGCCCGACCCGGTCGCGCAGGAGGTCGCCGCGATGGTGGAGCGGATCACCGGCACCCCCGACCTGTGCCGGGTCGACGACCTGGCGCGGGAGTTGGGCCTCACCGTCCGCCGGCTGCAGCGGCTGTTCGCCGAGTACGTCGGCGCCTCCCCGAAGTGGGTGCTGCGCCGCGCCCGCCTCCACGAGGCCGCCGAACGCGCCGACGCGGGCGGCGCGTTGGACCTGGCGGCGCTCGCGGCCGAACTCGGGTACGCGGATCAGGCCCATCTCACCCGCGACTTCACGGCTGCCGTCGGTACCTCCCCGGCCCGCTACGCCGACGCCGCGCGGCGGGTCACGCCCCCAGGAAGCGCTGCAGTTCGGCCAGCATGAAGTTGGCGCCGGTGTACCCGATCCCCTGGAACCACAGCTGGTCGTCCACCGGGAACGCCCGGTGCGCCTTGACCGCCCCCAGCGCCTGCCAACCCGGGCTCTCCAGCGCGGCGTTGGTGCCGGCCAGATTCGGGTCGCCGGAGGTGGCGTACAGCAGCAGGTCGCCGTCCGCCTTCGCGATCTGGTCGAGCGGGATCTCGACGTCGGACTGGTCGACGTTCTGCGCGTCCGGCCGCCCCACCTGGGCGTCCGACAGCACGATCCCGGGGAAGCTCTGTTTTCCGAACAGCCGGATCCCGCCGCCCTCCACGAACCGCACCAGGCTGACCTTCTGGCCGGACGCCTTCGCCGCCGACAGGGCCTGCACCACCTGGTTGGCGTGCCGCTGGTACGAGGAGACGAAGGCCGCCGCCGCGGCCTCCCGGCTCAACGCCTGGGCGTGCACCTGGAAGTCGGCCTTCCACGGCGCGCCGGTGGTCTGGGTGAGCACGGTCGGCGCGATCTCCCGCAGCTGGTCGTAGCGGTCGCCGTCGCGCGCCTGGTTGGAGAGGATCAGGTCCGGCCGCAGCGCCCGGATCGCGACCAGGTCCGGGGCGCCGGCCAGGCCGACCCGGTGGATCCCGGCGACCCGGGAGGCCGGCCAGTAGCTCGGGAACCGGATGTCGGCGGCCGGCAGCGCGGCGCCCACCGGGGTGATGCCGAGGGTCAGCGCCGAGTCCAGCACGTCCGTGTCGAGGACGACCACCCGCAGCGGCTCGCCCGGCACCAGTACCGGCCCGGTGGCCGCGTCCACCGTGACCGGCGGTACCGGGGTGGGCGAGGCGGAGGCGCCCAGGCCGTCGGCGGTCGGCGGTGCCGACCGTCCGGTCGTGCAGGCCGCGAGCGCGGCCCCGCCGAGACCGGCGAGGAACGAACGGCGGGCGATCCGGTGCATCGGCGGTCCTCGGGCGGTGAGGCTTCGGGGGCGCGCCGATTATGTCCGGTTTGGTGAGGAATTGTCGTCAGGCGTCCACGGCCGCCGCCCACGGGGCCCCCGGAACGACCAACGGCGTACCCGTCACCGGGTCCGGCACCACCACCGACTCCAGCCCGAACACCTCCCGCACCAGTTCGGCCGTCACCACCTCGGTCGGCGCGCCCTGCGCCACCACCCGGCCGTCCCGCATCGCCACCAGGTGGTCCGCGTACCGGGCCGCCTGGTTGAGGTCGTGCAGCACCGCCACCACCGTCCGGCCGCGTTCGACGTTCAGCCGGCGGACCAGGTCCAGCACCTCCACCTGGTGCGCGATGTCCAGGTAGGTGGTCGGCTCGTCCAGCAGCAGGATGTCCGTGCCCTGCGCCAGCGCCATCGCGATCCACGCCCGCTGCCGCTGGCCGCCGGACAGCTCGTCCATGCTGCGCTCGGCCAGCTCCGCCGTGGACGTCCGCTCCAACGCCTCCGTCACCGCCGCCTCGTCCTCCGGCGACCACTGCTGCCACCAGCTCTGGTGCGGCTGGCGGCCCCGCGAGACCAGGTCCGCCACCGAGATGCCCTCGGGCGCCGTCGGCGACTGCGGCAGCAGGCCCAGCCGCTGGGCGATCCGCTTCGTCGGGATCCGCGCCAGCTCCTCGCCGTCCAGCAGCACCGCGCCCCGGACCGGCTTCAGCAGGCGTCCCAGGGCCCGCAGCAGCGTCGACTTGCCGCAGGCGTTCGGGCCGACGATCACCGTCACCCGCCCGTCCGGGATGCCGACGTCCAGGCCCTCGACGACCGTGCGCGCCTCGTAGGCCAGGGTGAGGCCCCGGGCCTCGAGACGGTGAGCGGACATCAGGAACCTCCACGACGGGAACGGATCAGCAGCCACATCAAGTACGGCGCGCCGACCAGGCCGGTCACCACGCCCACCGGCAGCTCGGTCGGCGCCATCAGCCGCCGGGCGATCAGATCGGCCAGTACGACCACCAGCGCGCCCGTCAGCGCCGAGCAGAACAGCGGGACCTGCGCGGACCGGACCAGCCGCAGCGCGATCTGCGGGGCCATCAGCGCCACGAAGTCCACCGGTCCGGCGGCGCCCGCCGCGCACGAGGCGAGCACGATGCCCAGCAGCGCCATGCCGAGGCGGATCCGGTCCAGCCGCAGGCCCAGACCGACGGCCGTCGCGTCGTCGAAGGAGATCGAGCGTTGCGCCCGAGCCGCCCACAGGACGACGGGCACGGCGGCGAGCAGCACCCAGGCCAGCCAGTCGGCCTGGTCGTAGCCGGCGCCGTTCAGGCTGCCCGTCATCCAGACCTTCGCGGCCTGCGCCTGGAAGCCGTCGCCCTTGGTCAGGAACACGGAGGTCAGCGAGGACAGGGCCACGCTGATCCCGATCCCGATCAGCACGAAGCGCTGCGCGTGCAGGCCGCGCCGCCACGCCAGCGCGTACACCAGCAGCCCGGCCACCAGCCCGCCCGCCACCGCCGCGTACGGGGCCTGCCCGGTCGAGCCGACCACGCCGTACGCCATCAGCCCGACGACGGTGGCGGTCGCGCCCCAGGTCACGCCCACCACGTCGGGGCTGGCCAGCGGATTGCGGGCGACGGTCTGGATCAGCGCCCCGGCCAGTCCCAGCGCGGTGCCGACCAGCAGGCCCACGACCACCCGGGGCAGCCGGAACTCGCCGACCACCAGCTCGTGCGGGCTCGGCTGCCCGAGCACCACCTTCACCACGTCGACCGGCGACACGGCCGACTCGCCCAGGCAGAGCGAGGCGACGACCGTCCCGGTCAGCGCGACCAGCAGGCCCAGCGCCACCACCGCCGACCGGCGGTGCAGCAGCACGGACGCCCGACCGGCCCGCAGCACGGTGTACCCGCGCGGGGAGACGGCGCCGCGCCCGACGGTTCGCACGCCCTGCGCGCTCATGACGCGACCACCTTCCGGCGGCGCACCAGCGCGACCAGGACCGGGACGCCGACGAGCGCCGTCATCACGCCCGCCGGGACCTCCGACGGCGGGAAGAGGACCCGCCCCAGGGTGTCGGCGAGCAGCAGCAGGGCCGGGCCGAGGACGGCGGAGAAGGCGAGCACCCAGCGGTGGTCCGCGCCGGCGACGGCCCGCGCCGCGTGTGGGACGGCGAGGCCGACGAAGGCGATCGGCCCGGCGGCCGCGACGGCCGAGCCGGTCAGCACCGTCGCGCCGAGCGCGCCGACCGCCCGGACCAGGCCGGTCTTGGCGCCGAGGCCCTTGGCGGTGTCCTCGCCGAGCGCGAGCGCGTCCAGGCCGCGGGCCACCGCGACCACCAGCACGGTGCCGACGGCGAGGAACGGCAGCAGCTGCCAGGCCACGTCCGAGGTCCGCCCGGAGAGCGAGCCGACGTGCCAGAAGCGGAACTGGTCCATGGTGGCCGCGTCGGTCGTCAGCACCATGGTGTTGAGCGAGGCGATGAACGCGGACATCGCCGAACCGGCCAGTGCCAGCTTGATCGGCGTGGCCCCGCCCCGGCCGCGCCCGGCCAGGCCGTACACGAGCACGGTGGCGATCACGGCGCCCGCGAAGCCGAACCAGACGTAGCCGGTGAGGGTGGAGACGCCGAAGCCGGAGATGGCGAGGACCACGCCTGCCGCCGCGCCCTGGGAGACACCGAGGATGCCGGGGTCGGCGATCGGGTTGCGGGTGAGCCCCTGCATGACGGCCCCGGCGAGGCCGAGCGCCGCGCCGACGGCCAGTCCGACGACGGTGCGCGGCACCCGCAGCTCGCGGACGACGACGGCGTTGGCCGTGTCGCCGCCGTGCAGCAGGGCGTCGAGGGTGTCGCCGAAGGGGATGGTGCGGCTGCCGACCGCCAGGCTCAGCAGCACCGCGGCGGCCAGGACGGCCAGCGCGGCGGCGAGCCACAGTATTCGGTGGCGCGCTGTCCGTCGCGCGCCGGGTGGCGCGGTGGTGTCGGTCATGGGCCCTCTCCGCAGACAACTCAGGTAAACCTAAGTTCCCGTCGGAAGCCGGGGCAAATTGCCTCGGCCCCCCGAACCGCCCGTTGGATAGCCTGGCGGCATGCCCGAGACCCGCACCGCCCCGCTCACCGTCGGCTTCGACCTCGACATGACGCTGCTGGACACCCGGCCGGGGATCCACGCCACCTACCTGGCGCTCGCGGCCGAGACCGGCGCCCGCATCGACGCGGACCTGGTGGTCACCCGGCTCGGCCCGCCGCTGCTGGACGAGATCCGCAACTGGTTCCCGGAAGCCGAGGTGGAGCGCGCCGCCACCCGCTACCGCGAGCTCTACCGCGACCTCGCCTTCGCTCCGACCGTCGCCCTCCCCGGCGCGCACGCCGCCGTCGAGGCGGTCCGCGACCACGGCGGCCGGGTCGCGGTGATCACCGGCAAGTACGAGCCGAACGCCCGCCTCCACCTGGAGCACGCCGGGCTGCACGCGGACGCGCTGGTCGGCGACCTCTGGGCGGAGACCAAGGGCGAGGCGCTGCGCGAGCACGGCGCGAGCATCTACGTCGGCGACCACCTCGGCGACATCCGGGGCGCCCGGCGCGCGGACGCCGTCGCGGTGTGCGTGGCCACCGGCCCGTACAGCGCGGACGAACTGCGCGCGGCCGGGGCGGACGTGGTGCTGGCGGACCTCACCGGCTTCCCGGCCTGGCTCGACGCCCACCTGGCCGGCTGAGCCCCGGCCCCTGGTCCTAGGACGCGCCCGCGGACTCCACCCGGCGGCGCTGGGCCCGAGCGTTCAGGAACAGCCCGGTCAGCGCGGCCAGGAAGCCCGCCGGCATCAGCATGCTCAGCCAGTACGCGGCCGTCGGCAGCGGCGTCAGGTGCAGGAACAGCGGGACGAAGGTGACCAGGGTGGCGAGCGCGCCCAGACCGAAGACGATCGTTCCGGCCTTGACGTACACGTCGCCGGGGTCGGCGCTCTGGCTGCTCACGTCTGCTCGCTCCTCGGGGCTGGTCGGGCCGGTCCGTCCAGTCTGGCAGAGCGGCCGCCGGCCCCCGCCACCGGAGCGGTTCGGTCACGTTGCGCAGTTTCTCGGAAGCTGAACGTTTTGATCCCTGCTGGGCGGGGGTATGCAGGGGGTGCCGAGGGGTGCGACACGTGCGCCCCGTTTCCTCAGACCCGGGGGTGTGAGCCGATGGACCGCGCTGAGCCGCGCCCCGGCCGTGCCAGTACCGGGTCGCCCGTGATCGCGAGAACGCCGCGCCCGTACCGGCCCCAACGGGCCTTGGAACGCGGATCTTTCGCGGAACGCGGATGAGGCAGTGACGGACCGTTAGTCTGCTCCTGACAGCGTGCTGACCATGAGCGCCCGCGGGCGCCGAGCCGAGGTCGGCTGCCTTCCCCACCACCCAGTGATCCCCGGCCAGGGCCGGGATCCCTCACACCCATTCGAGGACTGTCGAGATGCCCACCGGCCAGGTCAAGTGGTTCAACGAGACGAAGGGCTTCGGCTTCCTGTCGCGCGACGACGGCGGCGACGTCTTCGTCCACACCAAGGCGCTGCCCGCCGGTGTCACCGTGCTGAAGCCGGGCCAGCGGGTCGAGTTCGGCGTGGTCGCCGGCCACCGCGGCGACCAGGCGATGGCCGTGCAGCTGCTGGACGCACTGCCGTCGGTGGCCGCCGCCCAGCGCAAGAGCGCCGACGACATGGCGCCGATCGTCCAGGACCTGATCACCACGCTGGACGCGGTGCTGCCGGGCCTCCAGCACGGCCGCTACCCGGCCAAGGCGACCGGCCAGAAGCTGGCCGGCCTGCTGCGCGCGGTGGCCGACCAGTTCGACGTCTGACCGAGGGGGATCAGAACGCCAGCGCACCCGGGTCGAGCGGGGGCACCAGCCCCTCCGCGGCGGCCCGGGTGAGCAGCGCGCGGACGGCCGCGTAGCCCTCCTCGCCGAGCTCCGCGGTGAACTCGTTCACGTACAGGGCGATGTGCTGGTCGGCGACGGCCGGGTCCATCTCCTGCGCGTGCGCCAGCACGTACTCCCGGCTGGCGTCCGGGTCCGCCCAGGCCTGCCGGACGGAGGCGCGGACGGCGTCGGCGAGCGCGCGCAGCCGTTCGGCGCCGAGCGAGCGCCGGGCGACGATCGCGCCGAGCGGGATCGGCAGGCCGGTCTCCTGCTCCCAGGCCTCGCCCATGTCGGCCAGGCTGTGCAGGCCGTACTGCCGGTACGTGAACCGGGCCTCGTGGATCACCAGACCGGCGTCCACCCGGCCGTCCCGGACGGCGGGCATGATCTCGTGGAACGGCAGGACGACGATCTCGCCGAAGCCGCCCGGCACCGCCTTCGCGGCCCAGAGCCGGAACAGCAGGTACGCGGTGGAGCGCTCGGACGGCACCGCCACCGTCTTGCCGGTGAGGTCCGCAGGGGCGTCCGTGCCCGGCCGGGTGAGCACCAGCGGGCCGCAGCCGCGCCCCAGCGCGCCGCCGCAGGGCAGCAGGGTGTACTCGTCCAGGACCCAGGGCAGCGCGCCGTAACTGATCTTCAGGACGTCCAGTTCGCCGCGCTCGGCCAGGCCGTTGGTGACGTCGATGTCCGCGAAGGTCACCTCGGGGGTGTCCGCCCCGGGCACCAGGCCGTGCGCCCAGGCGTGGAAGACGAAGGTGTCGTTCGGGCAGGGCGAGTACGCGATGCTCAGCCGTTCAGCCACGGCCGGCCTCCTCGATCAGTTCGTGGACGGGCAGTGCGGCGAAGGCCCGCTCCAGGGCGGCCAGCGCCTCGCCGATCCGCCAGGCTGCCCGGTCGCGCGGGCCGACCGGGTTGGAGACGGTCCGCAGTTCGAGCACCGGCACGCCGTACCGGGCGGCGGCCTCGGCCACCCCGAAGCCCTCCATCGCCTCGGCCAGGGCGCCCGGGTGGCGGGCGGCCAGCGCGGCGGCCCGCGCGGCGCTGCCGGTCACGGTGGAGACGGTCAGTACCGGGCCGGTGGCGGCGCCCAGGGCCCGGGCGGCCAGCGCGACGGCGGCCGGGGGAGGGGTGTGCCGGACGGTGCCGAAGCCCAGTTCGGTGACGTCGGCGAAGCCCTCGGGGGTCTCGGCGCCGAGGTCGGCGGTGACGATCGCGTCGGCCAGCACGGTGGTGCCGACCGGGGCGTGCGGGGCGAACCCGCCGGCGATCCCGGCCGAGACGACCAGGCCGTAGCGGCCCCCCGAGGCCGACTGTGCCCCCAGCGCGGCGGAGGCGGCGGCCGCGGCGGCGGCCGGGCCGACCCCGCCCGCCAGGACGTCCACCGGGGCGCCCGCGGCCCGGTGCAGCGCACCGCCGGGCAGTGGCAGCACGGTGGCCGGGCCGGGCAGGCCGCGCAGGACGGCCTCGGCCTCGGCGGGCACCGCGACGACGACGAGCAGCCGGGCCCGGTCGGGGCCCGACTGCTCGTTGCGCTCGTCCGCGACGGCGTGTGCGGTCATCGCGGGAACGTCAGCTGTCCTGGGTGTTCAGCTGGAAGTACCAGACGGCGACCGGGTTGTCCGAGTTCTTGTCGCCCTCGACCACGGTGACCAGGGTCTTGCCGGAGGCGTTCAGCACCTGGCTCGCCGGCTGGGAGCCGGAGAAGGTCGGGCCCTTGGCGTAGGAGAACAGGCTGAAGCGCCCGCCCTGGCCCTGCGAGCCGCCGTTGGTGAAGGCCCACCAGCCCGTGTCGGCCACGTTCGGGGAGACGCCGACGCCGACCCGGTCGCTCACCACGACGTCGGAGGTCGGGAGGGTGCCCTCCGCGAGGGCCTGGGTGGCCTTCTGCTGGCACTCCTGCTGCAGGTCCTCCGTGATCGGGCTGCCGCCGTTGAAGCACAGCGGGTCCGCGACGATCGAGGAGTTGCCGACCGTGAGGGTCGCGCGGTGGGAGCTGTGCTCGGTCTGGCCGCTCGCGATGGCGACGGACGTGCCGACCGTGGCAGCACCGACCACGACGACGGCGCCGAGGGCGGCGATGGCACGGGTATTGAGGCTCATGCGTCAGAATCTACCGGGCTTCGTCGATCACGCTACGCGGGGGTCGGCCACCGCGTGTTGCCCGTGGCCGGTTCAGGCCACCCGGGGTGCCGTCGGGCGCCGCCGCAGGCCCACCCGGAACAGCGTGCGGACCGTC
This sequence comes from Kitasatospora sp. NPDC094016, assembly GCF_040304045.1. Classification (NCBI taxonomy): domain Bacteria; kingdom Bacillati; phylum Actinomycetota; class Actinomycetes; order Kitasatosporales; family Streptomycetaceae; genus Kitasatospora; species Kitasatospora sp. NPDC094016. The sequence continues at coordinate 35,883 of NZ_JBEOUK010000005.1, forward strand.
CACAGCAGCATCAGACCCACCACCCCGGCGGCCACCGACAGACCCAGCACGCCGTTCAGCGGCAGCAGGATGCCGACCGCGCCGCCGGCCACCCAGGACAGCTGGAGCAGCGTTTCCGACCGCGCGAACGCCGAGGTCCGCACCGCCTCCGGGACGTCCCGCTGGATCAGCGCGTCCAGCGACAGCTTGCCCAGCGAGGCCGCCACCCCGGCCACGCCGGCGACCAGGACCACCGTCACCACGCCGTACCAGAGCGCGGCCGCCGCCGTCGCGCCGGTCGCCAGCAGCAGCATCGCGGTGACCGTCGCCTCCGGGCCCCGGGTGCGCAGCCAGGAGCCCAGCACCGAACCCAGCGCGTTGCCCGTCCCCGCCGCGAGCGCCACCAGGCCCAGCGCCAGCGTCGGCCGCAGGCCCCCGATCGGCTCGTCGCGCAGCAGGAACGCCAGGAACATCACCAGGAAGCCGACCAGCCAGCGCAGCGCCGACATCGCCCGCAGCGCCAGGACCACCGACGGGCCGACGGTGCGCAGCGAGGCCTTCGGGGCCCGGGTGTCCTCCGACGCCCGCTCGCCGTGGACCTCGCCGCGCAGCTCGCCGCGCATCTCGGCGTGCAGGAGGGCACGCTGCTCGCCCTTGGCGGAGTCCACCGCGTGCGGCAGGTGGAAGGCCATCAGGGTGCCGATCACGAAGACCAGGAACGCGCCGCGCAGCGGCCAGCCCGGCCCGATCAGGTGCAGCAGACCGCCCACCCCGGCCGCCGCCCCGGTGGCCAGCAGTCCGGCCAGGGTGACCCGGGAGTTCGCCTTCACCAGCGACAGCCGGCTCGGCAGCAGCCGCGGCACCACCACGCTGCGCACCACCCCGTACGCCTTGGACGCCACCAGCACGCCCAGCGCCTCCGGGTACAGCGCCAGGCCGCCGCCGGTGATCACCCCGGCCATCGTCCAGGCCAGCACCGCCCGGGCCAGCATCGACATGGCCATCGCCGCCCGGCGGCCGTGCGGCAGCCGGTCCAGCAGCGGGCCGATCACCGGGGCCAGCAGGGCGAACGGGGCCATCGTGATCAGCAGGTACAGCGACACCCGGCCGCGGGCCTCGCCGGTGGGCACGGAGAAGAAGATGGTCGAGGCCAGCGCGACGGTGATCAGCATGTCGCCGAAGGAGTTCAGCGCGTGCAGCTCGATCAGCTTCGCCAGGCCGGATTCGCCCGCGCCCTCCGCGGAGGTGGCCTTGCGGATCCGGCGGCCGGTGCCGTGCACCACCCGGCCGGTGCGGGCGCCGGCGGCGGAGGCGGTCCGGACCAGGAGGTTGCGGCTCGGCTCGGGATCCTCTTCGCCGGGGTGCCCGTCCAGGGCGGCGAGCTGGCGGACGTGGCCGGCCGGGTCGGCGCCGGTGTCGGTCAGGGTGGCGGTCGCGGCGGCGGTCTTGACGAGACTCACGGGGGCGGCGGGCGACTCGAAATCGCCCCCCGGCTGCGGTTCGCCCGCAGCGGGGGCCGGAGACTGCTGTCGCGGCACGGCGTCCGCCTGGTCGGGGCTGCCGGCCTGCGAGGCGTGCAGTGCGTGCTGCGACGGGTCCTCGTCCGCCACATGCCCATCCTGCCCCAGAATCGCCGCAGCGACGCGGGAATCCACCCCCCTCGGCGCGGCCCCGGAACGGCCGCCACCGCCCCGGACTGTGCCGGGGCGCCGACCGGCGGGTAGCCTGCCCAAGGGCCGCGCGCCGAGCGCCGGGGCGCCGGCAGGCCCGGACGAGCGGCGCGGCCGGTATCCGCGGCGGCCCCTGGTCGCGCAGAATGGACAAGGGACTATCGAGCCGCGACGGAACAGGCAACACGCCGTGGGCGACAGAAGAACTGGGAGAGAATCGACGCCGTGAGTGCTGCGATGCGAAGCCGTACCCCCGATCGGCTCTGTGCCGAGGCCGTCGAACTCGCCCGGAAGGCGGCCGAGGAGGCCGTCGGCCCGGAGACCGTCGGACCACATCTCGGCGCCCAGGCGGACGCCGACCGCGTCGTCACCCACACCTTCGAGTGCCTGGACGCCGCCTACCGTGGCTGGCACTGGGCGGTCACCGTCGCCCGCGCCCCGCGCGCCAAGAACGTCACCCTCGACGAGGTCGTCCTGCTGCCCGGCGCCGACGCCGTCCTCGCCCCCCAGTGGGTGCCGTGGAGCGAGCGGCTGCGCCCCGGCGACATGGGCCCGGGCGACCTGCTGCCCACCGGCGCCGACGACGCGCGCCTGGAGCCCGGCTGGAGCGGGGAGGACGAGCCCGCCCCGAACTCCGCGGTCGCCCTCGCGGCCGAGGAGGACGTGGTCGTCACCGACCCGGGCATCCAGCCCGCCCCGGCCCGGGCCCAGATCAACGCCGTCGCCGAGGAGCTCGGCATGGGCCGCAGCCGGGTGCTCTCCCGGCTCGGCCTGCACCTGGCCGCCGACCGCTGGGAGAAGGCGCACGGCGCGCAGACGCCGATGGCGCAGGCCGCGCCCGCCGCGTGCGGCAGCTGCGGCTTCCTGATCCCGATCGGCGGCTCGCTCGGACAGGCCTTCGGCGTGTGCGGCAACGAGTTCGGGCCGGCGGACGGGCAGATCGTCTCCTTCGCGTACGGCTGCGGCGGGCACTCCGAGGCGGCCGTCATCCCGGCCCCGCCGGCGCCGTCCGAGCTGATCCTGGACGAGCTGGTGGTCGAGCCGATGCAGCTGCACCCGGACCGCACCTCCGGCTCGGTCGAGCCGGACGCCCCGGCGGAGGAGCTCGGGCACTCCTGACCTGGCCTGTCGTCGCTCACGGCCCGCCCCACCGAACCGGTGGGGCGGGCCGCGGCGTTCGTGCGGGTGGGGGCCCTGCGGGCGCCCGGCGGCGGGGGCGCGGTCCGGAGCAGCGGCCGGGGCGGGGGAGAATGCCCCCCGTACGAAGTACAGGGCGGCGGAAGGCGGCAGGTCCAGTGGAACCTCGGATCATCGGCAGCGGCACGGACGAGCACCTCGCGGACCCCTTCGGTAGCGCCGCGCTGCGCCGGCGGGTGCTGGACGCCTGGGCCGCCTCGCCGGCCCGGTTCCGGGAGGACGCCAACGCCGAGGAGGAACTCGCGCTCGGCGGCTACCGCGACCGCCTGGTCGTCGAGTTGGCGCAGAACGCGGCCGACGCGGCGGTCCGGGCCGGGCACGGGCCCGGCCGGCTGCGGCTCACCCTCGCCGACGGCGTGCTCGCCGCCGCCAACACCGGGGCCCCGCTGGACGCGGCCGCCGTCGAGTCGCTGTCCACCCTGCGCGCCTCCTCCAAACGCGGTGAGACGCCCGCCGTCGGCCGGTTCGGCGTCGGCTTCGCCGCCGTCCTCGCCGTCACCGACGAACCCGCCGTGCTCGGCGCCGCCGGCGGGGTGCGCTGGTCGCTCGGCGAGGCCCGCTCGCTGGCCCAGGCGCAGCCCGCGCTGGCCGAGGAACTGCGCCGCCGGGACGGTCACGTGCCGCTGCTGCGGCTGCCGTTCGCCGCCGAGGGCCCGGCCCCCGAGGGCTACGACACGGTGGTCGTGCTGCCGCTGCGGGACGCCGCCGCCGAGGACCTGACCCGCCGTCTGCTCGCCGGCATCGACGACGCGCTGCTGCTCACCCTGCCCGGCCTCGGCGAGGTCGTGGTGGAGACCCCGGAGGGCACCCGGACGCTCACCCGCGCCGCCGCCGAGCCCCGCCCGGACGGCGTCACCGAGGTCACCGTGACCGACGACGCGGACGGCCGGCCGCGGCGGACCCGCTGGCAGACCGCCGGCGCCACCGGCACCCTGGCCGCCGAGCTGCTCGCCGACCGCCCCACCGAGGAGCGCGCCCGCCCGTACTGGACGGTCACCTGGGCCGTCCCGGTCGCCGCCGACGGCACCCCGCAGGCGCCCGGCATCGCGCCGGTGCTGCACGCGCCCACGCCCAGCGACGAGCCGATCGGCCTGCCCGCGCTGCTCATCGCCTCCTACCCGCTGGACTCCACCCGCCGGCACGTCGCCCCCGGCGCGCTCGCCGACTTCCTCACCGAGCGCGCCGCCGACAGCTACGCCGACCTGCTGCGCGCCCGCGGCGCCGACCTCGGCTCGCTCGGTCTCGTCCCCGGGCCGCTCGGCCAGGGCGCGCTCGACAACGCGCTCCGCGGGGCCGTCCTCTCCCGACTGCCCGGCACGCCGTTCCTGCCGCACCCGGCGCCGGTGGAGGCGGGCACGCCCGCGCTGCGCCCCCGGGACGCCACCCTGCTGGAGGGCGCGGACGGTTCGGTGGTCGAGGCGCTGGCGCCGATCTTCCCCGGGCTGCTGCCGGCCGGGCTGGAGCGCCGCACCGAGCTGCGGGTGCTGAACGTGCGCCGGGTGCCGCTGGCCGACGTGGTCGACCAGCTCGGCGGCCTGGACCGCGAGCCCTCCTGGTGGCGCAACCTGTACGCGGCGCTCGGCGCCGCCGACCCGGAGTCGCTCGGCGCGCTGCCCGTCCCGCTGGCCGACGGCCGGACCATCACCGGGCCCCGGCGCGTCCTGCTGCCCTCCGAGGACGCCGACTGGGCGGCCTTCCCCGGCTACCCCGAGTCGCTGGCCGACGCGCTCGCCGCCCTCGACCTGCGGCTCGCCCACCCCGAGGCCGCCCACCCGCTGCTCGCCAAGCTCGGCGCCGGCACCGCCACCCCGGCCGGGGTGCTCGACACCCCCGAGGTGCGGGCCGCCGTCGCCCGCTCCTACCAGGTGGCCGAGGACGACGTCGAGGCCGCGCTCGAACTGGCCGACGCCGTCCTGGCGCTGGTCAAGGTCGCCGGCCCGGCCGCCGGCGAGCACCCCTGGCTGGCCCGGCTGGCCCTGCTCGACGACGAGGGCGAGCCCGCCCGCGCCGGTGAACTCGTCCTGCCCGGCAGCCCGTTCGCGGCCCTCGCCCGCGAGGAGGACGCCGGCTGGGTGGATGACGAGCTGCTGGAGCGCTGGGGTCCGGAGGTGCTCGCCGCCGTCGGCGTGCTCGCCGACTTCGTCCTCGTCCGCGCCGAGGACGTGGTGCTCGACCCGGACGACCTGGAACGGCTCGACCCCACCGCGCCCGCCGACCGCGCGGCCGGCGGCCACCCCACCGGGCTGCTCGACGAGGCGCCCGACGGCCTCGCCGACTGGGCCGAGGACGCCCTCGAAGCCTTGCAGGCCGACGACGTCGCGGGCGTCCCGCCGGTGGCCGCCGAACTGCTGGCCGTCCGCGACCTCGACCTGGTCGACGACGACGCCTGGCCGGAGGCGCTCGCCGCGCTCTCCCGCCCGCCGTACCGGGACGCCGTGGTCAACCCCGTCCGCACCCTGCTGCCGGACGGCTCCTACACCGACCTGCCGCCGTACACCGCCTGGTGGCTGCGCGACCACCCGGTGCTGGACGGCCGCGAGCCCGCCGGGCTGCGCGCGGCCGGTGCCGACCCGCTGCTGCGCGGCCTCTACGACGAGGCCCGGACGACCCTGGACGAGCAGTTCCTGCACGCGCTCGGGGTGCGCACCACGCTGGCCGCGCTGCTCGCCGAACCGCACGGCCCGGACGAGGTGCTGGATCGGCTCACCGATCAGGCCTCCGATGTCGGCCACCGCCAACTGCACGGCCTGCACAGCGCGTTGGCGCGGGTCGAGATCGAGCGGATCGAACCGGTCGACGTGGTGCGGGCGCTGCCGCCGCTCGACCCGGACACCGGCCGCCGGCCGGCCCACACGGTGATCGTCGACTCCTCCAGGGCGGTCGTCGCCGACGCGCCCGACCTCGTCCAGCTCCTGCACCCGTACCCGCTGGTGCCGGTCGCCCCGGCGCTCGCCGCCGACCTCGCCGAGCGGCTGCACGTCTCGCTCGCCAGCGAGGTGGCGGGCGGTCGGGTGCTCTCCGAGGGCGTGCTGCACCGGGTCCCCGCCGTGGTGCGGGAGCTGCTGCCCGGCTGCCCGGTCGCCTACGAGGAGCACGAGGAGCTGCTGGTGGTCGGCCCGGACGGCAACGACGCCGCCGTGGAGTGGCGTTGGGACGTCGAGGCGGACGCCCCGGAGGCGCCCTACGACCCGGACGCGGCCGAGGCCGCCGACGAGGACGACGAGTTCGAGCTCCCGCCGGTGCCCGGGCTGCTGCACGCGGCCACCCCGGAGGGCCTGGCGGCCGGGCTCGCCTGGTCGGTCGGGCAGTGGCACCGGCGGTTCGAGGTGCTGGCCGCGCTCACCGATCCGGACCGGGCGTACGAGCTGTCCTCGGCGCGGGACTTCGAGGGCTGAGCGCTCAGCGGGCCCGCCCGCGGCGCTTGAACCGCAGGTAGACGACGGTGGTGGTGGCCAGCCAGACGGCCGCCACCAGGGCCTTCACGGCCGTCGGCACCCACGGCAGCGCCGGGGCGGTCACCTCGCCGGCGTTCGTCAGCCAGCGGCCGCCCACCAGGGCCAGGACCGTCAGTCCGGCGGCGAGCAGGCCGGCCAGGAAGGCGGCGAAGGCCTCCACCTGCCCGGTCTCGCGCTCGGTCTCCCCACCTGTGCGGGCCATGTCGGCACCCCCTTCCGCGATCCATCATCCAGGCCGCGGGCCGGGGGTGCCAGGGCCTCACTCCATCCCGCGGCGCTTCATGACGCGCCAGGCGATCTCCAGGGCCAGGCCGCAGACCACCGCGATGCCGACGCCGACCAGGGGGTCGCGGAGGCCGACCAGCGAGAGCTGGAAGAACTCCGACAGCCAGGGCACCAGCAGGACCAGGGCGAAGGCGCCGCCCATGGTGCCGATCAGCAGCAGGCGCCACCAGTTGTAGGGGCGGGCGACGATGGCGAGCACCCAGATGGCGATCAGGAAGAGCGTGAGGGTGGCCACGCTGGTGTCGGCCTTGAGGTCGGTCGCGTGGTCGGCGCGGGCCAGCGCGTAGGCGACGAAGGTGCCGGTGCCGGCGATGACGCCGCCCGGCACGGCGAGCCGCAGGACGCGCTTCACGAAGCCGGTGCGGGCCCGCTCGTTGTTGGGGGCGAGGGCGAGGAAGAAGGCCGGGATACCGATGGTGAGGGTGGAGAGCACGGTGGAGTGCCGGGGCAGGAACGGGTACGGCGAGTGGGTGAAGATCACCAGCAGGGCCAGCAGGACCGAGTAGACCGTCTTCACCAGGAACAGGCCCGCGACCCGCTCGATGTTGCCGATCACCCGGCGGCCCTCGGCGACCACCGAGGGCAGGGTGGCGAACGAGTCGTTGAGCAGCACGATCTGGGCGACCGCCTTGGTGGCGTCGCTGCCGGTGCCCATCGCCACGCCGATGTCGGCGTCCTTGAGCGCGAGCACGTCGTTGACGCCGTCGCCGGTCATCGCCACGGTGTGTCCGCGGGACTGCAGGGCGGCGACCAGCTGGCGCTTCTGCTGCGGGGTGACCCGGCCGAAGACGGTGGTCCGTTCGGCCGTGTCGGCGAGGGCGTCCGGCTCGGCGGGCAGCGTCCGGGCGTCCAGCGGGTGGTCGGCGCCGGGCAGGCCGAGGTGGCCGGCGACCGCGCCGACCGAGACGGCGGCGTCGCCGGAGATGACCTTGGCCTGCACCTGCTGGCCCTCGAAGTAGCGCAGGGTCTCGGCGGCGTCGTGGCGCAGCCGCTGCTGGAGCACCACGAGGGCGAGCGGGGCGAGCCCGGCGGCCGGGTCGGGGGAGTCCAGCGGGGTGGGGGTGCGGCCGAGCAGCAGCACCCGCAGGCCCTTGGCGCCCAGCTCGTCGACCTCGGTGAGCGCCGGGTGCCCGGCGGGTAGCAGCACGTCGGGGGCGCCGAGCAGCCAGCTGGCCTCGCCGCCCTGCGGCTCCAGCAGTTGCACGCCGCTCCACTTGCGGGCGGAGGAGAACGGCATCGCCTCGATCACCCGCCAGCCGTCGACGGCCGGGGAGCCGCCCGCCCCCGGGGCGCCGTCGCCGCGCCCGTAGGCGTCGATGACGGCCTGCATGGAGGGGTTGGGGCGGGCGTCGGCGCCGGCCATCACGCCGAGCGCGTGCTTGATGGTGTCCGGGTCGAGGGCGCCGGGCTCGCCGTCGGTGAGGACCCGCAGGTCGACGACGTCCATGCCGCCCTCGGTGAGGGTGCCGGTCTTGTCCAGGCAGACGGTGTCGACCCGGGCCAGGCCCTCGATCGCCGGGAGCTCCTGGACCAGGCACTGCTTGCGGCCCAGCCGGATCACACCGATCGCGAAGGCGACCGAGGTCAGCAGGACCAGCCCCTCGGGGACCATCGGTACGATCCCGGCCACCATCCGGCGCACGGCCTCGCGCCAGTCGCGGCCCTCGACGGCCAGCTGGCTGATGATCAGGCCGATGGCGGTGGGGATCAGCAGGTAGGTGATGAAGCGCAGGATGCTGTTGATGCCGCTGCGCAGCTCCGACTTCACCAGGGTGAACCGGCTGGCCTCCTCGGCGAGCTGCGCCGCGTACGCCTCGCGGCCGACCCTGGTGGCGGTGAACGCGCCCGCGCCGGCCACCACGAAGCTGCCGGACATGACCTGGTCGCCGGGCTGCTTGAGGACGGGGTCGGGCTCGCCGGTGAGCAGCGACTCGTCGATCTCCAGGCCGTCCGCCTCGGTGACCTCGCCGTCGACGATCACCTTGTCGCCGATGCCGAGCAGCACCGTGTCGTCGAGCACGATCTCGGCGACGGCGATCTGTTCGACGGTGCCGTCCCGGCGGACCTCGGGGCGGGCCTCGCCGATCAGGGCCAGGCTGTCCAGGGTCTTCTTGGCGCGCAGCTCCTGGATGATGCCGATCGCCGTGTTGGCGACGATGACCAGGCCGAACAGGCCGTCCTGGAGCGGACCGACGATCAGGATGATCCCGAACATCACGCCGATGATCGCGTTGAAGCGGGTGAAGACGTTGGCCCGGACGATCTCCTTGGCGGAGCGGCTGGACCGTACGGGGATGTCGTTGACCTGTCCGAGCGCGATCCGTTCGGCCACCTCGGCGGAGGTCAGTCCGCCGCGTCGGCCGGGCAGCAGCCCGAGGGGGTGCGCACCGTCGGGGCGGTCGGCGTCGCCGGGCTGCTCTTCCGCGGGGTGGGCAGGCTGCGTCATGGCACCGACTCTACGGGTGCCTTATGTCCGGTGCGTGCTACTAAAGGACTATTCAGTCCGACCGGGTGGCCGGGTCCTGGCCGTCGTTTCCGGCCTCCCGGTTCGCGGCCTCGGCGGCGCGGTCGCGGGCGATGGCGTCCCGTCGGGCGCGGCAGTACCAGAGGCCGATCAGGCCGAGCAGGCCGCCGGAGAGGCAGATCCACGGCCAGGTGCCGTGGCCGTGGTCGGAGAGGGTGCCCTGGAAGGGGAGCAGCGCCAGGAAGGCGACGAACCACAGCACCGTGCCGCCGCCGACGATGGCGACGTCGTTGGCCTCCAGCGGAGGGGGTGAGGGGTGCAGCGGCTTCTTGGGCATGGGGCCTAGCGTACGGTGCGGCGGCCGGCCCTCAGGGGCCCTTGGGCTTCTACGCGCGAAGATAGCGCGTGTGCGATCGGGAAACCATACTGAAAGTTCCCCGCCCGGCCACCGTCGCCCCGGGCGTCCCCCCCTCCTCAGCTCCCCCACAGAGGACGCACGCATGCCTGTGGTCCAGCCGACCACCGAGTCGCCCGAACCCGCCTCCAGCGCCCCCAAGCCCCCCACCGGCGCCCTGGACCGCTACTTCCGGATCAGAGAGCGCGGCTCCACCCTGCCGCGCGAGATCCGCGGCGGCGTCGCCACCTTCTTCACCATGGCGTACATCCTGGTGCTGAACCCGATCATCCTGGCCAGCGCCACGGACATGACCGGGGCCCACCTGGACAGCGCCCAGCTGGTCACCGCCACCGCCCTCACCGCAGGTCTCACCACCCTGCTGATGGGCGTGATCGGCAACGTCCCGATCGGCCTGGCCGCGGGACTCGGCGTCAACACCATCGTGGCGCTCCAGCTCGCCCCCAAGATGACCTGGCCGGACGCCATGGGCATGGTCGTGCTGGCCGGCTTCGCGATCATGCTGCTGGTCGCCACCGGCCTGCGCGAGCGGGTCATGAACGCCGTGCCGCTCGGGCTGCGCAAGGCCATCGCGATCGGTATCGGCCTGTTCATCAGCCTCGTCGGCCTGGTCGACTCCGGCTTTGTCAGCCGCATGCCGGACGCCGCGCACACCACCGTCCCGCTGCAGCTCGGCGGCAGCGGGCACCTGCTCGGCTGGCCGGTGCTGATCTTCGTGTTCGGCCTGCTGCTCACCCTCGTCCTGCTGATCCGCAAGGTGCCCGGCGCCATCCTGATCAGCATCGTGGTCAGCACCGCGCTCGCCGTGGTGATCGACAAGCTCGTCGACGTCCCGGCGCTCAAGTGGGGCCTGACCGTCCCGGCCTGGCCGGGCAACCCGGTCGCCGCCCCCGACTTCGGCCTGGTCGGCAAGGTCAGCCTGTTCGGCGGCTTCGAGAAGGTCGGCGTGCTGACCGGCGTGCTGTTCGTCTTCACCGTGCTGATGTCCTGCTTCTTCGACGCGATGGGCACCATCCTCGGCGTCGCCGACGAGGCCCACCTGCTCGACGAGAACGGCGACCTGCCGGGCATCAACAAGATCCTGATGGTCGACGGCATCGCCACCGCGGCCGGCGGCGCCACCTCCGCCTCCGCGAACACCTGCTTCGTGGAGTCCACCGCCGGTGTCGGCGAGGGCGCCCGGACCGGCTTCGCCTCGATCGTCACCGGCCTGCTCTTCGTGGTCGCGCTCTTCCTCACGCCGCTCGCCACCATGGTCCCGGCCCAGGCCGCGACCCCGGCCCTGGTCACCGTCGGCTTCCTGATCCTGGCGGGCTCGATCAAGGAGATCGACTGGTCGGACCACACCATCGCGATCCCGGCCTTCCTGACGATCGTGATGATGCCGTTCACCTACAGCATCACCAACGGCATCGGCTTCGGCTTCATCGCCTTCTGCGTCCTGCGCCTGGCCGCCGGGCGCGGGCGCAGCGTGCCCGTCCCGCTGTACGCGGTGGCGTCGGTGTTCGCCTTCTACTACCTGATGCCGGCCCTCGGCCTGCTCTGATCCTCCTCCGCGGCAGGCTTGGCGGCCCTCCCTTCCCCCGCACCTGCGGGGGAAGGGAGGGCCGCTTTCGTCGGACCTGCTCTGGAAGAAGAAAGGGCCCTAGCAGACAGTCTCCGATCAGCCGCTTCGGAGAAGATCGATTGGCCGGACACGGCGGACATTGGGCCGCGCCAACCGCTGTTGGCGGTGGGCTATGGCTTGCATCGAGCCTCTACGAGAGCGGTCGCTTCTACCTACGGGCGGGACGGATCCCAGTCGTGCTCGGGTGGTATCGGCCGTTGGACGTCCGGGCGGTGCTGCTCACAGTGATCAAGATGATGACCGCGATAACCAGGCCGATGCCCTGGGCGCCTGCCGTTGGACCTGCCTTGATCGCGCAGGCTGCTGCGGCCGTAGCCAAGGTGGTCAGGTTCTTGTTCTGCCTGAGCTGGCATGCAAGGATGCTGGAGATGCTGCCGTGCATGCGGGCATCGCAGATCGGGAGAGGCATCTGTCCTCCTGATTGTGAACGGGCGCCCCGTCAATGCTTCCTAGGGCAAGGGGCGCCCTTCTTTGCGTTGTGAGGGCTACAGTAGCGCATCGCTTCCGCACCCCTGGCTTATCTGACTCAACATCAAGTCATCTTTCTCTGCAGTGAGTTGACTTACTTCATTCCGCAGCGCGTGGCGCACTCTCGGCCTCGGATCGAGGATCTACCCCCGCGAACGCGGGGCCGATGCGAAGAGCTGCCTTACTTCGGAGCCATTCCCGCGAGCACGGGACCGAGGTGCCTGCTGCAGCAAGTATCCAATGGATGGGCCTTGCCGGGGGCCAAGCTGGCGACTAAAGCCCGGACGGAGCCAGGCAGATGGCGGGTTGCCGCCTGTTACGCAAGAAGGTGGTGGCTAGCATCACCATCGGCTTCGGCTTCATCGCCTTCTGCGTCCTGCGCCTGGCCGCCGGGCGCGGGCGCAGCGTGCCCGTCCCGCTGTACGCGGTGGCGTCGGTGTTCGCCTTCTACTACCTGATGCCGGCCCTCGGCCTGCTCTGACGCCGTACCGCTCCACCGGCGGCCCCGCCCTCTCCCCCTGGGGGAAGGGCGGGGCCGCCGTCGTTCCCGGGGGCGCCTGCCCCGGGCCGGCGGTCAGTGGACGCAGAACTCGTTGCCCTCGGGGTCTCCGGAGGGGCGGTTTTAGGGGTTCTACGGCAGAGCCGAGGGAGCCCCGCCCGGATCGGTCCCGGACGGGGCGAGGGGGTACTACTCGGCAGGGCGGGTGCCCGTGCGGTGGTGCGGCACGGCCCAGCAGTCACGCGACCAGAACCGGGAAACCCCGTCGGTCCACGGGCGGCAGTCGTGCGGCGTACGGGGGGCGTAGCGGACCACGTGGCGGGCTCCGGCGAGGATCTGCCACCCGTCCCGCTCGCACTCGCGCAGACCCCGTGTGTTGCCCCGGCGAGTGCCGTCCGGCAGAGGCTTGATGAACGCCCGACCCATCACGCCACCGCCCCGGCCATTACGGGCGCGTCGTCGGTCAGCTCGGCCCAGCAGTCGGCAGGGTCGGGCAAGTCGTAGGCGGTAGCAAACAGAGACACCCGCCGAGCCCGCCGAGCGTGCTCCTGGTTCTCCGCCCGATCCTTCCGGCGGATCATCTCGCCGTGGTAAGTCCGCTGCCACCGAGGCCAAGCCGCTTCGGCAAGGCGGGCCCGCTCTTCGCGCTGCTGCGCCTCGGGAGTGCGCTCCCACAGCTCCAGCCACATCGGGACCAACCGGGACGGGACGGGGAGCGGCATCGTGCGGGTGAGGACGTGCGCAGGGATCGGCCGGGTAGGGGCGCAGATGACCCGCTTCGGCACAGTGAGCTGTACAGGCTCGGCGGGGCCGCAGATCACGACCAGGGGGCGGGGACGGCGGTGCTGGCCCCGAGCCGGCAGGACCAGGCGCAGGGCGGCCCGTAGGGCGAGGGCGATAAGGTGACGCATGTCGGCAGCTCCCAAATAGCTGTGCGGACACAACCCCGGGCCGGTCCTAAGCGGCTCGGGGTTTTTCGTGCTCCAAGATAGGCCCACTCCTCTAAGTTCTCTACTCCCCCACTCACCTAAGTAGAGAGATGCGGATCAGCTCTCTACGCTGGCGCCATGCCTGATCGCCCCCGCCGAGTGCCGCCCTACCGTCTCGCTGCTGCCGAGTTGGCTGCCGAGATCCGTAGCGGCACCTACGACCAGGGCGAGCCGTTCCCGTCCGAGACGGTCTTGATGGCCCGGTTCGGGATGGCGAATATGACGGTTCGCCGCGCGCTCGAAGTGCTCCGCGAGGAAGAGGGCTTGATCACTACGCGGTGGGGCAAGGGATCGGCTGTCGTCCCGCTCAGTGAGCGACCGGAGCCGAAAGCGAAGTAGCCCCGCCCTGCCGGAGTTCACCAGCGGGACGGGGCCGAGGGGCGCGGGTCCGGCACGGATCGTCTGTTGGTCTCGACGCCCGCGTCCCGCCTGACTTTGCCCGCTGCCTACCGCAGGGCTTCCCGTACCCGGGAACGGAACGTCTCGTCAGGAATCCGGTCGAGCGGACCCCACGTGTACCCGCTGACCTCCTCCTCCTGCAGGGTGACTGCCGCGCCGTCGAGCAGGCGGAAGACGTAACGGAAGTCGAAGTGCTGGTGGTCCGGCTCGCCCTTGTTGGGATTCGCCGGGATGGGGTGCACGTCGATGTGCACGGGCTCGGGGTAGGCGAGGGCGACCGACTCGGCAGGGATGCCGGTTTCCTCGGTCAGCTCCCGCAGAGCGGCACCGGACAGGGTGCTGTCCTCCGGTTCAAGGTGGCCACCGGGGGTGAGCCACCGACCGAGCGCCACGTGTCGGATGAAGAGCGCCCTGCCGTCGTTGTCGACCAGAACGACCCCGGCAGTGGCGTGTCCGCGGAACTCCTTCCGGCTGGTCACGTCGGCGCCCTGGTCGAGCAGGGCGAGTACCACGGCCAACCCGGCTTTGTCCTCGGGGTGCTGATCGACGTAGCTGCCGATGGTGTCGCAGATGTGTTCGGGCGTGATGGTCATGGGATCACCTGTTGTAGTAGCGGAGCCAGGTTTCGGCGATGCTTGCACGGTCAGCCGCCGAGACCTCATGCATACCGGGTTCGAGTTCTTCCCGGGCGAGCATCCGGACACTGGCCAGGATCTCGGCCTGTACCAGGTGGATGAACGGTCCCACGCTCGCGCCGTGCAGGAAGTTGACGGCGTTTCCGTTATTGAGCAAGTAGAAGTAGTGGCCGGTCGCGTTGTACCGGGTGATGCCTTCGCCGGCCGAGCTGCGGGTGTAGCAGTCGGGCAGCCCGCTCAACTCCAACTCGTCTTCCGAGCTGGTGACCGTGGCGACGAACGCACCGTTGCGCAACAGCGGGAAGTCCTCACCGCGGAGCGCCAGCGCCCCAGTCGCGCACAGTACGACGCCCGCTCGGCGGATCGCTCGGTCCCGGTCCTGCGCCACGGTGAAGCCCTGTGAGAGCGCTTGAACCTTGCGGACCGGGTCCACGTCGTACACCGTGACCTGAACCCCCTTGGCGTGCAGCAGACGGGCGATGCTCGATCCGAGCTTCCCGAATCCGATCACCAACGCGGGGCGGCCGTGCATGATGTCGTCGCGCCCTCGTAACAGAGCCTCGGTCGAGAAGACGACGGACTGACCGACCAAGAAGTCCTCCGGCTCCTTGAGCGGCGAGCGTGCGACGGAGACGACCGGGCACGGGAGCTTGTCCATCCCGGCGTACCGCTGGTGGCCGTTCTCGGTGTCCTCGACCACTCCGAGAATGCGTCCCGTGAACCGCTCGCACAGCGTTTCGAGGGTCGGGACGAAGTAGCCGCCCACGTCCAACAGCACCATGTCTTCGCCGGCTGCTCGAGTCTCCACATAGGTCACTGCGGCCTCGGGGTCGGCGAACAGCTCGCGCGACAGGTCGTCAACCGCGAGTGTTTGTTCGACCTCCCGGCGGGTGGTGGGGTCAATGGACTTCGGCTTGGGCAGTACTGCCCGAAGATCGGTCACCTGGTCGGCCGCGTGTACGAAGCTCGCCCGCCCCGTCAGCAGGTGCGTAACCAGCAGTCCGGCGGGGCGTTGCTGCGGTGCGAACGTCGTAGCAATCCGACCGAAGTACCGGTCAAGCTGGGCCCGTTCCGTTGCTTCCACGGTTCACCCTCCCTTGTTGGTCTGGACCCGCCCGGCAGAGGTGTTGACCGTTCCCCGTCCGCCAGAACAGGAGCGTTGGGCCCCGCCCTGGGTGTCCGTGCCATCCAAGTCACGTCACTAGGAAGGGGGTTGTGCATCCCGGCACAGCGCAGGCAACGCCGGGAGTCAGGTGGTGGGGTCAGTGTTGGGCAGGCGGAACCACGTGGCCCACAGCGGGCTGGGCGTCCTCGGTCGCGCGTGGCGTGGTCGCCGGTTCGGGTCGGTCTTCGGGGCGTCGCGCTCGGTCATCGCAGCGACCGCCCTGCGGTGCAGCTCGGCAACGCACTTGGCACAGGCGTGCAGTGCAGCCGAGATCCCTCCGGCAGCCGTGACCGGTCCGAGCCAGAGCACCCGGACCGAGGTGCGCCCGCAGTAGAGCCAACAGTCCCCGAGCACCCACGCGTTCCCGTCATCTTCGTCGGGCGGCTCCGGCAACCGTCCCGCGCCGATCTCGGCCAGCGTCGGCAGTACCTCGGCCGGGACGGTCACGGCGGATCTCCGGGACGAATGTGGCGAACGGTGATCCGTAGCCGGGACCGCCGGGGAGTGGCACGTCTTCGGCGCCACCAGGTTTCCCAGTCTCCGCCGTAGACGATGCCGAGCATGGCGACCGCTAAGGCGAGGAACCACCAGACCCACCGGCGGGCGGTCTGCGGGTCAAGATTGGCGAGGGCTACCAGCAGAGCGGCGGGCCCGAGAGCGACCATCACGGCCAGGGCGCCAGTCACGATGCTTGGACGTTCCACTGCCGTCCCTCCGATCAGCTCAGCGCCGGACTGTGTGATTCACCAGTACAGAGCTGCCGTTCACGCCAGGACAGAGCAGCGGTGACGCATCTGTGTGGCATCCATGTCTCAGAGTCTCCGCATTGAGTGCCCTGACCTGCTAGAACGGGTAGTCAGAGACCGGGAGGCGGCATGGCAGAGCGGCGCAGTGCCTTTGTTGATAGGCGAAAGGCCCTTGGATTCACTCAGGAGTCCTTTGCCCAGGATCTGGGTGTGGATCGCTCAACCGTGGCGCGATGGGAGAGCGGAAAGGTAGACCCCCAGGACTGGCAGCGCCCGGCCCTGGCCAAGGTCCTGCGAGTCACGCTAATTGATCTCGGCTCTCTCTTGTACGCCACAGCGGCCTCGAAGCCCGCAGAGAAAGAAAGCTTCCCCGTCGTTACGCTGGAATATGACGATGAGATCGAAGCGCTGGAGCTTACACGCAGGGTCTCTGCCAGCGATGTAGGCAAGGAGACACTTGAACGCCTTGAGCTGACTTTCCATGATCTCGCAATCAAATATCCGACCGTAGCCCCCCAGGAGCTCTTGGGGCAGGTGCGGAAATATGCGCTTTATGTAGCCAAGCTCATGGACGCAAAGAAGACCCTTGCCGAACATCGGCAGCTACTCGTGATAGGTGGCTGGTTCTCTCTTCTTGGCGCAACTCTGCATATCGATCTAAATCAGCAAGACGCAGCAACAGCAAGGCTGCGCACAGCGATGACCCTAGCGCAGCACGCTGAAAATTCAGAAATTCAGGCGTGGTGCTTTGAAACGGACGCTTGGCGGGTGCTCACTGACGGCGGCTACTCCAAGGCGGCAGAACTTAGCGCTACTGCTCAGCAGCTGGCGCCATCCGGAAGCTCCGTTGAGATCCAGTCTCTTGCGCAGCAGGGGCGGGCGTTTGCACGCTTGGGGTATTCGGCCGAGACCTATGCTGCAATAGATCGAGTGCAAGCGCTTTCCGCAGCGATGGGCGCTCCAAATCGGCCAGAACATCATTTCCAGTACGATCCGGCTGAGTCACTCGCCTATGCGGCTACCACACTTGCATGGCTCGGCGACCCGGCGGCCGAAGCATATGCGCGAGAGGTTATTTCGCGACTCTCGCCCTCGGAGGACGTGAGCAAATGGCCTCGCCGGGTGGCATCCGCCAATATCGACCTGGCACTCTCGTTGGTGGCCACTAATCGATTGGATGAAGCATGTGACTCGGCGCAGCATGCCATGCTATCTGGTCGAGTTGCGCCGTCTAACCATTGGCGCGCGCTCGAAGTCGTCAAAGCAGTAGAAGTGCGAAGGATCTCCGATGCGCGGGATCTAAGGGAAGTCTATGAGGGAATGCGCCTACAGATAGCCCCGTAGAGCGACTGACGGGGCGAAAAAAGGCCCCGCCCTGTCCCGCTAAGGGGAACAGGGCGGGGCCTTTGTGTTTTTACCTGTGACTCTCCGCGCAAACGGGTCTAGTTGCGGCGAGAGTCTTTTCCCTCCCTGCCGCGCCTTATGGCACCGAAAGGGAGTCACCCCCCTGGGTATCACCGCAGGTCAGGGCCTCGGACAGGCTTAGCGCGCTCGCTCACCCATCCTCCGGGCTGATGAACAGCCGTCTCGCGGCTGTGACACTGCGTACACGGCAGACGAAGACGCGACCACGCGTCCGGATCGCTGACACCTCGGGCGACCAGCGACCGACGCGACTCCGGGAAGTGGTCCGCGGTCGTCGCCTGCCTCGCGCACAGCACGCACCACGGATGGGCGTATAGGTAGGCCCGACGGATGCGGGGCCAGCGAGGGCCGTACGCGCTTCCGCCTGGTGTGCCTCGCTGTGCGTCCGCCTCGGCCTGGTGCATGGGGCAGCGACCACCACGGGCGGTCAGCTCGGGGCACCCGGGGACTGAACACGGGGGGCGGGGTCTGCGTGGCATGGGGGTCACCTCCTGCACGGACTGAGGCAACGAAGAGTGCGCCGTTAGCTGCGGGTTTGACGGAGACCCCCAAGGCACGGTGTCCTGCGTCCATGCCCAAGAACACGGATGACAGCGATGGTGCACCCTCCCCTAGTCCCTTTGAACTCGGGTACGGCAACGCCCATATGCGGTTGGGGAACCCCTCAGAGATCGTGCAACTGTCGATCATCGGAACGATCTGTCTGCTCGGCCTCGCCGCTATCACCCGTTCCACCATCATCGGCGTGTACACACTTCGTGCTTGACAGCTAGGGGCCAACAGCGAACGCCCCGAAGTCCCCTGCGGTCTTCCCTCGGTGGCAGGTGCGGCACAACGGCCACACGTTGTCGTCGGTGTCCTCGCCGCCGAGGGAGAGCGGGGTCCGGTGGTCCACGTCGACCAGCTCGGCAGGGAACGCCCCGTCGCACAGCCCGCAGACTGCGGAGCCGCCCCGGTCGATTCGCCGGCGAAGCCGCTCGGCGCCGCTGTAGCGCCGCGAGTCCCCTGGATCAGCAATTCCATAGAGGTCCTGATCCAGGGGGCTCGCGGCCCACGCAGCTGCTCTACTGTCCCGGCGGAGTGACCGGAGGATCGATCGGGCTGCCGTCCGGATACCTCGGCGTCACGTCCACGGCCAGCAGCCGGCCGGGGTTCCTCGGATCGCGCATCGGCTGGACTCCGCGCGGCATCGGCGCCCCACCGTTGATCACAGGCAGGCCAGTTGGGGAGTCCGACCAGACAGGCCGCCCCTGCGCGTCCCGAGGGAAGTACGGATAGGCCCCGTCCGGGCCGGGGTCGAGAGCGTCAACGGCCATGTCAGTCGGTCCCGTCGATGAAGGCGGTCCGCTTGGTCTCCAGTTCCTCGGCGTAGGCCGCGCCAAGGGCCTCAGCGGACCGTTCCACCGCGCTGGTGATGTCCTCGATGATCCGCAGGTCGTACCGGCGCGGCTCTGGAACGGTCAGCGGGTCACCGAGGTGGGACTGTGCGTTCTGTGCAGCGGTCAGGATCTTCTCGCGCTTGTATCGTTCGGCACGGTGTGCGACATATGCCTTGAACCACGGCTCAGCGGAAAGGAGTTCAAGGAACTCCGCATGCAGCTCGTTGCCCCGCGTGGATCGACCCTCGGCCTGCGCTATCCACGTCTTGACGAACGCGCGGTCGTACTCGGTGGCACGCTCGGCACGGCGAGCCTGCTCGACCGCCTCGGCGCCCGCCAAAGCTGCCTCGGCCTCCGCAAGTGGAGCGGCGAGCTTGTCCGCCTGGGCACGCAGCTTGGCGAGCTTGTCGGCCGCCTTGGAAACGTCAGGGTTCACTTTCAGACCTCGCGATCGGTGGGAGCGGAAACGTTGCGGCCGAGCTGCTTCGCGGCAGCCTTTGCAGCCTCGTAGTGACCCAGCGAGATACGGACGACAGGGCTCATCTGCTCGTACTGCTCGGGGCGGTCGCGCTTCATCTGGGCAAGCTGCTCCATGGCGGCGTTGTACTTGAAGGCGTCGGCGTGAAGTCGGAGCCGCTTGGCCTCCCGGTCCTCGTGGGCGTACTGGTATCGGCTGGCGGTGTTCACCGGTGCTCCTCTGTCTGTCGATGGCAGAGCCCGTGTCTTCGGGGTCGCCAGTAGAAGAGGGGGACGAATTCCCGCGGTGGTGACGGGGTGACGTTGGTGAGGGTGATTCTGGTTTTCTCTAGATGTGCAGTGTCATAGAGAAACCAGATTTTGCGTCTCCAACGTCACCCGTCACCACCCCCGCTGTGGGCTACGCCGCGGCGGGCTCGGCGAGGCGGACCCGGCTGCCCGCTACGGGGGCGCCCTCGGGGGTCATGCTCAGTTCGTCCCGGAGCCCTGCCCACGACTCGATAGCGGGGTCTAGGTCGCCGGCCACGGTGAACGACACCCGGCGCTCGTCAAGGGTCCGCCAGCCGCCCCGTACGCCCTTGCGGATCTCCAGCCGGGCCCCGGCGTCGAGCATCAGGAGTCGGCGGGCGTCGTCGTCGGACAGCCCCCAGAGATCGGCGAACGTCTCGTCCGTGTCGACCTTCTCGCGCACCTCGGGCCGGGCCGGGGTGTTCTCCAGTAGCGCCATGCGGTTATCGAGCGCGTCGGCTCGCGCCTGCCACGCTGCCTTTGCCGTGTTGGACTTCTGGCGCCCCTTCTCCTCCTGGTGCGCCTCGAACTCGGCGAGGGTGTGAGCGAGTTCCTGCGCCGGGTCGTACCCGGGCGTGATCACGGTCCGCTGAATCCGGATGCGCCCCGTCATGGCCAGGAACTCCCGCTCTACGTAGTCTTCAACCCAGTCAGCCCGGATGGTCATCGGGGACGCGCACTTGACCCGCGTGAGGTGCCCGCCGCAGGTGTACGCGCGCTGCTGCTTCCTGTTGGTCTGGTGGTACATGCGCGAACCGCACGTCCCGCAGTGGATCACCCGGAGCAACTTGGATGCGTCCGTGGGGATGGCCCGGGGCTCGGTCATCCGGCGGTCATCGAAGAACTTGCCCACCACGTCGAACTCTTCGCGGGTGAGGATCGGCTGCTCGGTCGACATGATCGGCTCGCCCTGCGCGTCCCGGATCGGGCTGGCGTTGTGCATCTTCCAGCCCAATAGAGCCGGGTTGGTGAGGATCTTCCGCAGGACCGTCGGAACCCACTTGAACACGTCCCGGACGTTGGTCTCACCCTTGGCACCGCCGGTCTTCCCGCCGGTCTTCCGGCCCCGGCTCACGGACCAGTGGTCGCGCGGGGTCGGTACCTGGTCGTGCTCCAACTCCTGGCAGATTCGGGTGATGGTCTTCCCGCTCAACAGGTCCCGGATGATGCGGATGATGATCTTGACGGCGCTCTCGTCCTGCGCGAGCGTCTTGCCGACCCCACCGTGTTCCGCGGGCATGGGGATGATCTTGTATCCGTAGGACGGGCGCCCGCCCTTGAACCGGAACGGCATCTTGCGCATGGCTGCCATGGCACCGGTTACGCGTTCCTTGATCGACCATGCTTCCATCTCGGCCGCGAACGCGAACTGATTCAGCATCATCCGCGTGACCGGGTCGAGCGGGTTGCGGAAGTCGAACGTCTGCTGACCGCCCCCGACACCCTCGGCGAAAACGATCATTTTCCGGTGCTCGCTCGCCCACTTGGCGAGTTCGTGCATGTGCCCCTGCGACCGGACAGCGCGGTCAAAGCGCCACCACACGATCACGTCGAAGCTGTCGGGGTCGGCGAGCCAGCGCCCTAGCTCCGGACGTTCCCACGGAGCGGTCTTGCTGGCCGACACGTCAAGGTCGACCGCCTCGCGGCGTTCGTCGTCCTCGCCAAAGCTGATGTTCAGCATCTCCGCGGCGCGCTCGTTGGCTTCACGCTGCCGCTCGGGGCTGGTGGTCTCGTCCGTCAGCACGGACAGGCGGATTGCTGAGACGCCCCGCAGGCGCCCAGAGAACACGGTGCCCTCGGTACCGGGCAGGGTTGCTGTCGTCATGCCCTCGGGAGAGGGGGACGAATTCCGCTGGTCACGGGTCAGGGTGGCGGTCGACACCGGGGGTCACTCCAGAACACTGAATCCGGAGTGTTCGGGTCCGCCATGAGCGTCCACGAGCCGCCCGGCTCCTCGACGTCGCGCAGCACGGTGGCGCCGAGCGCCTGGAGGCGGGCGACGGTGGACCCGCGCTCGCCCGGGCCCGGGTGCACGTCGAGGTGGAGGCGGTTCTTGCCGTGCTTCGGCTCGGGGACGGCCTGGAAGAGCAGGCGGCGGCCCAGACCGGTGCCGGTGGCGGGGTCGTACGGGTCCTCGGGGTGGCGGACGGCGGCGAGGGTGCGCCAGGCGGGGTGGCCGTCGACCTCGGTGACGGCGTCCGGGGTGACGGCACCGGCGGCGAGCAGGCGGGTGATCAGGGCGCTGTGCTCCTCAAGGGTGTGGTCGAGGGCGGCGGCCCAGAAGGCGGCCAGGCGGTTCGGGTCGGCGCAGTCGATGACGAGCTTCCAGTGCAGCGGCATGCAACCGGTTGTACCGGTTTCGAGGGCGGTGTGGCGATCACCGCTGGGAAAAATGTCAAAAAGGGGCCTGTGTAGCGAAGTTGACGGAGGGAATACTGCCTGGACGGACACGGGGAGGGGGCTCGACCGATGGTGCAACAGGATCCGCCCGGGGGAGACGAGGCGAAGCTGCTGCCGGAGCTGTTCTGGACGGCGGACAAGGCCTCGCTGGACGGCCAGCGCGAGACGCTGCGCTGGTACCGCGGACTGATCGCCATGCTGGTGATCGCCGCCGTGATCGGCTCGTTCCCCGGGCCGAAGGACCGCGGCTCCTTCGACAGCGTGCCGCTGTACTCGGTGGGCGCCTTCCTGATCGCCGGCTACTTCTGGTCCCGGCTGCGCCGCAGCAACCCGCAGGGGCGCTGGTACGAGGCCCGGGCGGCGGCCGAGTCGGTCAAGACGCTGGCCTGGAAGTACACCGTCCGGGCCCGGCCGTTCGACGGCGAGGCGGAGTCCGCGGACGTGGACCGCGGCTACCTGCTCCAGGTCGAGGACGTGCTGCGGGCCTTCGAGGACCCGGAGATCGTGCCGCCCGGTACCGTCCCCGAGATCACCCCGGAGATGCGGCGGATGCGGGCCGGCAGCCTGACCGCCCGCCGCATGCTCTACCTGCGCACCCGGGTCGAGGGCCAGCGGACCTGGTACCGCGCCCGGGCCGAGGCGTGCGAGACGCAGGCGGTGTCCTGGGGTCTCGGCATCGCGGCGCTGATCATCATCGGCGCGGCGGCGGCCGTCGCCCAGGCCACCGGGGCCCTCCAGGTGCACGTCTTCGGCGCCAGCTCGGCCGCGGCCGCCGCCGTCATCGCCTGGACCCAGCTCAAGCAGCTGCGCCCGCTGGCCGCCGCCTACCAGTTGGCCGCGCGCGAGCTGGAGAACGTCGGCAACCAGCTCTCCGATCTCGACCTCAAGACGCCGGACGCCGAGGCGCGCTGGGCCCGGATGGCCGCCGAGGCGGAGGACGCGGTGTCCCGCGAGCACACCACCTGGCGGGCCCGCCGGGCGTTTCCGAGGTAGCGGCCGGGGCCGCCCGCCGTCGATGTCGGCGGGCGGCCGCTGCCGTCAACTCCGGGAGGGGCTGGGGAGATCCGGCGAAGCGGACGCCACGCCGGGGGCACAGGTGTGCGGAGTGCGTGAGGGTCGGGCGGGAAGGCGTAGAACGTAATCATTACGTGTCCATGCCCTGGTTTCATCGCCTGCGCGCGACCCCAGTCCCTGTCCGGAGGCCCTCTTGCGCATTCTCCTGATCGCCAGCGCGTTCAACAGCCTGACCCAGCGCGTCCACACCGAGCTGCGCGGGCGCGGCCACCAGGTCGCCGTCCAACTCGCCCTCGGCGACGAGGCGATGAGGACGGCGGTGGACCGTACCGACCCCGAGCTGATCATCTGCCCGATGCTCACCAAGGCCGTCCCGCAGGACATCTGGTCCACCCGGACCGTCCTGATCGTGCACCCCGGGCCCCAGGGCGACCGCGGCCCCTCCTCGCTCGACTGGGCGATCACCGAGGGGGCGGACCGCTGGGGCGTGACCGTCCTCCAGGCCGTCGAGGAGATGGACGCCGGTGACATCTGGGCGTCCGTCGAGTTCCCCGTCACCGACTGCGGCAAGAGCGAGCTGTACCGGGGCGAGGTCGCCGACGCCGCCGTCGAGGCCGTCCTGCTCGCCGTCCAGCGCTTCGAGGGCGGGCTGTTCACCCCCGAACCGCTCGACTACGACCGGCCGGACGTCCACGGCAGGCTGCGGCCCCTGCTGCGGCAGGACGCCCGCCGGATCGACTGGGCCGCCGACGACACCGCCACCGTGCTGCGCAAGCTCCGCGCCGCCGACTCCCAACCCGGCGTGCTCGACGAGCTGTTCGGGCGCGAGTACTTCCTGCACGGCGGCCACCCCGAGGACGAGCTGCGCGGCCCGGTGCCCGGCGCCGTGCTCGCGACCCGCGACGGCGCGATCTGCCGCGCCACCGTGGACGGCGCGGTCTGGATCCCCCAGCTGCGCCCGCGCCGCACCCCGGGCGGGCCCGCCACCTTCAAGCAGCCGGCCGCGACGGTGCTCGCCGGCCGGCTGCACCGGGTCCGCGAAGTCCCGGTGACGCCGACCTCGGCGGCCCGCCGGGACACCTGGTCGGAGCTGCGCTACCGAGAGGAGGGCGACGTCGGCTACCTCGAATTCGCCTACGCGGGCGGGGCGATGAGCACCGGGCAGTGTCGCCGGCTGCTCGCCGCCTACCGCGAGGCCGCCGACCGGCCCACCTCGGTGCTGGTGCTCGGGGCGCCCCGGGACTTCTACTCCAACGGGATCCACCTCAACGTCATCGAGGGCGCGGCCTTCCCGGCGCTGGAGTCCTGGGAGAACATCAACGCGATGGACGACCTCGTCCACGCGGTCCTCACCACGACCGACAAGCTCACCGTCGCCGCCCTGGCCGGGAACGCGGCGGCCGGCGGCCTGATGGCGGCCCTCGCCGCCGACGAGGTGTGGTGCAGGGAGTCGGCGGTGCTCAACCCGCACTACCGGCTGATGGGCCTCTACGGCTCCGAGTACTGGACGTACACCCTGCCGCGCCGGGTCGGCGCCGAGCAGGCCGCGCGGCTGACCACCGAGGCGCTGCCGGTCGGTGCCGGACACGCCCGCCGGATCGGCCTGGTGGACCGCACCTGCGGCGGGGACGCGGCCGCCTTCCGGCGCTGGGTGGTCCGGGAGGCCGCCGCGCTCGGCGCCTCGCCGGAACTCACCGGGCGGCTGGTCGACAAGAAGCGCCGCCGGTCCGTCGACGAGGAGGCGAAGCCGCTGGCCGAGTACCGGGCGGAGGAACTGCGGCGGATGCACGCCAACTTCTACCGGGCGGGCGAGCCGTACCACGCGCTGCGGCGGGACTTCGTGCACAAGGTCTGCCCGGTGGCCACGCCCGCGCACCTGACCGGGCTGCTGGGGCGGCCGGAGTGAGGCAGGGGTGGTCGCCGGGGCGAGGCGGGGGAGGCCGCCGGAAGTGAGCCGAGGGCGCCCGGCCGGGGTGGGGGACCCGGTCGGACACCCTCGGGGCTTGGGGGCCCGCCCGGCTCAGCGCCTGGCGCCGGCCTCGTCCCGCCGGCGCGGCTGTCGCGGGACCAGCGGGGCCGCCGGGCCGAGCAGGAGCGGCTGCGTGGTGCCGCGGCTCGGCGAGACCGCGAAGGCCAGCGAGCCGAAGAAGACGTAGCAGCCGAGCCCGACCCCGAGCGGGAAGATGAACTGCAGCGCCATCACGCCGCCCTGGGTGGAGTGCGAGAAGTCGAGTCGCACCGAGAGCGCCGCCATGCCGGTGTAGTGCATCGCGCACACCGCCACGCCCATGACCGGCGCGGCCGCCAGGACGGCGAGCGTGCCGCGGATGTTCAGGGTGGCCCAGAGCGCGGCGGTGGCCGCGAACACGGCGATGGCGACGGACAGTCCGACCGCGAGCCGGTCGTAGTCGAGGTGGCCGGGCAGGACCATCGCGGCCATCCCGAGGTAGTGCATCGCCGCGACCCCGAGGCCGGTGGTCAGCCCGCCGGCCAGCAGGGACAGGACGGGCCGGCGGCTGTACCCGACGGTGAACAGGCCGATGCCGACGACGGCGATGGCGACCAGCAGGCTGAGCACGGTCAGCCCGGGCCGGTAGCTGATGTCGACCCCGGTGACGGAGAAGCCGAGCATCGCGATGAAGTGCATGGACCAGATCCCGGCGCCGAGCGAGGTCGAGGCGAAGAGCAGCCAGACCACCCGGGTGCGGCCCTGCGAGACGAGTGCCCAGCGGGCGCTGCGCAGGGCGACGAAGGCGCCGAGGCAGGCGACGAAGTACGAGACCGCCGGTGTCACCCAGCCGTGGTCGGCATGATGGATCTCACCCAAGAGAGCTCCCAGGACGGATGCGGGGGAGGAAGGGCGCCAGGCCTCGGGCGGACACGGATGGTCGGGAGGGAACGCGGCAACGGGCGCGGGAACGGCGCCGCCGAAGGGAGACCTGGCGTGTGGTGCCCCTGACAACGGGGGACAGTAGCCACTACCGGGCGGTCGCACAAGGTTCGCGCTTTTCGTGAAGTCCCTGGTCAGGATGGACCTTTACGCGGCCTGCATGATCTTGGCACCAACCCCTGACACCGCCTGCGCACGGCTGCCGGGCGGTTCGTCCGTTACTCCGGGTTCGTCACTCCGGCTTCGTCGCTCCGGGTCCGTCCCCCCGGGCTCGTCGCTCCGGGTTCGTCACTCCAGTGGGGCTAGTCCGAACGGGTGGCCGGCCGGGTCGATCAGCACCTTGAGCGTCCGGCCGTGCTGGTACGTCGGCTCGGTCGCGCCGAGCGCGAGCGCCTTCGCGATCGCCTCGTCCAGGTCGTCCACGTAGAAGTCCAGGTGGAAGTGCTTGCCGCCGTCCGGCTCCGTCCACGGCTCCGGCCGGTAGCCCGACACCCGGCCGAAGCCCAGCGGGCTGCCGCCCTCCGGGTTGTCCAGGATCGCGAACTGCTCGTCCAGGTGGCGGCTCTCCCAGCCCAGCAGCTCGCCGTAGAACCGGGCCAGCGCGATCGGGTCGGCGCAGTCGATGGTGACCATGGCGAGGCGGGCGAAGCCGGCGCTGTCCGGCGCGGCGGCGAGGCCGGAGGCGGGGGCGGCGGCGGGGTCGGCGGCGAGGTCGGACATGTCTGGTCGGCCCTTCCAGTCGAGATCATTCGAGACCCAGCACCAGCATCGCACCGGGCCGATCTTCCGGCGCGCGGTGAACGGGCGGGGTCGGCCGGGTGGACTGGGAACGCATTTTCCTTAGCGAGAGTAATGACGTAAGCTAAAGAACATGCCCGAGATGTCCGAGCAGGACCTCGCAGCGATCAATCAGCTGCGATCGTCCACGATGCGCCTCTCCCGTCGACTCAAACACCAGAGGGTCGAGGAGTCGCTGAGCCCCACCGAGATGGGGGTGCTCGGCACCCTCGCCAGATGCGGAAAGGCGACACCGGGTGAGCTCGCCCGGAAGGAGCACGTGCAGCCGCCCTCCATGACCAGGATCGTCGCGATGCTGGAGGAGAAGGGGCTGGTGCGGCGCGAGCCGCACCCCGAGGACCGCCGCCAGGTGGTCGTCAGCAGCACCGAGCAGGCCGAGGCGATCCTCGCCGAGAGCCGCCGGCGCCGCAACGTCTGGCTCGCCGAGCTCGCCGAGGGGCTCGACGAGGAGGAGTGGGCCGTCCTCCGGGAGGCCGCGCCCGTGCTCTACAAGCTCGCACACCTCTAGGCACACCGACCCCGGCCCGCCGGCCGGGAGAAGAAGGAGCACCGCATCACCGCAGGACCGACCACCGAAACCAGGAGCGCGACGGCCGCAGTTCGGGCCGCCGCGCCGCGAGGGGAGACCACCGTGACACCGCCGGCCGCAGCCAGCGCCGCCGCCATCCGCACCGACGACCAGACCACCGACCCCGCCGCGGCAGGCGCCGCGGCCGCCGACCTCCAGGCGCCCGCCCCCACGGGGCTGCCCGGCAGCGGCGACGACGACCCCGACGAACGCACCGCGGCGGACGACCCCGCCGCTCCCGGACGCACCCGCGCGTCCACGTCTCCCACAGGTGCCCGCTTCACGAGGCCCGGGGGGATGTTCTCCTCCCTTCGCGTTCGCAACTACCGCTACTACTTCGCCGGCCAGGTGGTGTCCAACACCGGCACCTGGATGCAGCGGATCGCCCAGGACTGGCTGGTCCTCAGCCTCACCGGCAGCCCCCTCGCGGTCGGTATCACCACCGCCATGCAGTTCCTGCCGATGCTGCTGCTCGGCCTGTTCGGCGGCGTGCTCGCCGACCGGATGCCCAAGCGCCGGCTGCTGATCTACACCCAGGGCGCGATGGGCCTGCTGGCCGCCGGCCTGGCCGTCCTGACCATCGGCGGCGTCGTGACGCCGTACTACGTGTACGCCTTCGCGCTGCTGCTCGGCCTGGTCACCGTGGTCGACAACCCGACCCGGCAGGCCTTCGTGTCCGAGATGGTCGGGCCCAAGGACCTCGCCAACGCGGTCAGCCTGAACGCCGCCAACTTCCAGACCGCCCGGCTGGTCGGCCCCGCCGTCGCGGGCCTGCTGATCGCGGTGGTCGGCAGTGGCTGGGCGTTCGCCGTCAACGCGCTGTCCTTCGCCGCCGTGATCGGCGGGCTGCTCGCCATGCGGGAGAGCGAACTGCGCCCGACCGAGCCGATCGCCCGCGAGAAGGGCCAGCTGCGGGAGGGCCTGCGCTACGTCAAGGAGCGGCCCGAACTGCTCTGGCCGATGGTCCTGGCCGGGTTCATCGGCACCTTCGGCTTCAACTTCCCGACGCTGCTCTCCGGGTTCGCCTACGACACCTTCAAGGTCGGCGCCGGGCAGTACGGCCTGCTGAACACCGCGATGGCGGTCGGCTCGCTGGCCGGCGCGCTGCTCGCGGCCCGCCGGGGCGTGCCCAGGCTGCGCCGGCTGGTGGCGGCGGCGCTGGCCTTCGGCTCGCTGGAGGTGGTGGCCGCGTTCGCGCCCGACTACTGGACCTTCGCGGTGCTGCTGACGCTGATCGGGGTGTTCGGACTCAGCTTCAACACCTCCGTCAACTCCACGCTGCAGCTGGCCACCGACCCCGCGATGCGCGGTCGCGTGATGGGCCTGCTGGTGCTGGTCTTCACCGGCGGCACGCCGATCGGCGCCCCGATCGTCGGCTGGGTGACCGCCTCGTACGGGCCCCGGCTCGGCCTGCTGGCCTGCGGGCTGGTGTCCGCGCTGGCGGCCGGCGTGGTGGGCCTGGTGCTGGCCCGCAGTGCGGACCTGAGGGTGCGGTTCGACCTGCACCCCGGCCGTGGCGGCCGGGTGGTGGCCTTCGTGCCGCGGACCGTCACCGCCAACAAGTCGGAGCTGGCGCCCGCCTGCTGACGAGGCGTCACGCCCCGGGGCGGTAGTCCGCCCCGGGGCTTCGGTGCAGGGCCTCGGAGATTGGGTCAGAGCCGGATCGCGAGGACCTGACCGGGCCAGACGCCGTCCGGCTGCTCGACCTCGAAGGACTCGGTCTCGGTGAACCCGAGCGCCCGGTACTGGCCGACCAGCCTGCGGTCGGCGCCCGCGTAGCAGTCCACCCGCAGCAGGCCGAGGCCGCGCCGGCGGGTCTCCTCGACCGCGTCGGCGATCAGCGCGGCGCCGATCCCCGAGCCCTTGCGGCTGCGGTCGGTGACCAGGATGCGGACGAACAGCTCGGGCTCGTCCACCGGGGGGATGTACTTCCCCCGCTGCTCGGACAGCACGCAGCAGCCGATGGCGCGGCCCTCGTCGTCCTCGGCGAGGCGGACCAGGAACGGTTCGGCGGCGTACCCGGCGACCTGCTCGACCCGGGCCGGGATGGTGCTGAAGGGTTGGTCCCCCCACTGGCCGGTGCGGCCCTGGCCGGCCAGCCAGCCCACGGCGCCGTCGAGCAGGGCGAGGATGTCGGGAACGTCGTCCGGTCCCCCGGTGCGGATCTTCATACGAAAGGTTCTAGCCCAAACGGCCTCGCGCGGGAAGATGTCTCCATGAGGCTCTTCGTGGCGGTCCTGCCGCCGGTCAACGCGCTGCAGGGGCTGTCGGACGCGGTGGCGCCGGTGCGCGGGCTGCCCGGGGCGGACCGGCTGCGCTGGACCACCGTCGAGGGCTGGCACCTGACCCTGGCCTTCCTCGGCGAGGTGGCGGCCGAGGAACTGCCGGAGCTGGAGGCGGGCCTGGCCGCCGTCGCCGAGGTGCATCCGGTGCACCGGCTGCGGCTGTCCGGCGCCGGGCGGTTCGGCGACCGGGTGCTCTGGGTCGGGGTGGAGGGGCAGACCTGGGCGCTGCGCAGGCTCGCCGAGGCCGTGTCCGAGGCCGCCGCCGGGGTGACCGGGGAGGTCGACGCCTTCGCCTTCCACCCGCACCTCACCCTCGCCCGGGCCGGCTCCTCGCGCGGCCACCGGCGGGCCGTCCAGCGGCTCGCGGCGGCCGAGCTGGACACCCTGGCGGCCGCGCTGGCCGACTACCGGGGGCCCGAGTGGGAGGCCGCCGAGCTGCACCTGATGCAGAGCGACCTGGACGGCGGCTTCGCCCACTACTCCTCGCTGCGCGCCTGGCCGCTCGCCGACTGGAGCTGAGCCGGGGCGCGCCCGGATCCGGGGTGGCCGTTGGGTCCGGGGCGGCCGTCGGGCCCGGGGCGGCCGTCGGGCCCGGGGCTCCGATCCGTCGGCGGGTGGTCCGGAGGTACGCTCGTTGACCGTGGATCCCAAGACTCGTATGCGTATCGTGACCGGCACCCTGGTGTTGCTGCTGGTCGTCGTGCTGATCAGCTCGATGGCCGGGAGGTAGGCCCGGCCGGCGGCGCACCCGCCCGGCCCGGCGGGTCGACCCCGCCGCAACGGCTGAGGGCCACCGCCCGGAGGCGGTGGCCCTCAGTCGTGCACGGGATCGCTCAGAGCTGCTCGACCACGTAGTCGATGCAGTGGGTGAGCGCCTCGACGTCCGCCGGGTCGATCGCCGGGAACATCGCGACGCGCAGCTGGTTGCGGCCCAGCTTGCGGTACGGCTCGGTGTCCACGATGCCGTTGGCACGCAGTGCCTTGGCGACGGCCGCGGCGTCCACCGACTCGTCGAAGTCGATGGTGCCGACCACCTGGGAGCGCTCGGCCGGGTTCGCCACGAACGGGCTGGCGTAGGAGGACTTCTCGGCCCAGGCGTACAGCCGGGACGAGGAATCAGCCGTACGGGCGACGGCCCAGTCGAGCCCGCCGTTGCCGTTCAGCCATTCCAGCTGGTCGGCCAGCAGGAACAGGGTGGAGATCGCCGGGGTGTTGTACGTCTGGTCCTTCGACGAGTTGTCGATGGCCGTCGGCAGGTCGAAGAACGGCGGGATGTACCGGCCGGAGCCGGCGATCTCGGCCGCGCGCTCCAGGGCGGCCGGGGAGAACGCGGCCAGCCACAGGCCGCCCTCGGAGGCGAAGGACTTCTGCGGGGCGAAGTAGTAGACGTCGGTCTCGGTGATGTCCACCGGCAGGCCGCCGGCGCCCGAGGTGGCGTCCACCAGGACCAGCGAGCCCTCGTCCGCGCCCACCGGGCGCTTGATCGGCATCGCGACGCCGGTCGAGGTCTCGTTGTGGGTGAGCCCGTAGACGTCGACGCCGGCCTCGGCGACCGGCAGCGGGTGGGTGCCCGGGGCGGTCTTGATCACGCTGGGCTCGGCGAGCCACGGCGCGGCCTTGACCGAGGAGGCGAACTTGGAGGAGAACTCGCCGAAGTCCAGGTGCTGGGACTTCTCCCGCACCAGGCCGAACGCGGCGATGTCCCAGAAGGCGGTGGAGCCGCCGTTGCCGAGGACGACCTGGTAGCCCTCGGGGAGCGAGAAGAGGCTGCTCACGCCCTCGCGTACGCGCTTGACCAGGTTCTTGACCGGGGCCTGGCGGTGCGAGGTGCCGAGCAGGGAGGTCTGGGTGGCGGCGAGGGCACTCAGGGCCTCGGGGCGCACCTTGGACGGTCCGCAGCCGAAACGGCCGTCTGCGGGCTTGATGTCAGCGGGGATCTGGATCTGAGCCACGCGCGCAGCCTACCGGCCGGGGAGCCGCCCGGGGTACGGTCGTCCGCACGCTGAGACTGTGATCTTCACGGCTCCCAACTGCGGAAACAGCGGGCCCGACGGAGGTCGGACCCGCTGCTCAGGGGTGGTGCGGACGCGGGGCGCCCGGTGGGCTCAGTGGCCGATGGCGTCCCAGCCCTCGATCTCCTCGGGGCGGCGCGGGCCGGGGCCGATGTAGCGCGCGGCGGGGCGCACGAGCCGGCCGGTGCGCTTCTGCTCCAGGATGTGCGCCGACCAGCCCGCGGTGCGCGCACAGGTGAACATCGAGGTGAACATGTGCGCCGGCACCTCGGCGAAGTCCAGCATGATCGCGGCCCAGAACTCGACGTTGGTGGCCAGCACGCGGTCGGGGCGGCGGTTGTGCAGCTCCTCCAGCGCGGCCTTCTCCAGCGCCTCGGCGACCTCGAAGCGCGGGGCGCCGAGCTCCTTGGCGGTGCGGCGCAGCACGCGGGCGCGCGGGTCCTCGGCGCGGTAGACGCGGTGGCCGAAGCCCATCAGGCGCTCGCCGCGGTCCAGCGCGTTCTTGACCCAGGTGGTGGCGTCGCCGGTGCGCTCGATCTCCTCGATCATGCCGAGCACGCGGGACGGCGCACCGCCGTGCAGCGGGCCGGACATCGCGCCGACCGCGCCGGAGAGCGCGGCCGCCACGTCGGCGCCGGTGGAGGCGATGACGCGGGCGGTGAAGGTGGAGGCGTTCATGCCGTGCTCGGCGGCGGAGGTCCAGTAGGCGTCGATGGCCTTGACGTGCTTCGGGTCCGGCTCGCCGCGCCAGCGGATCATGAACCGCTCGACGACCGTCTCGGCCTTGTCGATCTCGCTCTGCGGGACCATCGGCAGGCCCTGGCCGCGGGCCGACTGGGCCACGTAGGACAGTGCCATCACGGCGGCGCGGGCGAGGTCGTCGCGGGCCTGCTCGGCGGAGATGTCGAGCAGCGGCTTGAGGCCCCAGACCGGGGCGAGCATGGCGAGCGCGGACTGCACGTCGACCCGGATGTCACCGGAGTGCACCGGGATCGGGAACGGCTCGGCGGCCGGCAGGCCGGGGTTGAACTTGCCGTCCACCAGCAGGCCCCAGACGTGGCCGAAGGAGACGTGGCCCACCAGGTCGTCGATGTCGACACCGCGGTACCGCAGCGCGCCGCCTTCACGGTCGGGTTCGGCGATCTCGCTCTCGAACGCGACGACTCCCTCAAGCCCGGGTACGAAGTCGGACATACGACGGCTCCTTCAGTTCTGCGATCGGCGCTGCGCCGTGGTGGGGCGGCGCGCCAGTGACCGAATGGTGGTTGGCACTCGGTGCCAGAGTGACAGGCACCGGGTGCATTGCGCCATACACCACCATGGTGATGTTGCGCTTGGGCCTGCTTGACTTTTCCGCCGAGGGTCGGTCGTGCCCGGGAATCTCCGGAACCAAACGCCTGGTTCGGGACAATTCACCGTACGGGGGGCGGTCGAGCGGTGGCGGGACACCTTATCTCCCACCGGGGTTTGTCCGGAGGTAGCGGTGCCGGTTGCTTGTCGTACGGGATGATGTTGACGTGCAGACCCCGGAACGCGCCCAGTCGACGCCCCTGAGCCCCGCCACCCGGATCCTGGCCGACGATGCCCGGCCCGGACCGGACCTCACCGTGATGCGCAAGCACTACACCCACGAGGGCCTGGTCGAGGAACAGCTCGCGCCCGAGCCGATCGCCCAGTTCACCCGCTGGTTCCACGAGGCGGACGACGCCGGGGTGGTCGAGCCCAACGCGATGGTGCTCTCCACCGCCGACGCCCAGGGGCGGCCCAGCTCGCGCACCGTCCTGCTCAAGGGCTACGACGCGCGCGGCTTCGTCTTCTTCACCAACTACGGCTCCCGCAAGGGCTCCGAGCTCGCCGCCAACCCCCACGCCGCGCTGCTGTTCCCGTGGGTCGCGCTGGCCCGCCAGGTGATCGTCCAGGGGCGGGTGGAGAAGGTCGGCCGGGACGAGACCGCCGCCTACTTCCGTACCCGGCCGCACGGTTCGCAGCTCGGCGCCTGGGCCAGCGAGCAGTCCAGCCCGGTCGGCGGGCGCGACGTCCTCGAACAGCGCTACGCCGAACTGGAGCGCCGCTACCCGGAGGGCGAGGGCGTGCCCGTGCCGCCGTTCTGGGGCGGGTACCGGGTGATCCCGGAGAGCGTGGAGTTCTGGCAGGGGCGAGAGAACCGGCTGCACGACCGGCTGCGCTACCTCGCCGATCCGGCCGGAGCGGGCGGGTGGCGGGTGGAGCGGCTCTGCCCGTAGCGGGCGGGTCTGCGAGGCGTTCGAATACCGGCGCGTCCGTCGGTGGGCTCGTCGGGTCCGCCGTCGGGCTCGTCGGGCTGGCCGTCGTGCGGCGGCGGGGGAGCGCGGGGCGCTGTCGAATCGCGCCAACCGGCCCTCGCCGACCGGTGGTTCGGATGGGGCGCGAGCGCTGGGGGAGCGGGCTCCGGCCGCGCCGGTGGAGCGGGCCGGTCCGGGGCGGCGGCCGTACGTCGGCAAAGGGGCGCCGCCGGGGTGGGGCCGGCGGCGCGTCGCCGTGCTCCTGTGCGCCGGTCAGGTGTCTTCACGCGACCGCCGAGTGGGTGAACTTTTGGCGGGACTTCGCTGCGTGAAGGGGGTAGTGGGCTGTTAGGGGCACGCAAGAGAACGGCACAGCCCACGTGCTGGCAGTACCCTGGTCGACTAGGCCGACGTATATACCCGGCCCTGCTTCTCTCTAACCCCCATCGTGGAAGAGAATCGAACATGACACCCGCACTGGACACCATGCCCCGCACTGAACTGACGGAGCCTCAGGGCGAAACCCGACCTTCACTGGCCGACCTCGCCCAGCTCGGCGCCGAGGAACTCTCCACCAGGATCCGACGAGCCCTGCCCGACACCGGCGCGGGTGCGGTGCCGGTCGCGGCCTTCAACTCCTCCATCTGATCAGCCGACTGACCATCGGCTCCGGCTGAATCCGATCGACCATGACGCCAACTCCGCTGCCTTTCACCCAGTTCGTCGTGAAAGTGCACAGCCGGTGTGATCTCGCCTGCGATCACTGCTACGTGTACGAGCACGCCGACACCAGTTGGCGTCGACGCCCCAAGGTCATCGGTGACGAAGTCCTGAACAAGATCGCCGAGCGGATCGGCGACCACGCGGCCGCGCACCGGCTGCCCGCCGTCCGGGTCGTCCTGCACGGGGGAGAACCCCTGCTCGCCGGCCCGGACCGGTTGCGCCACGCGGCCAAGGCGCTCCGGGCGGCCCTCCCGCCCGGCTGCGCACTCGACCTGCGCATCCACACCAACGGCGTCCAACTCGACGACGCCTACTGCGAACTCTTCGCCGAAGTCGGCATGAGGGTCGGCGTCTCGCTCGACGGCGACCGCGCCGCCAACGACCGCCACCGCCGCTTCGCCGACGGCCGCAGCAGCCACCCGCACGTCCTGCGGGCGGTCGACCGGCTGCGCCGGCCCGCGTACCGGCACCTCTACGCCGGGCTGCTCTGCACCGTCGACATCGAGAACGACCCGGATGCCGTCTACCGCGCCCTGGCCGAACTCGACCCCCCCGCCGTCGACTTCCTGCTGCCGCACGCCACTTGGGAGGACCGGCCGAAACCGGCCGTCGACGGTGCGCAAACGCCTTACGCGGACTGGCTGTTGGCCGTGTACCGGAGATGGGACGCCGACGGCCGCCCGTTCGCCGTCCGCACCTTCGAATCCGTCCACCGGACGTTGCACGGGCTCTCCAGCCTCACCGAATCGCTCGGCCTGGAACCCTCCGACCTCGTCGTCCTGGAGACGGACGGCAGCTTCGAACAGGCCGACAGCCTCAAGACCGCCTACGACGGCGCGCCGGAGACGGGGTACGACGTCTTCACGCACAGCCTCGACCAGGTCGCGCTGCACCCCGGCATGACCGCCCGCCAGTCGGGGCTGGCCGGGCTGAGCGCCGCCTGCCGGGCCTGCCCGGTCGTCCGCAGCTGCGGCGGCGGCCTGTACGCCCACCGGTACCGGGCCGACACGGGCTTCGACAATCCCTCCGTCTACTGCGGTGACCTCATGAAGCTCATCAACGAACTCGCCGGCGACGCCGCGGGTTCCGCCGCCGGTTCCGCCGCCGCTTCCGCTGCCGGGTCCGTTGCCGGGTCCGTTGCCGGTTCCGTTGCCGCGGCGGGGCCTTCCGTACCCGCCCAGGCCGGGGAGCCGGTGGTGCCGGCCACCCTCACCGAGCGGCAGCTCGACCAGCTCGCCCGCGGGTACGGGGACCAGGACACCGTACGGGCCCTGTCCCGTGCCCAACTCGCCCTCACCCGGGCCATGCTGGCCGCCGCCTGGGACGCCTCCGGGCAGCCCGGATCGGCGGCCTGGGCGCTGCTGTCCGAACTCGACGCGAGCGCACCCGCCGCCGTCGACACCGTCCTCGCCCACCCGTACGCCCGCGCCTGGGCCGCCCGCCGGCTCGCCGGGGACCTCACCGTCGGGCTCGGCCCGCTGGCCGCCCTGGCCGCCGCCGCCGCCGTCCGCGCCGGGCGGGGGGACGCGGTCGCGGTGCCGGTGCGCGGCGGGTGGCTGCACCTGCCGACCCTCGGGCGGACCGCCGCCCCGGACGGGGAGGCGGTCGTCACCGGCCTGGCCGACGGGTTCAGCGTGCGGGCGTCCGACGGATCGGTGTCCGCCGCCCTGGACGAGCCGCTGCGGCGGGTCCGGCTGGCCGGAGGGTGGACGGTCACCCTGGAGGACGTCGACCCGCTGCGCGACAGCCACGACCACGCCGTGGCCGGCCGGCTCTCCGACGGCGAACTGCTCGACTGGACGGGCGCGTTGCGCGAAGCCTGGGAACTGCTCGGGCACGACCTGCCCGCGTACGCGGAAGGCCTCCGGGCCGGCCTCACCACCATCACCCCGCTACGGCCGGGCCCCACCGGGCGGGACGTCAGCTCGGCCGCCCGGCAGGCCCACGGCGCGGTCGGCATCGCCCGGCCCGCGACCGCGCCGACGCTCGCACTGCTGCTCGCGCACGAGTTCCAGCACGTCAAACTCGGCGCCGTACTCGACCTGTTCGACCTCCACGACCCGGCCGACGACCGGCTGTACCTCGCGCCCTGGCGGCCCGACCCGCGCCCGCTCGAAGGCCTGCTCCAGGGCACCTACGCGCACCTCGCCGTCACCGAGTACTGGGGCACCCGCGCGCTCGCCTACGACGGGCTGCCGGGCGAGGCCGCAGACCGGGCGCGCACGCAGTTCGCGCTCTGGCGCCGGTACACCGCCGAAGCCGTCGACCGGCTGGCCGGATCCGGCGCCCTCACGGCGCTCGGCTTGCGCTTCGCCGACGGCATGCGTGAGAGCGTCGTTCCGTGGCTCGCCGTGCCGTTGCCCGCCGCCGCCGAACGGGCCGCCGAACGGGCCCGCCACGAGCGCGGCCACGCCCGCCACGCCGAGGTCTGACCCAGAGGAGCGGCCATGCGCACCGTCACTGCCCTCACCGATACCGCCCTCACCGATACCGCCCTCACCGCGGGGAGTCTGGCCGCCGGGTTCGCCCAACTCGGCGTCCGCCCGGGCATGGTGGTGCACGTCGAGGCCTCCCTGCGCGCCCTCGGCCCGGTGGACGGCGGCGCCGCCACCGTCGCCGACGCGCTGCTCCACGTCCTCGGCCCCGGCGGCACCCTGGTCGCCTACACCGCCACCCCCGAGAACTCCGCCACCTCGCGCATCCACCAGACCGCCACCGCCGGCCTCACCCCGGCCGAGACCGCCGCCTACCGGGCCCGGATGCCGCGGTTCGACCCGGCGACCACCCCGTGCTCGCCGACCATGGGCGCCCTCTCCGAGGAGATCCGCACCCGCCCCGGCGCCCTGCGCAGCCGCCACCCCCAGACCTCCTGGACGGCCCTCGGCCGGCACGCCCACGAGATCACCGCCCACCACCCCCTCACCTCCCATCTCGGCCCCGAGTCCCCGCTCGGACGCCTCTACGACCTCGACGCCAGGGTGCTGATGCTCGGCGTCCCGATGGCCCGCTTCACCGCCTTCCATCTCGCCGACCAGCGCATGCCCGACGTCCCCCTGCGCGAATACCGCTGCGTCGGCCCCGACGGCTGGCTCGCCTTCCGGGCCCCCGAGCTCGACGACCTCCACTTCGCCGATCTCGGCAGCCAGGTCCTCGCCGCCGCCACCGGCATCACCACCACCCGCCTCGGCACCACCGACTGCCGACTCGTCCCCGTCCGCGAAGCCGTCGACCTCGCCGAACACCTCCTCCGCCGCTGACCCTCCCGCGCTCCCACCCTCCTCCAGCTCGGTTGCTCCCGTCGCCACTTCGGCCCCGCCGAAGCGGCGACGGTCCTGTCCAGGTCTCTTGTGCGTAGGAAGTCGGCCTCACCGACTTCCTACGCACAAGGACGCGCCTACCTGCGGAGGGGGCCAGGCCTGCGCTCTCCGCACAGGCCCGGCCCGGTCATGACGTCGGCCCGCGCCCCAGGACGCCTGGGACGCGGGCCGACGGATGCGGTGTTGCGCAAGAAGTCGGTGGGGCCGACTTCAGGTATTCGGAAAACGGCACGGAGTGAGCCAGGGCGATTCTTTTCCACTCGCGGTGGCGGCGCATGTCGCCGCCGACCCCAGCGGCATCTTTCGCATGCAACTGTCCGACGGTGCCGGATCGTGGGCCTCGGTTCGCTACGCCAGGTGGAACGGCGAGGACGCTGTTCAGCAATGCGGGCCCCGCTGGCTGTGGGACGAGATCGTGGGCGGCCGCCGGTGGTGGGTGGAGGAGGGGAGGCCGGACCTGGGCCGGTTCGGCGTGACCATCGGTGTAGACGGTGCACAGTCCGTCTGGCTGGATGATCCTGGTAACACTGTCGCGGCCCGTTGACGACCGCCCCGGGCCGTTCTAGAACGGAGCACAGACCCCGGACACGGTGGGCCGTGCCGCGCACGGACCGCCGGGGCGCCCCCGAGAGATCCTGAGGAGCAATGCCATGGCTCCAGACGACAACGGCTGCCCGGTGCTGGACATGACCGCCCGGGCCCTGCACCAGCAGAACGCGGAGCTCCGCGCCGCCGGGCCCGCCGTGCGGGTCGAACTCCCCGGCGGCATCATCGCCTGGTCCGTGACCCGCAGCTCGGTGATCCGCGCCCTGACCGGCGATCCGCGGATCTCCCGCGACCCGCGCAAGCACTGGCCCGGCCTGGCCTCGGTGCCCGAGGGGTGGCCGATGGGGCCGATCGCGTTCCAGCAGAACTTCTTCAACCGCTACGGCGACGAACACCGCTCGGCACGACGACGGATGGCGCCCTCGTTCTCGCTCCGCCGGGTGTCCGCGCTGCGGCCGGGGATCGAGGCTACGACCGCCGCCCTGGTCGGCGCGTTCCG
The DNA here is from genome assembly GCF_040304045.1 of Kitasatospora sp. NPDC094016. Lineage (NCBI taxonomy): Bacteria > Bacillati > Actinomycetota > Actinomycetes > Kitasatosporales > Streptomycetaceae > Kitasatospora > Kitasatospora sp. NPDC094016. Next base: position 74,758 of record NZ_JBEOUK010000005.1, read on the forward strand.
TGACCTCGCCCCCGGCGAGGCCGTGGACATCCGCCGGGCCCTCTCGCTCCCGCTCACCATGACGGTGATCTGCGACCTCTTCGGCGTACCCGCCGACATGCGGCCGCAGATCGGCCGGTCGATGGACACCCTGCTGACGACGACGGCGACGACCGAGCAGATGACGCTCTCGCGGGCGGAGATCAACGTGGTGCTGGCCGAACTGCTGGAGCTCAAACGGCGCGAGCCCGGGCCCGACCTCGCCAGCGACGTGGCCGCCGTCAGCACCGGCGGCGACACGGGCCGCGAAGAGGAGGAGTCCCGCGACGAGCTCTTCCTGATGCTCGGCGCCGGGTACGAGACCGCCGTCAACCTCATCACCAGCGCCGTCCAGGCGCTCCTCACCCACCCCCGCTACCTGGCCCAGGTCCGCGAGGGCACCCTCGCGTGGGAGGACGTCATCGAGGAGACCCTGCGCCACGAGAGCCCGGTGATGCACATCCCGCTCCGCTACCCGCTGGAGGACATCGACCTCGGCGAGGGCGTGGTCATCCGGCAGGGCGAGCCGATCCTGCTCGGATTCGGCGCGGCCGGCCGGGACCCGGAGGTCCACCCGGACCGGCCGGACGACTTCGACCCGACCCGCCCCGACAAGGAGCACCTGTCCTTCGGCTACGGCCCGCACTTCTGCCTCGGCGCACCCCTGGCGCGGCTGGAGGCCGAAGTGGCCCTGGACGGCCTCTTCGGCGCCTACCCCGGCAGCATCCTGGACCCGGCCAGTCCGGTGCCGGCCCGCCTGGAGTCCGTCATCATCAGCGGCCCGGCCGAGCTCTGGATCGTCCCGACGCCCGCCGCAGCGTGACGGCGGCGCCTGGGGGAAAGGGCGGCTCCCGCGAACTCGCGGGAGCCGCCCTTCCCCCGAAGGCGGCGACGTTCCTGTCGAGCGGCCCTGCATAGGAAGTCGGTGGGCCCGACTTCCTATGCAGGGCCGGATGCTTCTACGCGGTGGCCTCACAGGCTGTCATCGCGGCGGCCAGCGCGCGTTTCCGGGTGATCCATTCGGTGTTGCCGGCTTCGACTGAGCACCGTAGGACCTCGATCATCTCTTCGTCGGCTGCAGCCGGTCTGGCCAGGTGCGCCCGCATGTAGTGCCTGAAGATTGCCGGCAACTGCTCGGGCCGGGTTGCGGCCTTGGCCTGTAGGGAGAAGAGGGGGAGGAACCAGGCTTCGAAGCTCTCCTTGATCGCCGGGGTGGCTCGGTATGCGTCGTGGAGCGGTCGAAGATCTGCCATGTGGTTGTAGGGCAGGTGTCCGTGGAGGGCATAGCGGAGGCGGATGCCGTCGTGTCCGCGGAAGTGCAGGCCGTGGGCGGCGATGTGGTTGGCGGCGTTCTGGGTGGTGGCCATGACGGCCACCTCCGCCCGGTGCCTTCGGGCTGCGGCGAGGACGGTGGCATGGATGCCGACGCGAGGGTCGAGCACGAGGCGGTCGAGACCGAATGGCGACAGGTCGATGCCGTGGTCGCGAGTACGGGAGAGGATCAGGCGCCCTGGAACCTTGCCGACGGTGCCCTGAAGGTGTCTGGGCTGCTGCCGGCGACTGGCGTGGATGTCGGAGCGGTCGAGGACGGGGCGGTCCTTCGGGAGTTCGGCGACAAGGTGAAGGCTTGTGCGGTCCCGGGTGTCGGTGCTCCCGCAGGCGTTGCAGGGGCGGCCACCGGTACCGGTCATGTGGCCGCAGGCCCGGCAGGTGGGAACGGTCTCACGGCTGATGGTCAGGGTGCCGGCGCGGAGGTTGTTTTCGATCATCTCCAGGGCGAGGCCTGCGACCTCAGTGTCGGTGTCGGTCATGATGCCGCCGGCCGGATACTGTCCCGGCGCGTACTTGCTCGCGATGAGGTCGGCCTCAAAGCGCTGACGGGGGATCTTCGGCCCCTCAGCCTCGCGGTGGCGGAGGTCTCCGGCGAGGGTGACGGTGTTCCACAGGTGGGGTGCGGGCGGTAAGCCGAGGATGGCGTCGAGGGCGGCTGCGAGGCGGATGCCGACGGCCTTGCCGGGGCGGGTGTCGAAGGTGAAGGGGCCGTTCTGGACAGGGCCGTTGAGAAACAGGTGTCGCACGGGCTCCTCCTAGATCGGCGGGGTTGTGGTTCCCGTCCGGGTGAACTGGCCGTCTCGCAGTTCGTAGTGGAGGATCGCGGCGTTGGGCATCTTGCCCTTCCGCTCCTCGGCGAGGATCTCGGCCAGGGTGCAGGCTTCGAGTAGGGAGCGGAGTGCCACTGCGGCGGTCTGGTGGGTGAAGGCGACGACGGTGCTCGATTCCTGGAGTTCGGCCTGGGCGAGGGCGGCGAACTCGGTGGCCCGGTCGAGTACGCCTTCGGCGAGCGACTCGCCGCCACCCGGTGCGGTCCAGAGGTGCTTGCGCAGGCGGCGGTCCTTGGCGAGTTCGGGGTAGCTGTCGCTCAGCTCACGCTTGGTCATGTAGGTGGCGTCGCCGTAGTGCTGCTCGTCGAGGAGCGTGGTCTGCTGGGGCCAGCCGTCGGGGATGTCGGGCAGGGCGATCGCGGCGGTGTCGATCGTCCTGCGGTAGGTCGAGGTGTAGACGTGTGGCGTGGGGCCGGCGAGCTTCGGCAGGATGCCGGCGAGCCACTGGGCCTGCCGGAAGCCGCGCGGGGTCAGGCCGACGATGGTGTGGGAGATGGCATGGGCGGCGGCTCCGCTGTAGGGGCGGGGGTCCTGGTAGAAGCCGTGGTACTTGTCGGCGTTCTCGACGGACTCGGCGTGTCGGATGACGAGCAGGGCCACCGCGCGGCGCCTACGCGGCGAGGTTGGCGACGTAGGAGCCACTGACGGTCCAGGGGGTGAGCTCGATGCCGAAGCTGCTGCGGTCGCCGTCCTGGGAGTGGACGAGTTTGCCGGACAGGTGCACGGTGTCTCCGGATCGGAACGCGCCGGTGTAGGCGCCGAGGTAGGAGCGCATGTGGGTGATCCGGCGGGCGAAGGAGTCGGGCTCGTCGATGGTCGAGCTCAGGATGGTCCTGACCTTGATCCCGTAGAGCGCCGGGGTGGTGAGGCCTTCGGCGTGGTCGGTGATTCTCGCGAGGAGGGAGATCTCTCCGATCTCCTTGGAGGAGATACGGGAGAAGGGCCTGTCGCGGTCGGAGCGGATGGGTTCGCAGTTGATGTGCGCGCCGGTGTTGACGGTGAGCCCTTGAAGCTTGCGGCGTTCCTGCTTGATGAGGGCCTCGAAGGAGCTGCCCTCCATGTACTTGGCCCGGCGGATGTACAGCCGGGTCAGGTCGTCTCCGTCGTAGGGCTTGATCAGAGCGGTCTGCTGGAACAGGTCCTGGGCGGCCTCGTAGCCCTCCGGCCCGTAGCAGACGAGGTCGATGTCCGAGCGCTCGTTGAAACAGCCGACGAGAAAGGACCCGGTGACACCCAGGAGATCTCGGGCGCCGTTCGCGGTGACCCACTCCGTGATCGCCAGGAGGTCCTTGCCCGCCGGGTTGTCGGCGACCGCGCCGGGTTCCTCATGGATGGCGGCGAGGGCCTGGCGGCACGAGTAGTGGACAGCGACGTCTTCGCGCGGAATGCCCGTGATGACGCAGCCGAGGGCGTCGGAGTAGACGTAGCACTCCGGTCGGTCGGCCAGGATGCCGAAGGACTTCGACACGACACTGTTCTGCCGGTAGGTCCGGCCGAACACCCGCCGGTCCCCCTTCTCGTCAGGGTGGTACTTGACGTAGCCCAGGTAGTGGCTGCCGGGGTGACTGTCCCCGATGACCTTGAAGACGACACCGTGGTGATCCATCAGGTAGTCACGGTCGCGAACGGTGGGAACCGGCCTACCGGTGTTCAGCGGCGAACTGTTCCAGAGCGGGGAAGGCTCCGGTGTCGATCGTGGTGGACGACTCATACTGCTCAAGTCCCATCGAGAAGAGGGCACGGCGGTACTGCCACTTGATGTGCTTGTCATGCCGTGCGGGGTGAGTGGGCCGCATGAGGGCAAGGAAGAAGAAGCACTTGACGAGCAGGAAGTCGCCCAGGTGATCGCTCACCCGCCAGCCGATCAGGGACGTGCTGGTCCGGTCGAGTGCGAAGGTGTACGTGGCGCGCTGCTCCGAGGTGATGGTGTAGCCCTTGCCTCCGCCTTTGAAGGCCACGATGTCGAGCGCCGGGTACACGTCGTAGCCGAACGGGATCGGTCCGTGGTGCTGCCAGTCGATGACCCCGGCCGTGAAAATGTTGGGCAGACCGTAGTCCAAGTGCCCGTGCACCATGGGGAGTCGGGACAGGCGGTCGAGGGCGTGCTCGACAGCCTGGTGGACCCGCGGCGTGTCGAAGTCCGGGTTCTCCTTGAAGACGTCCGCTGCGAAGGCCGCCTTCTCGAACCACGGTGTTGAGGGCAGAGGGTGCCTCGCCTGGGCCTGTAGGAGCTTCGAGGAGATGGCGGCCGCGGCGCTGATCACGTGGTCGCTGACCTGTCCGGCCCGCTGAGCGTCGGCCAGGGCGTCCTCGTGCAACGAGCTGTTGCCGATGGTGCGTTCGACGGCGAAGTAACTTCCGCCTTCGAATCCGCTGTCGACAATCGCAGGTACGGGGAATCCCAGTCCGGCGGCCAGCTGCTGGAACTCGACTTCCGCCCGCAAGTCCTCTCCGCCGGTCCGCTTGTAGAGCGAGCCGTCGACCGATCTCCAGACCGCACCCCGGGTGGCGGTCCGGTCCTTCACGAACTCCCAGGTTTTCATCGGCCCATCCTTCTGCCGTACCGAGCCGCCGTAGCGCAGGTGTCCAGACTAGGAGGGTTCGCGCAGACCGGACAACGATATTCCCGTCAGTGAATAAAGATCACCCGCGGTACATCATCGACCATTCGCTGAGCCGCCCCCTGGCCTCGTCGCCGAAGAGGGCGGATTCTTCGAATGTCGAGAAAATTTCAAGATAGCGCTGGATGTCCCGGTGATCGCGAAATGCGAGACGGCCGGTGAACGACTCCGCAGTGGCGAGGCGGTCGTCGTACACCGTGAACGTGTTCATTGGTCCGCGAGTAATAAGTGTCCCATAGGGAATCACGCCGATTCGAACGGACGGCAGATGGGCGAGCGATGCAAGGCGGTCAATCTGGACGGCCATTGCCTGAGGAGGAAGCAGTGCCCACTTCACCGCCTGCTCCGTGAGCAGGAACGTGAATGACTTTGATTCGTCATAGAGAGCCGCCTGGCGTTCCAGCTTGCGGCCCACGATGATCGTCCTGTCACCGGGGGAGTGGCTCAAGCTGGCCCGAATGTAATCGGGCGTGGCCAGGAGGCCTGTGATCATTGCCGGCAGGAAATATCGCAGCTCTGTCGCGTCCGACTCCAGCGACGCCAGCTCCGCCTGTCGCTTTTCGATGCCCCGGCGCCACGAGGTTCGCTTGTCTTGCCACTCGGTATTGGCCGTACGAGCCAGCGAGGACACTTCCCGGACGAGGGCGGCCGGAGCCCCAAGAGCCCTGAGGATGCGCTCCACATCGACGAGGGCCGGGGTCAGTTTTCCGGTCTCGATCTTGCTGATCTTGCTCTGGGATATGCCACAACGCACCGAAAGCCGGTCTCCTGTGAGGCCGGCTTCCAGGCGGAGCCTTCTGAGCGTTTCGGCCAGATCGGACTTCGACCGGCCGAGCTGATCCGGGTCGAGCGTCACCCGAGCTCTTTCAGGTATTCGGAAAACGGCATGGAGTGGGCCAGGGCGATTCTTTTCCACTCGTGGTGTCGGCGCATGTCGCCGCTGACCAGCTCCCGGTTGATCTGGGTGCCGTCAGGTCGGAAGTTCAGGTGGACTGCCGAGGAGCCATCGAACAGCCACCAATCCTGGTCGGGAATGCCGAAGTTCCGTTCAGTGGCGTCCAGGATTCGAATGTCTTCCCCGGCGGCGATGTTGCCGGGGATGCCCCAGGCGAACTGGTACCGCTGGTAGTCCGTGAGGGGTCGGCGCACCACCCGGACGCGGCCGATCATCCGCCCCGAGGAGACGAAGCCGTGCACCCTCCGGTGCCACGCCGCGTTGTGATCGACCGGCTTCGGCTCGCCGCGCAGAAAGCGGGCCAGGCTCTCTGCTTCCCTGGGCATGGTGTAGGCGGGCTGCGCCTCGAACCGGAACGCTTCGTGCTGGTAGCTGTCGAAGTGAGCGCGCCACTGGTCACCATCCAAGAGCACGGATGGCCTCCTCCAGGACGTGTTGGGGAATCTCGACAGCGGACTCCCCGGTGGGCACCTTCAGGGCCGTGAAGTGGTCGCCCTGGACCACGAACGTCCCCCGATCGGTCGCGTACACGTTCGGGCAGTCGTCGTCGTCGCAGTTCGGACCGTTGAACTTGCCGGTAAGACGCAGCAGTTGCGGGTACTCAGCCATGCTGACCCCTTCCAGGTCGAGTGCCTCCCAACCCATCAACGACGCTAAGGCCGGCTGCGGCGCCTGTCCAAGCCGTATCGGGCATATTCCTGATCTGGAATAAGAATCTTGCTAAGGGTCTCCCGCTCTGACGCTCCGGGGAACTGTTGACCGGCGGCTCCTTGCGAGGGGCAACCGCTGGTCCGGCTGAAGTCCGTCATCATCAGAGGCCCGGTCGAGCCCCGGAGCTGATGTGCTCCAGAAAGCGCTTGGAGAAGATCGTCTCGGCACTGGTGTCGGCGAGAGAAGGTGACCCGCTTCATCGACGCCGATACGATCTTTCCACCCGTCCTGGCCGCGCTGGAGGAGCAGACGTGACACGGCAGACTGCCGAGGAACGCCCGGGAATCGCCGCCGCGATCGTGGTCCACGAAGGCCGCGTCTTGATGGTCCGGCGGCGGGTCAGCGAGGGCCAGCTCTCGTGGCAGTTCCCGGCTGGTGAGATCGAGTCCGGCGAGTCGCCCGAGCTGGCGGCTGTCCGAGAGACGGTGGAGGAGACCGGGCTCGGTGTGGCCGCGATCAAGCTCCTGGGTGAGCGCGTGCACCCGAAGACCGGCCGACTGATGTCGTACACGGCCTGCGAGGTCGTCAGCGGCACCGCCGAGGTGGTCGACACGGAGGAACTGGACCAGCTCGCGTGGGTGACCCTCGCCGAGATCCCCGAGTACGTGCCGTACGGGCTGTTCGAGCCGGTGCAGGAGTATCTCGATACCGCGCTCAGCGCCGATCGCTAGGCGGCGGCTCCCGCGAGTTCGCGGGAGCCGCCCTTCTGCGCCGAGTGGGTCAGGCGGTGAAGTGGTCGAACTCGCCGGCCTTGGCGCCGAGGAGCCAGGCGTTGAGCTTGGCGCGGGTGGTGGTGACGATGTGGGCGGGGTCGTCGGACTCGCGGATGTAGACCAGCTCACCGTCGGAAGCGATCTCCACGCAGTTGGTCTGCTCCCCACTAAAGCTCGACTTCTGCCAGTTGAGCTGTTCCATGCTTACCTTCCCTGTACTGCGTACCGAATGTGTTGGAGCAAGCCCCATGAATCGCGATATGAGGGCGATGGCTCGGATGCGCTGGCCGTCAGGGGCGGGAGTGCCAGGCCTTTGAGTCGTTCGAACTGTCGCCGGAACGAGGCTACTGCTTCGGGCTCGCCAAGGAATGGTGAGCCCTGGGGCTGTTCCATCAAGACGGTGTCCAGCTTGGAGTGTCTGCCGTGAAGCAGCATGAACGGGGTGTCGGCCGAGGCGAACACGGTGCAGTCGAACGGCAGGATCTGGATGGTGACGTGGGGCAGCTTGCCGACCTCGATCAAGTGGTTCAGCTGGTCACGCATGACGGTAGGTCCGCCGTACATCGTTCGTAGGGCAGCCTCGTGGATCACGGCATGAAATGGCGTCCCGCTCTCGACGCTGAGGATTCGCTGTCGCGACTGCCGGAACTCGACGGTCTTCTGCGCGTATTCGAGGATGACCTCGCTGTAGCCCTTGGTCTGGAGCAGCCCAGGGATCAGTAGCGTCTCGTAGGTGTCCAGGCGGGTGGCGCTGTGTTCGAACTCGGCGAGATCGAGGGCTGACGTTGGAACGTAGGGCCGGTATTCCGTCCACCAGCCCTTGCCGTTGCTCTGGCCCATGGCGAGAAGGCCCGCTCGATACTCGGGATCGTTGGCATGACAGGCGTCGAGCCAGAGGGTCAAGCGCTCAGGATTGATACCGAGCCTGCCCGACTCGGTGTGGCTGACGGCTGGTCCCTTCATGCCAACCAGCTCGCCGAGGTCCGGAAGAGACATGCCTGTGCTGGTGCGGAGACGTCGCAGCTCATCGCCAAGTCGACGCTGCCGTTCACTGATTGCGGTCCTGAATCCCATGCACGTGCCCTTCTCGTGCAGTAGTTCGGCCAACGAGTAGGCCGCCTACTGAAAGTGTAGATCTAGATGCGGAGAGTGTTGCAGGATTGTGGTGATTGGCCCTACAGTCCACTCACCAATCACTTTGCACCGCTGGGAGATTCCCCATGTGTGACCCCAACCTCAACTCCCCCTCCCTCACCGTCTCTCGCGAGGCGTTGCGCGACACCATGGCGCGCGCCGGGTACCCCAACTCCTCCATCGGGGATGCTGAACTCGCTCTCGTGGAGCTGGTGGTGAACGCCTGGCGGCACGGGTTGACCGCCGCGCCCGTCGTCCTGGTCGCCGTCGTCCGCGGGACGCTCCGCGTCACCGTCGCGGACCGCAGCCCTGTGCTGCCCGAGCAGCGCAAGCCCGACCCGTTCGCCCAGTCCGGGCGGGGGTTGATGCTGGTGGAGGGGCTCATGCACCGCTGGGGTGCGGAGCCGCAGAAGCTCGGCAAGCGCGTCTGGTTCGAGCTGGACGGCGCCGCGTGATCGCCCACCACCCGATCCACCCCGCCGACCCGGCCCTGCGGCAGCTCACCGGCCGGCAGATCACCGAACTGATCGTCGATCTCCGTACGGAGGGACGCGAGTTCGGCCTCCTCTGGCCGTCCGCTCAGTCCGGCGAAGCCGACCTGAACGGCCGGGCCCTGGTCTCCATCGGCAACATCCCGGCCAGCACCCTGATCAACCTGCTGGCTCTGCTGCGCGAGTTCAAGCGTCGGCGGGGCCGGGCGTGACGGGCATGCTGGTCCTGATCCTGCTGGCCGCCGCCGTCGGCGGTGTCTGCCAGGCCCGGTCCGAGCGGCTTCGGGATCGGCGGGATCAGGCATAGGTGCCATGCATGGCACGCGGGCCCGCCTTCTCCAGGCGGGCCCGCGCCATGTCCGGCCGTGGAGGTCAGGCGATGAAGTGGTCGAACTCGCCGGCCTTGGCGCCGAGGAGCCAGGCGTTGAGCTTGGCGCGGGTGGTGGTGACGATGTGAGTGGGGTTGTCGGACTCGCGGAGGTAGACGAGGTCGCCGTCGGAAGCGATCTCGATGCAGTTGGCTTCCTCCCCGCTGAAGCTCGGCTTCTGCCAGTTGAGGTGGTCCATGGCTACCTTCCTTGTACTCCGTATCGGGCGCGCTGGAGCAGGCCCCGGAGCCACGATAAGCGGGCGCACAGCCGCGTCGTTTCGGTCATGTCAATTCGTGCGACTCGTTGTGCTATTCCCTTGGGTCCTCAGTCGTTCCTACACTGAGACCCCGCCGCACGGGGGCTGCGGGAACCAGGTTGCCGACGGGCCCGGGGGAGGCGCGTGTGAACGACCGTGGCTGGGACGAGGACGATGCCCGGCCGTACTTCTTCCTCTCCTACGCGCACACCCCGAAGGCCGGCACGCGCGGAGCCGGTGATCCGAACCACTGGGTCCGCCAGCTGTACCGGGACCTGTGCGAGGCGGTGCTGCAGCTGACCACCGTCCCGGCCGGGGTGCCGGTCGGCTTCATGGACGAGTCCATGCACCAGGGGGAGTTGTGGGCGGAGCGGCTGTCGGAGGAGCTGGCGACCTGCCGGGTGTTCGTACCGCTGTACTCGCCCCGGTACTTCAACAGCGTCCCGTGCGGGCAGGAGTGGCACGCCTTCACCCGCCGTCCGGTGTACCCGGCGACGATCGACGCGGAGCGCACCAGTGGCATCGTGCCGGTGCTGTGGGCGCCGATGAGCCGCTACCGGCTGCCCAAGGTCGCCAGTGAACTCCAGTTCAACCACGCCAGTTTCGGGCCGGACTACGCCACCGAGGGCCTGTACGCGCTGATGAAGCTCACCTACTTCCGCTCCGCCTACGAGCTGGCCGTGCACCGGCTGGCGGCGCGGATCGTGCAGGTGGCGGAGGAGACGGTGATCCCGGTCGGGCGGCGGCTGGACTTCAGCGGGCTGCCCAGCGCCTTCGACGTGAGCGCGCCGACCAAGCAGCTGCGGATCTCCGTACTCTCCTACCACCAGGGTGAGGTGCCGCCCGACCGCAATCCCGACTTCTACGGCGCCCGGCGCACCGACTGGCACCCCTATCGACCGGCCGGCTCGCCGATCGCCCAGCACGCGGTGCGGCTGGCCCGGCAGTTGGGGTTCCAGCCGACCGTGCACGAGTTCGACGACGAGGTCGAATCCATCATCGAGGGGGAGGCGGCCGCCCCCGGCCTGCTCCTGCTCGACCGGTGGGCGCTGCGCGATCCGGACCGCCGGGAGCTCGTCCGCCGCTTCGACCGCTCGGACGCCACCTGGGTGAGCGTCCTGGAGCCGTGGAACACCGAGGATCCCGAGTGCGAGGAACGCGGCGGCGAACTCGGCGAGTTGAGCGACCAGGCGCTGCGCATCACCCGGCGGGCGAGCCGCCCCAGCTTCCTCGGCGTGACCGGCCCGACCGGGCTGAACACCCTGGAGGACTTCGACGACGCGCTGCCCCGGGCCGCCATGAAGGCCAAGTACGCCTTCGAGGGCCGCACCAGGGCCGAGCCGGAGGATCCGCCGCCGCCCCGCCCGAACCTGCGGGACGCGTTCCGGCGCGGCCCGGGCGCGGCCCCGTTCGGCCGCGAGGCCCCCTTCGGGCAGGACGGCTCCGGAAGTGACGACCACCCAGACCGTGACGACGGCGATGACCCCGATGACGGGATGGCGCCCTTGGGAGGACGACCCAGATGAGCGAGAACCCCACCAGGAACTTCCGCCTCGGGGGCCTCACCGTGGCCGAACTGGCCGCCCAGCGGGAGGCCGAGCGACGGTCCGTGGAGCAGGACCGCAACGGTCGGATCATCACCTTCTACTCCTACAAGGGCGGCACCGGGCGCACCATGGCGCTCGCCAACACCGCCTGGATCCTGGCCGCCAACGGCTACCGGGTGCTCACCGTGGACTGGGACCTGGAGGCGCCGGGCCTGGCCAAGTTCTTCCACCCCTTCCTCGACCCGGCCTCGCTGGCCGGCACGACCGGGATGATGGACCTGATCGCCGAGTACCGCGAGGAGGCCCTGCGCCCGGTCGAGCACGCCGAGGGCTGGCACCTGGACTTCGCCAGGGTGCACCCGCACGCGCTGTCGCTGTCCTGGCCGCTGTTCCCGACCGGGGGCAGCCTGGACTTCCTGTCCGCCGGCCAGTTCAACCGGGACTACTCCGAGGCCGTCACCCACCTGGACTGGGACATCTTCTACGACCGCTTCGACGGCGGGCAGTTCTTCGACGCCCTCAAGGCCGACATGAGCAAGCGGTACGACTACGTGCTCATCGACTCGCGCACCGGACTGTCCGACATCGCCGAGATCTGCACCGTCCAGATGCCCGACGACCTGGTGGTCTGCTTCACCCTGAGCGACCAGTCCATCGACGGTGCCTCCCGGATCGCCCAGCACATCCACGACCGCTACCGCGAGCGCGGCATCCGCATCCTGCCCGTCCCGATGCGCATCGACGAGGGCGAGAAGGAGAAGGCCGACGCGGGCCGCTCCCTCGCCCGGGTCCGCTTCGACGGGCTGCCGACCGGCCTCAACGGCGAGGAACTCGCCGCCTACTGGGGCTCGGTGGAGATCCCGTACCGGCCGTTCTACGCCTACGAGGAGATCCTCGCCACCTTCGGCGACCAGACCGGCACCCCCACCTCGATGCTCGCCGCCTGCGAGCGGCTCACCGCGATGATCACCCAGCGCAAGGTCACCTCCCTGCCGGTCATGGACGAGGAACTGCGGCTGCGCTACGTGGACGCGTTCACCCGCCGCCGCCCGTCCGTCCCCGCCGACCTCTACCTCTCCTACGTCCCCGAGGACCGGATGTGGGCGGACTGGATCGAGTCCGTGCTCACCCGGGCCGGCTTCCGGGTGCTGCCCCGCGACCTCAGCGCCGGCACCGACCCGCGCGAGGAGACCGAACGCGGCATCGACGCCGCCTACCGGACCGTCGCCGTGCTCTCGCCCGCCTACCAGCGCTCCCCGCAGGCCCGGGCGCTGTGGGAGTCCGTGGTCAACTCCGACCCCGCCGGCACCCGGCGCCAGCTCGTCCCCGTCCGCGTCGGCGACGTCAGGCTCACCGCGCCCTTCAGCAACCGCAACCCCGTCGACCTCGTCGGCCGCGACGAGGCGCAGTCCGTCCAGACCCTGCTGCGCGCCCTCGGCCGCGGCGACGTCGCCCTGACCGAGTCCAACGGCGGCGGGCCGCGCTTCCCCGGCAGCAAGCCGACCGTGTGGGACGTCCCGCCGCGCAACCCCTCCTTCACCGGCCGCGCCGCCGTCCTGGAACAACTGCGCAACCAGCTGCGCGGCGGCATGGCGGCCGTCCTGCCCACCCCCCAGACGCTGTACGGGCTCGGCGGCGTCGGCAAGACCCAGGTCGCGCTGGAGTACGCGCACCGGTTCATGTCCGACTACGACCTGGTCTGGTGGATCGACGCCGAACAGACCGAACTCGTCGCCCCCGCCCTCGCCGACCTCGCCCGCCGGCTCGGCCTGCGCGTCGGCGACTCCGTCACCGAAGCCGCCGAGGCCGCCCGGGAGGCGCTGCGCCGCGGCGTGCCCACCTCGCGCTGGCTGCTGATCTTCGACAACGCCGACGAACCGGCCGAGATCCGCCGCTTCTTCCCCGGCGGCTCCGGCCACATCCTGGTCACCTCCCGCAACCAGGCCTGGACCGGGCACGCCGAGGCGCTGGAGGTGGACGTCTTCACCCGCGGCGAGAGCGTCGAGCACCTGTGCCGGCGCGCCCGCGGCCTGTCCCGCCCGGACGCCGACCGGGTCGCCGAGGCGGTCGGCGACCTGCCGCTCGCCGTCGAGGTCGCGGCCGCCTGGCTGGACACCACCGGCACCCCGGTGGAGACCTACGTCGCCCAACTGCACGCCGAGGCGGCCCGCGCGCTGGCCGTCGCCCGCCCCGCCGACTACCCGACCCCGGTCGGCGCGACCTGGAACGTCTCCATCGGCCGGCTGCGCCAGCAGTCCCCGGCCGCCGTGCGGCTCCTCCAGCTCTGCGCGTTCTTCGCGCCCGAGCCGATCTCGATGAACCTCTTCTACAGCGACCAGATGATCCGGGCGCTGGTGAAGTACGACGCCGACCTCAGCGACAAGTTCATGCTGGGCAAGGTGATCCAGGCGATCGGCCGGTACGCGCTGGCCAAGGTTGACGCCGGCAGCAACAGCTTCCAGGTGCACCGGCTCGTCCAGGCGGTGATCCGGGCCGAGATGACCGACGACGAACAGGAGATCGCCGTCCACGAGGTGCATCGCATCCTGACCGGCGCCCGGCCGGTCCTCGGCGACACCGACGACCCCGCCAACTGGCCCGCCTTCGACGAGATCTGGCCGCACCTGTCGCCCTCCAAGGCGCACAACTGCGACGAGGCGGACACCCGCCAGCTGCTCATCGACCGCGTCCGCTACCTCTGGAAGCGCGGCGAACTCGACCGCGCCCGCGACCTCGGCCACGCCCTGGACACCGAGTGGACCAACAAGCTCGGCGAGAACGACCGGCAGACCCTGCTGCTGCGCTTCCAACTCGCCAACGTGCTGCGCTCCCAGGGCAACTACGCCGAAGCCCTGGCCCTGGACGAGGACACCCTGGAACGCCAGCGGGCCCTGCTCGGCGAGCACCACCCGTACACCCTGATGACGGCCGGCTCCCTCGGCGCCGACCGCCGGGCACTCGGCCGGTTCCAGGCCGCACTCGACCTCGACCGCGAAATCCTCGACCAGTTCCGCGAGTTGTTCGGCGACGACAACCCGCGCACGCTCTCCATGGCCAACAACCTGGCCATCGACTACCGGCTCGTCGGCAACAGCGAGGCCGCCCGCGAACTCGACCAGGAGACCCTCGACCGGCGCACCGCCGTCCTCGGCCCCCGGCACCCCTACACCCTCTCCACTAAGTCCAACCTCGCCCGCGACCTGCGCGAACTCGGCGACTACCGCGGCTCGGTGGACCTGCTCCAGGAAGTCACCTCCGACCTCGGCGACGTCCTCGACCCCGACCTGCCGGAGAACCTGCGCAACGCCAAGTCGCTGGCCGTCTCACTGCGCCGCATCGGCGCGCTCGCCGAAGCCCGCCGGATCACCAAGGAGACCTACGAGCGCTACCTGGAGCGCTACGGCGCCGACGCCCCCGACGCGCTCGCCTGCGCGCTCAACCTGGCCGCCGACCACAGCGCCTCCGGCGACAAGGAGGCCGCCCGCGACCTCTGCTCCACCGTCTTCGAAGGCCACCGCCGCCTGTTCGGCGACGAACACCCCTTCACCCTGGCCTGCGCCAACAACCTCGGCATCTACCTGCGCGGCAGCGGTGACATCCAGGGAGCCATCGAACGCGGCCGGCTCACCGTCGAGGGGCTGACCGACTCCGTCGGAGCGGACCACCCGTACACCCTCAACGCGGTGATCAACCTGGCCAACGCCTACGGCGACGACGGCCAGATCGGCCTCGCCGAGGAACTCGGCCGGGCCGCCTACCAGGGCCTGTGCGAGCGCTACACGCCCCGGCACCCGGACGCCGTCGCCTGCGAGGCCAACCTGTCGATCACCCTGCGCTCGGCCGGCCGGCACACCCAGGCCGCCGAACTGCGGGCCCGCGCGATCGGCGAGCTGATCCGGCAGTTCGGCGAGGAGCACCCCAACACGGTCGCGGCGCGCGGCTGGAAGCGGATCAACCGGGACCTGGAGCCGCAGCCGGTGTAGGCGAGCGACCGGGGGCGGCGAGTACGCTGCGGGACCATGAGCGAGCAGACCCCGCCCCCGGTCCTGGTCACCCGGCGCCTCGCGCCCGGGGTGATCGAACGGCTCACCGCGCGCCACGCCGTCACCTGCCACGACTCCGACCGGGCGATGGACCGGGCCGACCTGCTGGCCGCCGTCCGCGGCCGCCGCGCCGTGCTCACCACCCTGGACGACCGGGTCGACGGCGAGTTCCTGGACGCGGCCGGGCCGCTCCTGGAGATCGTCGCCAACCACGCCGTGGGGCACCACAACATCGACCTGGCCGCCTGCGCCGAACGCGGCGTGCTGGTCTCCAACACCCCCGGCGTGCTCACCACCGCCACCGCCGACATGGCCTGGGCGCTGCTGCTGGCCGCCACCCGCCGCCTCGGCGAGGGCGAGCGCCTGCTGCGCTCCGGCAGCCCCTGGACCTGGGCGCCGAACTTCCTGCTCGGCATGGAGCTGGCCGGCACCCCGCTGGGCGTGCTCGGCATGGGCCGGATCGGGCAGGCGGTGGCCCGCCGGGCCCGCGCCTTCGACATGCCGGTCAGCTACCACAATCGCCGCGAGCTGCCGCCCGAGCAGGCCGACGGCGCCACCTGGCGGCCGCTGGAGGACCTGCTCGCCCACTCCACGGTGCTGGTCGTCACCGCCCCGCTCAGCGCCGCCACCCGGCACCTGCTGGACGCCCGCCGCCTCGCCCTGCTGCCGCGCGGGGCGGTGGTGGTCAGCATGACCGCCGGAGTGGTGGACGAGGAGGCGCTGGCCGCCGCGCTGGAGTCCGGCGCGCTGTTCGCCGCCGCCGTGGACAACTTCGAGCACGAGCCGGCCGTCCCGTCCGCGCTGCTCGCCCAGGAACGCGCCGTCCTGGCCCCGCACCTGGGCAGTGCCACCGTCGCCACCCGGCAGGCGATGGGCGGCCTGGCCGTGGACAACGTCCTGGCCGTGCTGGGCGGGGGAGCGCCGGTCACCCCGGTGACGGCCTGAGGCCTCAGCCCGCCGCCCAGGCCAGGGCGGTGGTCAGCACCCGGAACGCGCCGAAGTGCGCGGCGCCGGGCTCCAGGAAGAGTTCGGCGCCGGGGATGTGGTCGCCCAGCCAGCGGGAGTGCTCGACCGGGGAGAACTGGTCGTCGGTGCCGTGCCACAGCCAGCTCGGCACCGCGATGTCCTCGACCTTGAACCCCCAGTCGGCGGTGAACGCCAGCACGTCGTCGATCCAGCCGTCCGCGCCGTGCCGGAATGCCTCCCGGTAGTTGCTCTGCAGCATCCGCCGCAGCCCGTTGTCGGCCACCACCTCCCGGTCGGCGGGCGACAGTTCGGGCCGCAGCCCGTTCAGCAGCCGGACCGGGTCGTCCTTGATCTGCCGGGAGCGGAACTCCATCGCGTCGGCGATCCGGCCGTGCCCGCGCTCCGCCTCCTGGTAGGCGTGCACGTTCGACGGGGTCATCCCGGCGTACCAGTCCAGGCCGGCCGCGTTGCGCGGCGCCAGGCCGACCAGCACCGCCACCCGGCTGACCCGCTCCGGCAGCAGCGCCGCGCAGGCCAGCGCGTGCGGGCCGCCGCCGGAGCGGCCGAGCACCGCGAAGCCGTCCAGCTTGAGGTCGTCCGCGATGGCCCGCACGTCGGCGGCCGCCGCGCTCACCCGGCGGCCGAACTGGCGGGTCGAGTCGCCGTAGCCCGGCCGGTCGTAGGAGATCAGCCGCACCCCCAGCCGGTACAGCACGGTGCTGCGCGGGTGCGGGCCCACCCGGCTGCCGGGCATGCCGTGCAGCAGGAACACCGGGCGGCCGCGCGGGTCGCCCAGGGATTCGACGGCGAGGGCGCGACCGTCCGGGGCCTTGACCATCCGTAACGACACCTGCGGCCTCCTCAGTGGTCCCGGTCGGTGGTGGTGCGGATCTCCCGGCGGGCCTGCCAGGTGGTGTGCTCGCGGGAGACCGCGTCCTCGGCGTCCCGGGCCAGCCGGGCCCAGAGCTCCTCGGCGTCCGCCGACTCCACGTCCAGCCGGGCCAGTTGGCGCCGGATGAGCTCCAGCTCGTCGGCGGCCAGCCCGTACGCGGCGGCCAGCGGGCGGTACTGGCGCAGCTGCGCCCACGCGGTGATCGAGGCGGCCACCGCCGAGACGGTGCCCAGCGCGTCGTAGGTGAACGCGCCGAGCGCCCGCAGCACCGCGAGCACCAGCCCGAGCGCCGGGAGCACCACGCCCAGCACCCCCGCCAGGGCTCCGGCCCGGGCGCAGTACCGGGACTTGGCGCGGTACCAGTCGTGCTGCACCTGGATCCGCTCGCTCAGGTACACCTCGCGCCGCACCGCGAGCGGCTGCTCGCGCAGGTCGCGCATCGCCGCCGTGATCCCGGCGAGCTCCGCCCCGGCGCCCGGCGTGACCACCCGGCTGTCCCGGAAGGCGCCCAGCACCCCGCCGAGCTGGACGCGGTACAGGCCCTCCGCGTCCGGCAGGGTGTGCGGCGGCGGCTGGTAGGCGTCCGCCCGGACGGCGAACTTCCAGGCCAGCGTCTTGACCGACTCGGCGGCGGCCCGGCCCTCGTACCAGAGCCCCTGCGGGTTCTGCCG
This sequence comes from Kitasatospora sp. NPDC094016, assembly GCF_040304045.1. Classification (NCBI taxonomy): domain Bacteria; kingdom Bacillati; phylum Actinomycetota; class Actinomycetes; order Kitasatosporales; family Streptomycetaceae; genus Kitasatospora; species Kitasatospora sp. NPDC094016. The sequence goes on from NZ_JBEOUK010000005.1 coordinate 92,309, forward strand.
ACTGATCACCACCGCGAGGACGATCGCGCCGAGGTAGGCGGCGGCCGCCGGCCAGGCCCACGGCTCGCCGTCGGCCGAGCCGGTCGCGGCGGCGGCCACCAGCAGGAGCAGCTCCCAGGCGGAGAGCAGCACCGAACGCCGCTGGCCGCGCAGCGAGGCCGCGTCGGCGGCCCAGAAGAACCCGGGCAGCAGTTCCCGCTCGCGCACCCACCCCGTCCGTCCCGCCCCAGACGCCATGTCCGGCCCCCACCCGTCGCTCCGGTCGCACCGCCCTCCTGCCCCGGGCGGCTTCCCGGTACGCCTGGCCCGCCCCCGGGCCGCCCGCAATGGCCGGGATGCCCCGGTGGATTGTCCGGCCCGGGTACGTTCGGTGGGCGGGCGGACACCCTGCGTGGCCCGGCGTGCCCGTGGGCGCGACCGGTGGGCGTCAGTAGGTGTAGAGGATCCGGTCGGCGTTGTCGGCCATCTGCTTGGCGTTCCACTCGGTGCCGCCGGGGACGTTGCCGGAGCGGAACAGCGGCGGGGCCGCGGTGGTGCCCTCGGCCGCCGCGTCGGCCAGCCGGCCGACCGCCGAGGCGACCACGGCCTGCATGAGGGCGCTGGTCACGATGGTGGAGACCGGGCCGAAGGTGGTCTCGGCGGCCGGGTGGGTCAGCTCGCCGTCCCCGACCGCGATCTTGCTGTCCAGCACCACGTCGCAGTTGTCCTTCAGGTACGTGCCGGACGGGTGCGCCGGGGGCACCTCGCCCGGGTACGCCAGCGAGGTCACGCCGATCACCTTCAGGCCGCGGTCCCGGGCGTACCGGGCCAGCTCGACCGGCATCACCTGGCGGCCGGACAGCGAGATCACGAACAGCAGGTCGCCGGAGGCGGCCGGGGTCAGGTCCAGGGTGGTGGTGGCCAGGCCGGACACCCGCTCCAGCGCGCTGGCCAGCGGCGCGGGCATCACCGTCACCCCCGCCATCCCGGGGACGTTCAGCAGGTTCATCGGGACGAGCCCGCCGGCCCGGTAGACCACGTCCTGGGCCGGCAGCGCGGAGTGCCCGGCACCGAAGGTGAACACCCGGCGGCCCTCGGCGATCGCCTCGGCGAGCAGTGCCGCGGCGGCCTCGATGGCGTCGGCCTCCTCCTCCCGGACCCGCTGGAGATGGGCGATCGCGGCGTCGAAGTACCGGCCGACCAGGTCGTTCATCTGTTGCCTTCGCTCTCTGCCGGTGGGGGAGCCGGCCGGGTGGGGCGGGCCGGGAGGGTCCGGGCCGCCAGTGGAGAAAGCTACGGCGAGCACCGTGGCGCCCCGGCGGCACCGCTGTCAACAGGAACGAAAACCGGGACCCGGGGCCCTTGCGCGGGCCCGGTTGTCGGTGCAGTACGTCAGAATTGGCGGTGAGGACACCGAAGAACGGAGCCAGCGGCGATGTCTGGGCTGATCGACACCACTGAGATGTACCTTCGCACCATCCTGGAGCTGGAGGAGGAAGGCATCGTTCCGATGCGCGCCCGGATCGCTGAGCGATTGGAGCAGAGCGGCCCGACGGTCAGCCAGACGGTCGGCCGGATGGAGCGCGACGGGCTGTTGCAGGTAGCGGGGGACCGACACCTCGAACTGACCGACGACGGGCGCCGGCTCGCCGTGCGCGTCATGCGCAAGCACCGCATCGCCGAGTGCCTGCTCGTCGACGTGATCGGCCTGGAGTGGGAGCAGGTCCACGAGGAGGCCTGCCGCTGGGAGCACGTGATGAGCGAGACGGTCGAGCGCAAGGTGCTCGCCATGCTCGGCCACCCGACCCAGTCCCCGTACGGCAACCCGATCCCGGGCCTGGACGAGCTGGGCGACGCCAAGGCCGAGGGCGAGGGCTTCGACGCCGCGCTCGTCCCGCTGGACACCGTCAAGCCGGGCGACGGCGGCGCCAGCGTGGTGGTCCGCCGGATCGGCGAGCCGATCCAGACCGACGGCGAACTGATGCGCACGCTGCGCCGGGCCGGGATCCGGCCGGGCTCCACCGTGCGGGTCAGCGCCGGCGTCGGCGGCGTGCTGGTCGGCACCGGGGAGAACGCGGCGGAGCTGGGCAAGGACATCGCCCAGCACGTCTTCGTCGCCCAGGCCTGAGGAACGCGCCCCCCGGGCCCGGAGGAACGCTTCCGGGCCCGGGGAACGTGCTTCCCGGAACGACGCGAAGGGCCCGCTGCTCCCCGTGCAGCGGGCCCTTTCGCCTCCCCGTTCCCTCCCTGTCCCCTCCGTCCCTCCCTGTCCCCTCCATCCCCTCCGTCCCTCCCGGCCCCTCCACCGCCTCGCCCGGCTTCCCCGTCCGAGCGCTCCCTCCGGCGTCCCCTCGCACCGCAATTCCTCCCCTCGGCCGATCATGGCAATCCTTGAGCGCTGTCACTCGTCCGGGGGGCTTTCGCCCATGATCAGCGGGTACACGGAGGCCTTATCCGCACATGCGTGTGACGGGCCTCGCCTCCGGTGGGAGGCAAGGCCCGTCAGCCGGGCGCGGGGTGTCGCGCGCTGCGCGCCCTCACCCGATAGGCGGAGGGCGGCCGTTCACGGGGCGGTGAACCGGGGCGGTGAACCAGGGCGGTGCGTCGGGGTGGCGAACCGTTGCCGCGCCCGGTCAGCGCACCGCTGCCGCCGGCTGGGCGGGCTGGGGGTGGGCGGCCGCGGGCGCCTCGCGTCCGCAGGCGTAGGCGAGCGGGCTGATCAGCTCGGCGGCGTCGGGCAGCCAGCGGTTGAGCGCCGAGGGGGAGCGGGCCCACTGGGCGTAGCCGGTGCCGCCGATCCGGGAGGGCGGGGCGACCGTCCAGTCCCCTTCGCCGCGGGCCACCAGGTCCAGCCGGCCGGGCGGCCAGCCGAGCTTGCGGAGCATCTCCGGCAGCTTGGCCGCGACCCCGGGCAGCACCAGGAAGTGCAGCCGCCGACCGATCCGGCCGGGCGAGGCGGGCAGCACCGCGACCGGGCCCAGCTGGAGGTCCATCCGCTCCATCCGCGCCAGCGCCAGGCAGCCGGCCGTCTCCGGGACGTCCAGGACGTCGAAGGACCGGCCGGTGGGCAGCAGGATCGAGGCCTGCGGCCGCTCGGTCCACCAGCGCCGCACCGCCCCCGGCCCGGCGCTCGCCTTGCGGGCCCAGTCCGCGTCGAGCGGGTGGGCCCCCGGAAGCAGGCAGCGCCGGTCGCCGCAGGAGCAGCGGGCGGGCCCGTCGCCGTCGATCAGCCAGGCGCCGGGAGCGACCTCCCAGTGGCGGTTCTCGGCGTAGCCGACGGCTTCGACGAGCAGCGGGGGCAGTGCGGCGGTCTTGCCCTGGTCGGGGGAGTCGGGGATGTCTTCCACGCGAAGCTCAACTACCGTGTGTGAGGCTGGTTACGGCCCGGCGCAAGCCGGTTGGGCGCATACCGGCAATGTCACCCGAACCGGTTACTCGACCGAGTTGAGGCGGGCGGGGGCAGGCGCAGTGGGGGCGCACAGGAGCATTTCCCAGGGCGCGTGGGGGGTGCGGATCGTCACCGTGGGTATCCCGCTGGCGTTGCTGATCGCTAACCTGGTGTCAGATTCCTTGGACGGTCGGACAGTCGGCAACAGATCAGCAGAATCGTCGCCCGCCGGCCGGGACCGGAGGGTGTGGGGAGGCGAAACCCAATGGCCGCAAGACCACTCGTCGCACGACAGCCCAACGAGCGTCTGCAGCAACTGATCCAGGAGGCCAGCTGCTCCAACGCCGGCCTGGCCCGGAGGGTCAACCTCTGCGGCGCCGAGCACGGTCTGGACCTGCGCTACGACAAGACCTCCGTCGCCCGCTGGCTGCGCGGGCAGCAGCCGCGCGGGCAGGCGCCGGCCGTGATCGCCGAGGCCCTCGGCCGCAAGCTCGGCCGCAGCGTGTCGGTCGAGGAGATCGGCATGGCCGACGGCAAGAACCTCAGCTCCGGCATCGGGCTCCAGTTCGCGCCGACCCTGAACGCCGCCCTGGAGCAGGTCTGCGAGCTCTGGCGCAGCGACGTCGGGCGGCGGGACTTCCTGACCGGGGCCACGGTCGCGGCCTCCGCGCTGGTGGAGCCCAGCCGGGACTGGCTGATCACCCCGCCCGACCCGGTGGTGGCGCGCACCGGCGGCCCCCGGGTCGGCCCGACCGACGTGGCCGCGATCAAGGCCACCACCACGATGCTGGTCGACCTGGACCACCGCTTCGGCAGCGGTCACGTGCGCCCGGTGGTCGTGCACTACCTCAACTCGGTGGTCTCCAGCCTGCTCGGCGGGGCGTACCGGGACGAGACCGGGCGCCAACTCTTCGCCGCAGTGGCCCGGTTGACCGAACTGGCCGGTTACATGGCGGTGGACACCGGACAGCCCGGCCTGGCCCAGCGCTACTACATCCAGGCGCTCCGGCTCGCCCAGGCGGCCGACGACCGCGGCTACGGCGGCTACGTGCTGGCGGCGTCGATGAGCCACCTGGCGGCGACGCTCGGCAACCCGCGGGAGATCGCCCAGCTCGCCCGCGCCGCGCAGGAGGGCGCCCGGACGGTCGCCACCCCGACGGCGATGGCGATGTTCTACGCCGCCGAGGCCCGCGGCCACGCCCTGCTGGGGGACGCCCGCTCCTGCGAGGCGGTGTCGGCCAAGGCGCTGGAGATGATGGAGAAGCGTCGCCCGGAGGACGACCCGGACTGGATCGTCCACTTCGACGACGCCTACCTGTCGGACGAACTGGCCCACTGCCACCGGGACTTGGAGCAGGCAGGCCAGGCCGAGCACTACGCCCGCCGGGCGCTCGACCTGCACCCGCCGACCCGGGTCCGCCGCCGCGCGGTGGACCTCGTCCTGCTCGCCACCGCCCAGTTGCAGCAGCGGGACCTCGAACGCGCCTGTGAGACGGGCGCGCAGGCGGTCCGGCTGCTGAGCGGGCTGCGGTCCAACCGGGGCGTGGAGTACCTGGACGAGTTCCGGCGCAGGCTGGAGCCCTACCGGGAGCAGCGGGTGGTCCGCGAGTTCCACGCCCGGGCGGATGCGGAGGCTGCCTAGGGCGTGCCCGCCCCGGCGGGGCGGGTCCAAGGCCCCGGGCCCCGGCGGGGCGGCGTGAGGGGAGCGTGAGGGATGTCCCGCCCGCGTGGTCACCCGGTTCGGCGAACCGGTAGCGTGGGCGTGACGTCCAAGGAACTGTGATGCCCCCAAGAACCGACGAGATGTGGTCCGCCGTCAGCGCGCGGTCGTGCACAGGTGAGGAATCGCGTTGAGCCAGCGCCGCTCGTACCCCAACTCGGGTGACTTCAACCTGGACGACCTGTTCCGCCCCGAGCCCGGCCAGACCCAGGGCGGTGCGCCGGGTCAGCCGCAGGGCGTGCCGGGCCAGCCTCAGGGCCACCCGCAGGGGCAGACGGGCGTGCCGCCGGTGGGGCAGCCGTCCGGGCAGCCGGAGTACCTCGGCGAGGGCGGGCACGCGCGGCCGACCCAGGCGATGCCGGCCCAGCCCGCCCCGTGGGCCGGTGCTCCGCAGCCCGGTTACGGCGTCCCGCAGCACGAGCCGGCGCCGGAGACGCAGCACCTCCCGCCGTACCCGGGCGCGGACCCGTACGCGGGCGGCTACCCCACGGGCCAGTCCCAGGCCGGCTACCCGCAGCAGCCCGGCCCGGGCGGCTACCAGGGCTACTCGCAGGCCGGGCAGCCGCAGCCGGCGCCGGCCTACCCCGGTCAGGACTACGGGCAGAACTACGGCCAGGGCTACGGGCCGGGGCAGGGCTACGCCCAGGACCACGGGCAGGGCTTCGACACCACCCAGGCGGGCGCGCAGGCTCCGGCCGCCCGTGGCGGCCGCCCGTCCAACAAGCTGATCATCGGTGGGGTGGTGGCCGGCTTCGCGGTGGCCGGCATCCTGGTCGCCGTCCTGCTGAACGGGGACGACACCACCCCCGCCGCCGACGCCAAGAAGACCCTCCCGGTGGCCGCCACCGGCAGCGCCACCCCCGGCACGGCGAGCGCGAGCAGCTCGGGCACCACCGTCGACCCGGCGGTCAAGGCCCAGGCGCAGCCGCTGTCGGACCTGCTCGGCACCGCGAGCGACAGCCGTTCGGCGGTGGTCGGCGCGGTCGCCGCGGTGCAGAAGTGCGACAAGCTGCCCGAGTCGCAGCAGGCGCTCACCGGCGCGGCCGGCAAGCGGCGCGAACTCCAGACCAAGCTGGGCCAGCTGAAGGCCGACAAGCTGCCCGGCGGCCAGCAGCTGGTCGAGCAGCTCAACGCGGCGTGGACCGCCTCCGCCCAGGCCGACGACGAGTACGCGGCCTGGGCCGGGGACTCCCAGGCGCCCGGCGCCTGCGACCCCAAGAAGCTGGACAACCAGCACTACAAGAACGCCGTCCAGGCCAGCGGCACGGCGACCACCGCGAAGAAGCAGGCCTCGACCCTGTGGAACGCGATCGCCACCCAGACCGGCCTGCCCAGCCGCAGCGACGGCGACCTGTAGGACGGACGGGGGAACGGGCCCGCCGGCCCGCCCCTTCGTCGTCCGTCCCCCTGTCGTCCGTGCTGCGCCGCCCGTCCTGCGCCGTTCCGGCGTCACGCCGGCGGGCGGCCCCCGGTGAGCACCCAGCGGATGTCCACGAAGCCCGGCTGCTGCAGGGTCATCCGGCCGCCCTTGACCACCTGGTAGGTGACCCAGGTGTTCACCAGCCGCGGGGACTCGGTGCTGGGCAGCATGTTGGGAGTGCCCCAGTTCAGCGGCGGGGTGAGGCCGACGTCGATGCCCTCGCCGCTGTCCAGCAGCCCGGTGACGGTCTTCTCGGTGACCTGCCGCCCGGACGCCGTGACCTTCTCGGCGACCAGCCGGAACACCTCGTACGCGACCCAGGTGGTCTGCACGCCGGGATCGGAGACGTCGATGCTGTGGCCGCCGGTGGTGTCGGCGCGCACCACCGCGCGCAGCCCGTCCCAGACCTTCGCCGACTCCGGCGGGTACCAGCTGGTGACGTAGGTGCCGGCCAGCGGGCCGGAGTCGCCGCCGGTGGAGTCGACCACCGATTGCTGCACACTGCCGATCACCGAGGCGAACCGGGTGTTCCTCGGGTTCAGCCGACGGTAGGAGTCCAGCAGGTTGCCGGTCGGCTCGGCGGCGAGGGCGCTGGTGACGCAGTTCGCCGGTTCGTCCTTGCCGATCGCCTTGCGGGCCACCGCCGTGTAGTCGGTGGACTGCTCGGGCGCCTTGACGTCGAGCAGCTTGATGCCGGCCGGCTTGAGCGCGTTGGCCAGGTAGCCGAGCAGGTTGTCGCCGGACGGGGTGTCCGGGCGGACCAGCGCGACGGCCTTGCAGCCGGCCTCGACCAGCTGACGGCCGCTGCCGCCGATCAGCGCGGGCATGCCGCCGTCCACCGGGTACGAGAGCGGGCTGCTGAACTCGGGCTGGGAGAGCCCGTAGCCGCCGATCAGGGGGATGCCGGCGCGCTCCAGGACGGGCATGAAGTCGAAGCCGTACTGGCTGTAGGAGCCGATCACGGCGACCGCCTTGGCGTCCACCGCCCGCTGGGCGCAGGCCTTGGCGCCTTCGGAGGTGTTGTGCTCGTTGCAGGTGAGCACCTGCAGCCGGCGGCCGTTCAGTCCGCCCTTGAGGTTGACGTCCCGGCCGATCGCCTCGGCGAGCGCGGTCATGCCGGGCCGGTCGGCGGAGCCGGTGCCGGACGGGGACCAGGTCATCACGGTGAGGTCGCCGCCGTTGGTGGAGGCATCGGCCGGTCCGCCGCACGCGGAGGCCGAGAAGAGGGTGGGGAGCAGGGCCGCGGCGGTGGCGGCCGCGGCGATCGGGCGGCGGCGGCGCCGCGCGAACTGGTGCCGGGGTCGGAGCGGGTCCCTTCGGCTGGTCATCGGTCTTCCCTCTCTGGGGCGCCATCCGGCGCACCGGAGCAAGCCAAGCCCCGGCGCCACACGCCGAGAGGGCCGAAGTACGAACGGTCGGGTAACGGGAGCTGAAATCAGGCGGGGTACGCGTGTAGATCGGGAGTGGAGTACGAACGGACAGGGAACGTACGATCGTTCTCCATGTCCGCCAGCACAGATTCTTCGCATCGGTCTGCCCGAAACACTTCTCGTCCGGGCCACCGCTCCAGCACGATGAACGGCATGCCGCTCAACGACCTGCCCTGGTGGCGCTGGCGAGCCCGACTGCGCTCGGCGCTGCACATGTTGTCCGACCCCGGTTTCCAGCAGGAGACCTGGCTGAACGGCCGGGAGGGGTACGGCGACGTGACCGACGCCGTCTACCGGCTGGTCGAGGACACCTGGCTGGACCACTGGTCGGCCGAGAAGTACGTGGGCACGATCTTCCGCGACTCCGCCGAGGCCGCCCTGGTCGACGTCGCGGTGCTGCGCGTGGTCCAGCTGCTGCACGAGGTCGGCGCGGACGCCCACGCCTCCGCCTACTTCGGCCACCCCGGCTGGCCGGAGGCGGTCCGGGCCGCGCGCGAGGCGCACGTCGCGCTGGCGGTGAACGACGGGGACGACCCGTACGCGGCGCCCAAGTCGCTGGACGTGCTGCGCATCCTCACCCGGGTCTGAGCCCGGGGCCACGGGGCCACGGCGGGGCCGCCGGCCGGGTACCTGGTCGGGTGCCTGGGCGGGCGCCTGGTCGGGCCGCTGAGCAGTGCCGTCCCGCAGTACGGGCAGCGGGGCGGCGACTGTCCAGGATGTGACACGCTGGACCACCCACGAACGCCACGACCTCAGGACGGGATACCCCCAGTGGACCAGCAGCCGGCCAGCGCCCAGTACGTCCTCACGCTGTCCTGTCCCGACAAGCAGGGCATCGTCCACGCCGTCTCCAGCTACCTCTTCATGACCGGCTGCAACATCATCGACAGCCAGCAGTTCGGCGACGGGGACAGCGGGCTGTTCTTCATGCGGGTGCACTTCTCCGCCGCCGAGCCGGTCACCGCCGACAAGCTGCGGGCCAGCTTCGCGGCGATCGGGGCCTCGTTCGGGATGGACTGGCAGATCCACCCGACCGAGCAGCGGATGCGGATCGTCCTCATGGTCAGCAAGTTCGGGCACTGCCTGAACGACCTGCTCTACCGCACCCGGATCGGCGCCCTGCCGGTGGAGATCGCCGCGGTGGTGTCCAACCACACCGACCTGCGCGACCTGACCGAGAGCTACGGCGTCCCGTTCCACCACATCCCGGTCACCCGGGACACCAAGGCCGACGCCGAGCAGCAGCTGCTGGACCTGGTCGCCAAGGAGGACGTCGAGCTGGTCGTGCTGGCCCGCTACATGCAGGTGCTCTCGGACCAGCTGTGCACCGCGCTGTCCGGCCGGGTGATCAACATCCACCACTCCTTCCTGCCGAGCTTCAAGGGCGCCAAGCCCTACCACCAGGCGCACGCCCGGGGCGTGAAGCTGATCGGCGCCACCGCGCACTACGTCACCGCCGACCTCGACGAGGGCCCGATCATCGAGCAGGAGGTGGCCCGGGTGACCCACGACGTCACCCCGGACCAGCTGGTCGCGCTCGGCCGGGACGTCGAGTGCCAGGCGCTGGCCCGTGCGGTGAAGTGGCACAGCGAGCACCGGGTGCTGCTGAACGGCACCCGCACGGTGGTCTTCGCGTAGCGAGGCCGGGGCGGCAGCGGCCGTTGCGGCGGCTGTGGCCGCTTACGGCCGCGACAGCAGCGGCAGGGCGTGCAGCACCTCGCGGATCGCGGCCCGGTCGCCGTGCTCGCCGACCGGCAGCCGGTCCGGATCGCGGTGCGCGGCGGCCAGGTGGCAGAGCTCCAGGCCGTCCAGCACCATCGAGGCCACCGGCTCGCCGCTGGGCGGCCCCGACTCCGGTCCGTCCAGCGGTATCAGCCACTCGCCGGCCGCCGGGCCGTCGATCACCAGCCGCAGCCGCCGGCCCCGGCCCTGACCCTGGTCCGCCACGGGCGGGAGGGCCGGTGCCCCGGCGGGCTCGGGACGGGTGGCGCGGGCGGCCCGCAGCTCGGCCAGTGCCCGCGGGACCATCCGGACCGCCAGGTCCACCATCTGCCGCAGGTGCTGGGGTGCCGGCGGGTCGTACGGGTAGGCGACCGCGCGGGCCACGTCCTCGCCGTGCACGTAGCACTCGAAGGCGCGGTCCACGAAGGCGTCGCGCAGCGGCAGCACGGCGAAGCCGTAGTCGACGGGGGTGTTGCCCTGCGGGGCGAGCGCGGCGGTGCGCACCAGGTCGTGGGTCTGCCGCCGCCACCGCTCCCGCGCCGACTGCGGCGGGAGACCGGCCTGGTCGGCGACCAGCCGGGCGGTGCGCTCGGCGATCCCGGCGTACGGCCCGCCCTGCGGCGGGACCCGGGGCGGGAGCAGGGGCGGGAGCCGGAGCGCCGGCGGCCGCGCGGCCGGCTCCTGCGGCGGCACCCGCCGGGCGGCCGGGGCCGGTGCGGCGCCCGGGCCGGCCGGCACCGGGTCGGGCAGGCCGAGGGCGAGCGCCAGATAGCCGTCCACGGCGGCGAGGTGGCACAGCACCTCGGCCGGGCGCAGCCGCCCGGTGCCGCCGTGCCACGGCAGGTCGGCCACCTCCTGCCACTCCTCCGGGCCGAGGTCGCGCAGCAGCGCGTCGAGCTTGGCCGTCTCCGCGGTGTACGGCATGCCCCAGGCGGGGACGGGCAGTTCGGCCGGGCGGCGGGCCAGGCACCAGTCGAGCACCTGCTGGCGCAGCGAGTTGGGCTGGTCGAGCGGCTCGTCCAGGGAGAGCCAGCCCGCCGCCTCGCGCAGCCGGGCGGCCTCCTCGGCGCACTCCGGGCAGGTGCGCAGGTGCCGTTCCAGCTCGGCGGCGTCATGGCTCGGGCAGGCGCCGAGGGCCCAGGCGCCGAGCAGCGAGCGCAGGGCGTCGTGCCGCTCCTCGGTGGTGGGCTCGCTCCGCTCGCTCATGCGTCCCTGTCCCCGTCGTCCCTGTCGCCCGCGTCGTCCGTGTCTTCCCGGTCGTCCTCGCGGCCGTGCCGTTCGTCGTGGCGGGCGCGCTCCTCGGCCAGTTCGGTGGCCAGCAGTTCCAGGCCGAGCCGCATCCGCTGCTTGGCGGCCTGCTCGCTGATGCCGAGCAGCCGGGCCGTCTCCTGGTAGGTGCGGCCGTCGTAGTACGTCACCGCGATGGTCTCACGCAGGGGTTGGGGCAGGGAGTCCACCACGTACTGCATGCGCGCGGCGGTGGCCACGGCGCGGATCTCCGCCTCGGCCGCGCCCTCGCTGCCGCCCGGTCCGTCAAGTCCGCTGCCCGGGCCGCCCGGTACCCGCTCGGCGGCCCGCCGCGCCCGCAGCCGGTCGACCGCGCGGCGGTGGGTGAGCGCGCCGAGCCAGGAGCGCAGCGAGCCCTGGGCGGGGTCGAAGTCCTCGGGGTGCTCCCAGACGTGGGCGAATATCTCCCGGGTGAGCTGGGCGGCGGCGGCCTGGTCGGCGAGTATCCGCCCGGCCAGTCCGTGCACCATCGGCGCGAGCTGGTCGTAGATCTCGCCGAGCGCGGTCTCCTCGCCGCGGGCGAGGCGGCGTTGGAGCTGCTCGTCCCAGCGCGGCGCGCGGTCGGGGGTGGCCATCGGGAACCACCCTCCTGCCCGGGTTTCGCTGGCGTACCCAACGGTATCTTGCGGCCGGTCGGCGGCGGGAGCATTCCCAGAAGAACGGAACCCGGGCCTGCGGATCGTCGCCCGGGTCGTCAGCCGGGTCCCCATCCGGGTCGTCGCCCGGGTGTCGCCCGGTTCTCGCCCGTACCGGCGGCCCGTGCGCGGGACGGTCCGGGAGGCCGCTGTTCGAAGGCCGTTGGACATATGTCGCACGGGTGGTTCGCGAGTGGCGGGCCGGGTGCGCGGGGCGTCCGGAGGTAGGTTCGCCACTGCGGGACCGGCGGGTCGGCCCGGGCCGGACGAGTGCCGGAACGAGGCTCGCGAGAGTGAACGGGACAGTATGCACTGCGCTGTCCCCCGATCGCTGGAATATGCCCGAAGCGCTTGCCGAGGCCCGTCCGCCCACTCATCCTGAGGCGTAATCGAGTCGCGGCCAGTGCGCGACGGACGAGTCGGCCCGGACGGGACAGGTCGGGTGAGCGCCGGGCGGGAGCCCGGCCGAGGGCCCGGGTGGCACCGGGCGATGTGCGAGGGTTCGCCGGCTGGACGATCCGGCCCGATCGGGACGATGGCCGAACTGCGAGTGCGGGTGGTGGAGCGGTGCAGGTTCTTCAGGTACAGCTGGCGGTGCGGGCGGACCCCGCCGAGGTCGGGCGGGCCCGTCGGTGGGTGCGCTCGCGGCTGCTGAACCACGGGGTGGACCCGGACGCGCCGGTCGCCGAGACGGTGGTGCTGGTGGTCTCCGAGCTGGTGACCAACGCCGTGGTGCACACCGGGTGTCCGGCGGTGCTGCGGCTCTGTCTGCCGGTGGAGGAGGACCAGGCGGGCGGCGAGCCGGCCGGCCCGCTGCGGGTGGAGGTCGCCGACGCGAGCCGGACGGCCCCCGCCCCCCGGCACGCCGGGGCGGACGAGAACGCCACCAACGGGCGCGGCCTGGAGCTGGTCGAGCTGCTCTGCGAGCGCTGGGGCTGGTTCCCGGACGGCTCGGGCAAGCGGGTGTGGTGCGAGATCGGTGCGGACGCCCGGCCGGCGGACCCGCTGGCGGGCGTGGACTGGGCGGCGCTGGCGCAGTAGCGGCAGCGGCAGCCCGGGGCCTGCTCGGTTCGCTGCCGGTCCTGCCGGTCCTGCCGGTCCTGCCGGTGATCGCCGGCGGAGATCACCGGCCGAAAGTTGACGCAACCATTCCGAATTTCGGACTACCCATTGACGTGACGTATCCGACTGATCACGCTTGGGTGCGGCTCTCCGTCAGTGAGGGGACGCCGAGGGGACGCCCGAACGCCGCCGCGGTGCTGTTGTCCAGGGGGACCACGCCAGCAGGGGGGCCGTGGACCGCCGGTCGCGGGCGCTCCTTGGCGAGTGCGGAGGGCGCGGCGCGGGTTCAGGGCCCGTGCGTCGCGATTGGATGGCAGCCGGCCGCGCCGTGCTCGGGGTGCACGCGGCCGGCTGCCATCCGACCCGCCGTCATCCGGCGGCGCTTTTCGGCCACTCGGCCGAGAGCCGCCCAGGGCACCCGAAGCCACCCGGGGTCACCCGGGGACGGTGCGGAAGGTGCGCCGGTAGGCGCTCGGGGCGACGTCCAGCCGGTCGCGCAGTTGCAGCCGGAGCGAGGCGGCGGTGCCGAAACCGGACTCCCGGGCGACCTGGTCGATGGTCAGGTCGGTGCGCTCCAGCAGTTGCCGGGCCCGCTCGGTGCGCTGCACGGTGAGCCACTTCCCGGGGCTGGCGCCGGTCTCCTCGCGGAAGCGCCGGGTGAAGGTCCGCACGCTCATGCCCGCCCGGTCGGCGAGTTGGCGCAGCGCCAGCGGCTGGTCCAGGTGTTCCAGTGCCCACGCGCGGACGGCGGCGGTGCCGTGGCCGGTGGAGTCCACCGGGCTCGGGGCCTCGACGTACTGCTTCTGGCCGCCCTCGCGCCACGGCGGGACCAGGCAGCTGCGGGCCACCGCGTTGGCCACCGCGCTGCCGTGGTCGCGGCGGACCACGTGCAGGCACAGGTCCACCCCGGCGGCCACCCCGCCGGAGGTGAGGAGGTCGCCGTCGTCGGTGTAGAGCACGTCCGGGTCCAGCCGCACCTTCGGGTACAGCTCGGCGAAGCGCCGGGTGTAGCGCCAGTGGGTGGTGGCCGGGCGGCCGTCCAGCAGTCCGGCGGCGGCCAGCAGGAAGGAGCCGGTGCAGATCGACATCAGTCGTGTGCCGGGCCGGATCCGGCGCAGTGCGGCGGCCAGTTCGGGGGTGAAGGCGGCGTCGACGGTGGCCGTGCTCGCGTCGGCGGAGGCCGGGATCACCACCGTGTCGGCCCGCTCCAGCAGTTCCGGCCCGTGGTCGACGCTGATCCGGAAGTCCGCGCTGGTGGCGACCGGCCGGCCGTCCAGCGTGCAGGTGGCGACTTCGTAGAGCGGCCGTTCGGCCGGGTCCTTGGCGCCGCCGAAGATACGGGCGGGGATGCCGAGTTCGAAGGCGATCACGCCGTCGAGGGCGAGTACCGCGACCAGGTGGGCCATGCCGTTCCCCTTCGGTGGTGCGGCCGCCCGGGCCGCCCGGGCCGCCCGGGCCGGTCGGGCCGGGCGGCTGGTCGGGCCGGGCTGGTCCGGCCGGTCCGGGCCAGGGTACGCCGGAACCGTGGCCCGATTCTTGCGAAAGCTGTCATTCAGGCCACTCGTCGCGGCCGCGCCGCTTCGGGACACTCGTCCGCGTGACCGAACGCAACGCCTTCGCCCCCGCCCCCGCGCCCGCCCCCGAAGGACCCGCCCGCCCCGCCCGCCCGGCCCGCTTCCGGGTGCACTACGCCTGGGTGGTGGCCGGTGTCTCGCTGCTGGTCCTGCTCGGCTCGGCCGGCTTCCGGTCCACGCCCAGCCTGATGATGGACGCCCTGCACAACGAGTTCGGCTGGTCGCTCGGGACGATATCCAGCGCCACCTCCGTCAACCTGACCCTCTACGGCCTCACCGCCCCCTTCGCCGCCGCCCTGATGGACCGTTTCGGCGTGCGCCTGGTGGTGGTCTGCGCGCTGCTGACCATCTCGGTCGGCTCCGGGCTCACCATGCTGATGCGCGAGCCCTGGCAACTGGTGCTCTGCTGGGGCGTGCTGGTGGGCCTGGGCAGCGGCTCGATGGCCGGCGCCTTCGCCACCACCATCACCGGCCGCTGGTTCCAGGCACGCCAGGGCCTGGTCACCGGCGTGCTGACCGCCGCCGGGGCAGCGGGAAACCTGGTCTTCCTGCCGGTCGGCGCCTGGCTGGTCGAGCACCACGGCTGGCGCTCGGCGGTGATCGTGGTCTCGCTCGCGGCCAGCGCCGTCGCCGTCCCCGTCCTGCTGCTGATGCGCGAGCGGCCCGCCGACCTCGGCCTGCTCCCGTACGGAGCGACCGAGGAGACCCCGGCGCCCGCCGCCGACGGCCGCGCCCTGACCCGCTCGCTGCGGGTGCTGCGGGACGCCGCCCGAAGCCGGGCGTTCTGGCTGCTGTCCGGTTCCTTCGCGATCTGCGGCGCCACCACCGCCGGCCTGGTCGGCACCCACTTCATCCCGGCCGCCCACGACCACGGCATGCCGGTGACCACCGCGGCCGGCCTGCTAGCCATGATCGGCGTCTTCGACGTGATCGGCACCATCTTCAGCGGCTGGCTCACCGACCGGGTCGACTCCCGGATCCTGCTGGTCACCTACTACGGGCTGCGCGGGATCTCGCTGCTCCTGCTGCCGCAGCTGCTCGCCGGCTCGCTGGAACCGCCGATCCTGGCCTTCGTCATCTTCTACGGCCTGGACTGGGTGGCCACCGTGCCGCCGACCGTGGCGCTGTGCCGCCGGCACTTCGGCGGGGACGCCCCGATCGTCTTCGGCTGGGTGCTGGCCAGCCACCAGATCGGCGCGGCCGTCGTCGCCGGGCTGGCGGGCCTGGCCCGCGACGCGCTCGGGAACTACGACCTCACCTGGTACGGCGCCGGCGCCCTGTGCGTGGTCGCCGTCGGACTCTGCCTGGCGCTGCGCACCAGCCGGCCGGACCGGCTCGCCCCGGCCCTCTCCTAGAGCGGGCTCCCGGGGCGGGTCGGGGCCTGTCGGACCCGACGGTTAGGCTCCGCAGCCATGGCGCTCATCTTCACCCTGGACCCGAAGCTCGACCCGGACCTGCGCACCGCCGTCGTCCGGCTGTGGGTCGACGTCACCAACGCCGGCGGCGCGGTCGGCTTCGTGGCGCCGGTGACGGAGGACGAGGTCTGGGACACCGCCGACCACCAGTTCGCCGGGGTCGCACCGGACGGCCCGGACCGGCTGCTGGTCGCCCACGAGAGTGACACCGGCCGGCTGGTCGGTGTCCTCTTCTTCGAGTCGATGCGCTTCGACCTGATGGAGCACTGGCGGATGCTCAAGCGGGTCATGGTGCACCCCGACTGCCAGGGCCGCGGCTACGGCGTCCGGCTGCTCGCCGAGGCCGAGCGGACCGCCCGGGGGTGGGGCCTGGAGAGCCTGCGGCTGACCGCGCGCGGCGGCCAGGGCCTGGAGCGCTTCTACACCCGCTGCGGCTACCGGGAGGTCGGCCGGGTGCCGGACGCGGTCCGGGTCGCCCCCGGGGACGACCGCGACGAGATCACCATGTGGCTCGACCTGCGCTGATCCGCAGGACGGCCGGGCGGCGGCGGGCGGGGGACGGGCGCCCCCTTCCCCGCGCCGCCCGTCAGGCATGCTTCACTGGGAGACCGGCCCCCGCCCAGACCAGTGAAAAGGACGTGTCCCGTGAGCAGCACCGGCCAGGAGAAGTCGCACGCCACGCTCCGCTACACCTCCCTGCGGGTCAGCATCTTCCTCGGCTGCCTGCTGGTCGCCCTGCTGCTCGGGCACTTCAAGATCATCCCGGTCAGCGGCCAGGCCGGCGTGATCTTCCTGTTCCTGCTGGCCGCGATCGCGTCCGCGCCGCTCAGCTACGTGCTGCTGAGCCGTCAGCGCGACGACATGTCCGCCCAGATCACCACCAAGGTCTCCGGCCTGCGCAGCCGTACCGCCGAGCGGATCGCCGCGCAGAACGCCGAGGAGGACGCCGCCGACGAGGCGGCCCGGACGGCCGCCGTCCGGCAGAGCTGACCCCGGCCGGACCCGCAGCCGCAGCCGCCGTGCCCGACTCCACCGCCCCGGACGCCTCCGCTTCCGACCCCGACCCCGCTTCCGCTTCCGCGACTTCCGAGCCCGGACCGGCCGACCCGCCGCCTGGGCCGTCGGCGTCGCCCGGGTCGGCCGCGCCGCCCGGCTCGGCCGTCGAGGGGGAGGCCGGGACCTGGCCGGCCCCGGTGCGTCGGCCCACCGGCCGGGACGTGGCCAGGCTCGCCGGGGTCTCCCAGGCCACCGTCTCGCTGGTCTTCTCCGGCGCCGAGGCCGGCCGCCGGGTCTCCGACGCCACCCGGGAGCGGGTCCGGGAGGCCGCCCGCAGCCTCGGCTACCGCCCGCAGGCGGCCGGCCGGCAGCTGCGGCTCGGCCGGAGCGGGATGATCCTCCTGGCGGTGCCGAACATCCTCGGCCCGTTCTTCGGCCGGGTGCTGGAGGGCGTCCACGAGGAGGCCGGCCGGCACGGCCTGGCGGTCGTGGTCAGCTCCGGCTGGGGGAGTGCCACCCTCGCCGAGGCCGCCACCACCAGCCGCTTCGACGGCCTGCTGATCTGCTCCCCGGACGACAGCCAGCTCGGCGAGCTGCCCGCCGACACCCCCGCCGTCTTCCTCGACGCCGACCCGGGCACCGACCGGGCCCGGCCGACCGTCGAACTCGACGTGGCGGGCGGGATGCGCGCCGCCGTCGAGCACCTGGCCGGGCTCGGCCACCGCCGGATCGGGCGGTTGCGCTCCACCCACTCCGCCTACACGTTCCGGGTGCGGCAGGCCGCGTTCGAGCAGGTCGCCGCCGAACTCGACCTGGAAGTCGTGGAGTTGGGTGTGAGCCTGAACGAGGGCCAGCCGGCCGCGCGGAGCGTGGCGCACCGCCTGCTGGAGCGCCCGGACCGCCCGCGCGCGGTGATCTGCGACGACGACGTGGTCGCCTCCGGGGTGTACCAGGCCGCCGCCGAGCTGGGGCTGAGGGTGCCGGCCGACCTGTCGGTGGTCGGCATGGACAACGTCGCGGTGGCCGCGCTGCTGGCCCCGCCGCTGACCACCGTCGACCTGCCCGGCGAGGAGCTGGGCCGGGTCGGCGCGGCGGCGCTGGCGGGCCTGCTGCGCGGCGAGCGGGCGGCGCCCGTCCCGCCGCTGGCCACCTCGCTGGTGCTGCGCTCCTCCACCGCGCCGGCGGTCGGCGGGCCGGGGCGGGCGCGCAGCCGTAGGCAGGAGTAGGGGAGAACGAAAGACCGCGCCCGCCGGCCAGACCCCGGTGGGCGCGGTCGTCTGTGGGGGGCCTCAGCCCACCGGCACCGGCCGCACCGGCCGCACCGACGGCGCCGGGTGGAACCAGCGGCGGGCGCCGAACAGCAGCAGGGCGCCGAGCGCGATCCCGCCCGCCGCGCACAGCGCCACCGGCCGCAGCGAGTCCTCGGCCAGGTTGCCGGACACCGCGTAGCCGAGCGAGTTGCCCGTCGCGAACAGCGTCACCAGCCAGGCGAACGCCTCGGTGACCGTCCCGGTCGGCGCCAGCTCGGCGACCAGCACGAACGCCGCGGCCAGCAGCGGCGCCAGCCCGATCCCGGAGAGGAAGGCCAGCGCGGCCATCGGGTACGGCCCGGGCAGCAGCACCAGCGGCAGGTAGGACGCGGCCATCGCGAGCGCCATGACCCAGGTGCGGGTGGCCGTGCTGCTGCGCCACTTCACCGCGCCGTAGGCGAGCGCGCCGAGCAGGCCGCCGAGCGCCGCCAGCGCCAGCAGGGTGCCCGCGCCGCCGGGCAGGGCGTTGGCGTGGTGCTCGGCGTAGGCGATGAACAGCACGTTCTGCGCGCCGACCGCCCAGCCGGCCCCGGCCAGTCCGACCAGCAGCAGCACCAGGCCGGGGGAGCGCAGCGGTCCGAGCAGCCCGGCGGAGTGTGCGCGGGCCGGGGCGCGCCAGGCCCGGGCCGGGGCGGTGGTGGCCACGATCAGCGCGCCGGCCAGCCCCAGGCCGGCGGCCATCCAGAGCGCGGCGACCGGGCTGAACAGGCCGGCGATCCCGGCGACGGCCAGCGGGCCGGCCACGTAGAGGATCTGCTGGGAGGCGGAGTCGAAGGCGTAGGCGGTGTCGAGCTGCTCCTCCTCCACCACGTCCGGCCAGAGCGAGCGCAGGCAGGGTTCGAGCGGGGGCATGGCGAGCCCGGCGATCGCGGCGCCGAGCGGGGCGGCGATCCCGGAGCCGGGGGCGAGGGCGAGCAGCGCGTACCCGCCGCCGGCGAGCACGGCGGAGGCGAGCAGGACGCGGGGCTGCCCGGTGCGGTCCACGATCCGCCCGAGCACCGGCCCGCCGACGGCGGCGGAGATCGCGTAGGCGGCGGTGGCCAGTCCGATCCGCCCGTACGGCGCGCCGGCCTCGCGCAGGGCGAGGGCGATCACCAGGGCGGTCATGCCGGCGGGCAGTCGGCCGAGCAGGGTGCCGAGGAGCAGGCGGCTGACATGGGGGGCGCGGAGCAGGGCGAGGTAGCCCATCGGGCGTCTTCTCCGGTCTGGGCAGGCGAGGGCGGGGACGCCGTCAAAGTTATACGTATAACCGCTCAGCGGTCAATCGGGCCGACGGGGGCGATCTGATGGTGCGTCAGCTTCGTTCGTGTCCGGATCTCACCTCAACCTCAAACAACTACTTTGAAGATCTCAAACCTTTCCTGCTAATGTGTCGGCCATGACCACCTCAGACGCATCGCGGAAGCACGGCCAGGGCTCGCTGCCCGGCGCCGCCCGCCCGTGCGCTCTGACCGGTGCTGTGGACAGCCCGCGCCGTTGTCGCGCCATGAGCTGTATCCCGGCGGCACGCCCCTGACCGGGGGCCGGGACATCCCCGCCCGGCCCGCGCGCCGTGCCGCCTCCTCCGCCACACCCCCACCGTCGAAGCAACGCCCTCCCCCGGAGCCGCACCGTCATGTCCACAGCGCCCGAGGCGACCCCGTCGCCGTCCGTGCTCGCGAGAATCCGCAAGACCCCGTTCTGGGTCCAGATCGTCGGCGGCCTGCTGCTCGGCGTCGGCCTGGGCTACCTGGCCCGCGCCGCCGACATCTCCTGGCTGGCCACCACCCTGGAGACCATCGGCAAGATCTTCGTCCAGCTGCTCAAGCTGGCCGTCCCGCCGCTGGTGTTCACCGCGATCGTGGTGAGCGTCGCCAACCTGCGCAACGTCACCAACGCGGCCCGCCTGGCCACCCGCACGCTGCTCTGGTTCATGATCACGTCGCTGATCGCGGTGGCCGTCGGCCTGGGCCTGGGCCTGCTGACCAACCCCGGCCAGGGCACCAACCTCAAGACCGACGGCCTCAAGGCGCTCGACTCCAAGGGCTCCTGGATCGACTTCCTGACCGGGATCTTCCCGACCAACATCGTCGACGCCTTCGCCAAGGTGAACGTGCTGCAGATCGTCTTCATGGCGGTCGTGGTCGGCGCGGCGATCATCAAGCTCGGCAGCAAGGCCGAGCCGGTCCTCAAGCTCAGCGAGTCCGTCCTGGAGCTGACCCAGACCGCCCTGTGGTGGGTCATCCGGCTCTCCCCGCTCGGCACCCTCGGCCTGATCGGCAAGTCCGTCGCCAAGTACGGCTGGGACCTGCTCAAGCCCTTCGCCACGCTGACCCTCGACATCTACGTCGGCTGCGCGCTGGTGCTCTTCGTCGTCTACTCGCTGCTGCTGAAGTTCGCCGCCGGCCTGAACCCGGTCAACTTCTTCAAGGGCGCCTGGCCCGCCATCCAGCTGGCCTTCGTCTCGCGCTCCTCGGTCGGCACCCTGCCGGTCACCCGCCGCGTCACCGAGCGCCTCGGCGTCCCCAGCGAGTACGCGTCCTTCTCCGTGCCGTTCGGCGCCACCACCAAGATGGACGGCTGCGCCTCGATCTACCCGGCGATCGCCGCGATCTTCGTCGCCCAGGTCTACAACATCGACCTCGGTATCCGGGACTACCTGCTGATCGCCTTCGTCTCGGTCGTCGGCTCGGCCGCCACCGCGGGCCTCACCGGCGCGATCATCATGCTGACGCTCACCCTCTCCACCCTGGGCCTGCCCCTGGAGGGCGTCGGCCTGCTGCTCGCCATCGACCCGATCCTCGACATGATGCGCACCGCGACCAACGTCGCGGGCCAGGTGCTGGTGCCGGTCCTGGTGGCCTCGCGGGAGAAGATCCTCGACGTCGCCGCCTACAACCGCCCCTCCGGCGACCTGTACGAGGACGCGCCGTCGGCCGTCGTCCCGGCGCAGGCGGACAAGGCGGCCCCGGTGGCCGCCTGATCCCGGCCGGCTCGGCGACAAGGGCCCGCCTCCGCACCGTTCCCCGGTGCGGGGGCGGGCCCTTGTGCGTGCCGTGGGGGGCGCGGGCGCGGTGCTGCTTCCCGGGGCGTGCGGCGGGGAGAAGACCGGGAGAAAGGCCGGAGAAAGGCCGGGGGAAGGCGAGGGGAGAAGACCGGGGGAAAAGGCAGGGGGCCCGCCGGTCGGGCGGGCCCCCTTGGGTGTTGCTCTTGTGCTCATGGTGACGGCTGTCGGGAGCCGTCGACGGACCCGCTGGGGTCCCGAGCGATCAGAACATCAGAGGATGTCAGATGGGGGTGACGTTCTCCGCCTGCGGGCCCTTCGGGCCCTGGGTGACGTCAAAGTTCACCGCCTGGTTCTCCTCCAGCGAGCGGAAGCCGCTCGCGTTGATGGCGGAGTAGTGGACGAAGACGTCGGGGCCGCCGCCCTCCTGGGCGATGAAGCCGAAGCCCTTCTCAGCGTTGAACCACTTGACGGTTCCCGTGGCCATGCCGTTCTCCTTGCGAGGGACGTGTCGGGGCCACACCGTGTGGCACCCGGTCCGCTGCGCTGATCGCCCTGCCTCCGGACGAGTCCGAAGTTTTTCGATATTGCTGAAAAACTACAAAAAGCCCGCGGTTACATGCTCCGCAGGCTTCAAGTACTGCAAGGGGAATCAAACTGCAACTGAGGGCAACGCTAGCATGCGGTCGCTGTGACGACCAGGGGTGAACTGCGGCCCCCACGGCGCGTGTCGTAGGGCCCCGCAGGGGCGTCCCGCAGGCCTCGCGAGCGCGTGTCGGGTGCCCGGTGCAAGCCTCTGTGAACAGCGGGCATACGCTGCGGGAAAGCGCACGAACAGTACAAGGGAGCGGCGCAGTGGCAGCACCGGACGGACAATCGCGGGAGCCCCAGGAACACACCCCGGTCAGGCCTCGCGTCGGCCACATCCAGTTCCTGAACTGCGTCCCCCTCTACTGGGGCCTCGCCAGGACCGGCAACCTGCTGGACCTCGACCTCACCAAGGACACCCCGGAGAAGCTGAGCGACCAGCTCGTCGACGGCTCGCTGGACATCGGTCCGATCACCTGCGTGGAGTACCTGCGCAACGCCGACGACCTGCTGGTGCTGCCCGACATCGCGGTCGGCAGCGACGGCCCGGTGATGTCCTGCCTCATCGTCAGCAAGGTGCCGCTCGCCGACCTGGACGGCCGCCGCGTCGCCCTCGGCTCCACCAGCCGCACCTCCGTCCGGCTCGCCCGGCTGCTGCTGGAGGAGCGCGAGGGCGTCCGCCCCGACTACTTCAGCTGCCCGCCCGACCTCAGCTCGATGCTCGCCGAGGCCGACGCCGCCGTCCTGATCGGCGACCCGGCGCTGCGCGCCTACCTCGGCCAGGCCGCCGACCTCGGACTGACCGTCCACGACCTCGGCGAGATGTGGAAGGAGTGGACCGGCCTGCCGTTCGTCTTCGCCGTCTGGGCCGTGCGCCGCGAGTTCGCCGAGCGCCGTCCGGACCTGACCGCGGCCGTGCACCGGGCCTTCCTGGAGTCCCGCGACCTCTCACTGGTCGAGGCCGCCAAGGTCGCCGAACAGGCCGCCCGCTGGGAGGCCTTCGGCGCGGACGTGCTGGAGCGGTACTTCAGCGAGGCCCTCGACTTCTCGCTCGGTGAGCGGCAGCTGGCCGGCGTCGCCGAGTTCGCCCGCCGGGTCGCGCACGACAGCGGCTTCGCGTCGGACGTCGCGGTGCGGCTGCTGGAGCCGGCGGCGCTGCCGGTCGGCTGAGCGCGGCGGGGCGCTCCGGTGCTCCGGAGCCGACGGGCAGCGGGCTGACGCGGACGCCCGAAAGGCCTGGCGTAGGCTGGTTCGGCCGTACCCGGACGCCCGCCGTCCGGGGGGCGGCAGCGCCGAGAACTGCAGTATCCGAGAGAGAGAAGGCGGCCAGGTGACCGAGCTCGCAGCGACCACCCTCGATGCGCCCAGCACCGATTTGCAGGCCGTGCTCGACCGCGCCGCCGGCGGTGGCCGGATCACCCCGGAGGAGGCGCTGGAGCTGTACCGCTCGGCGCCGCTGCACGCGCTCGGCTCCGCCGCCGACGCGGTGCGCCGCCGCCGCTACGCCGGTACCGAGCACATCGCGACGTACATCATCGAGCGCAACATCAACTACACCAACGTCTGCGTGACGGCGTGCAAGTTCTGCGCCTTCTACGTGCCGCCGAAGAGCGACAAGGGCTGGTCCCGCGAGCTCGACGAGATCCTGCGCCGCTGCGCCGAGACCGTCGAACTGGGCGGCACCCAGATCATGTTCCAGGGCGGCCACCACCCGGACTACGGCGTGGAGTACTACGAGCGCGCGTTCTCGGCCATCAAGGCCGACTTCCCGCAGCTGGTGATCCACTCCCTGGGCGCCTCCGAGGTCGACCACATGGCCCGGATCTCGGGCGTCTCGATCGAGGAGGCCATCACCCGGATCCACCGGGCCGGCCTGGACTCCTTCGCCGGCGCCGGGGCCGAGCTGCTGCCCGCACGGCCGCGCAAGGCGATCGCCCCGCTCAAGGAGTCCGGCGAGCGCTGGCTGGAGATCATGGAGGCCGCGCACGGCCTCGGCGTGGAGTCCACCTCCACCATGCTGATGGGCACCGGCGAGACCAACGCCGAGCGGATCGAGCACCTGCGGATGATCCGCGACGTGCAGGACCGCACCGGCGGTTTCCGGGCCTTCATCCCCTACACCTACCAGCCGCAGAACAACCACCTGAAGGGCTCGACGCAGGCCACCGTCTTCGAGTACCTGCGGATGATCGCGATCGCCCGCCTGTTCCTCGACAACATCGCCCACATCCAGGGCTCCTGGCTCACCACCGGCAAGGAGGCCGGCCAGCTGTCGCTGCACTACGGCGCGGACGACCTCGGCTCGGTCATGCTGGAGGAGAACGTCGTCTCGGCGGCCGGTGCCAAGCACCGCTCCAACCTCACCGAGCTGATCCACCTCATCCGGGCCGCCGACCGCGTCCCGGCGCAGCGCGCGACCACGTACGAGCACCTGCGGGTGCTGGACGACCCGGCCAACGACCCGGTGGACCCGCGGGTCGCCTCGCACATCGCCTCCACGGCGATCGAGGGCGGCACCGCGCACCCCGAGCTGAAGATCCTGGACAACTGAGGCCCGGGGCACCGCCGTGCTGACCCTGCACCGGGCGGCCCTGGTGCTGCCCGACCCGGCCGACCCCACCGCCCCGTCCCTCCCGGACGGGGCGGTGCTGGTGCGCGGCGACCGCGTCGAGGCCGTCGGACCGTACCGGGAACTGGCCGCCGCGCACCCGGGGGCGCGACTGCGGGACTGGGGCGCCGCGGTGCTCACGCCGGGGCTGCGCAACCCGTACGGGCACCGGCTGCTGGAACACGCCTACCACCCGGACCCGCGCGAGGAGATCGGCGTCGAGCCGGTCGCGGACGGGCTGACGGGCTCCGCCGACGAGGGGCGCTGCGGCGCGAGCGCCCGGCGCGGGCTGCAGCGGATGCTCGGGTTCGGCGTGACGGCGGTGGCCGGGCCGTTCGAGCGGGCCGCGGTGCGCACGGCCGTGGCGCGCTCCGGGCTGGTCGCGCTGCCGGGCGCGACGGACCCGGGGGACGGCCCGCTGGACCCGCTGGCGGTGCTGCCGCTCGCGGCGGCCGTGCACGGCCGGGTGGCGGCGGGCGGCCGGGCCGACTTCGCGGTGTTCCCGGCCGTTGGGGAGGGCTTCGCCCAGCCATCGCCGGGCGGTTGCCTGGCCGCCGTGCTGGGCGGGCGGTTGGTGTACCGGCGGCGCTGAACGGGGCCGGGAACCGGGCGACGTACTCGCCGGTAGTCGGACTTCCTTGCGGCGCACGGCACTTCCTTCGTGTGCCGCCGAACTCCATTGTCCACCCTGCGGGGTGATTCCCCCTTCGCCGTGACCTGAGGGCCCGCCAGCGGATACGATCCCGGACAGCTCACTCCGTACCCTCACCACCTACCGCCCGTGCCCGCGGGTGGCGGGGCCGTGTCCCAGGCCCCGAAGGCAAGCCAGGACAGGAACCATGCGATCCGCGACCGTCCCCCCGCCGCGATCCCCGCGGTTGGGCCGTGGTTGGTACCTCGCCGCCGTGCTCAGCGCCGTGCTGGCCGTCGGCATGTGCCTGCTCGGCTGGCGCCAGGCCGACCAGGCCGACCGGATCGGCGCCCACCCCGTGAGAGTCGAAGGCGTCGTCACCCAGCTCCCCACCGGCGGCGGCTCCTACAGCGCCGTCAGCTACCGGGCGTCCGGCCAGTCGCACACCGCGGCCGCGCTGCCGCTCGCCGACGGCGCCAAGGTCGGCGACCCGATCTGCCTGGAGCACGCCGCCGACGACCCGGGCGCGGTGCGGATCTGCGGCGACACCTACCCGCAGCCGGTCGGCGTCGGCCTGGCCCGGTTCAGCGTGCCGGTCGCGGTCGGGATGTTCGTGATCTGCGTGCTGCGCATCCGGCGGCACCGGCGGGCGCTCGCGGTCCGCGCCGGGCAGGGCCGGCTGGCCACCACCGTCGCACTGGCGGCCGGGGCGCTGGCCGACGGGATGCCCGCGATAACCCACGGCAAGCGCTCCCGGCGCCGGCGGCGCGCGGGCGGGCGGCGCGCGCAGCACTGACGGGGCCCGTGCGGCGGGTGCGGACGCCCCGCGGCGTGCCCCGTTGGTCGGGGTGTCGGCGCCAGGGTGAACAATGGGGGCGTGACCCGAGCCTCTCTGGACAAGCAGCCGCACGAAGTCGCCGCCATGTTCGACGACGTCGCGGCCAAGTACGACCGCACCAACGACGTGCTGTCCCTCGGCCAGGCCCGCGCCTGGCGCCGGGCGGTGGCCGAGGCGGTGGCCGCCGGACCGGGGGACCTCGTGCTCGACCTCGGAGCCGGCACCGGCACCTCCTCGCTGCCCTTCGCCGAGGCCGGCGCGCAGGTCGTCCCGTGCGACTTCTCCGTCGGCATGCTCGTCGAGGGCAAGCGCCGCCACCCCGAGCTGCCGCTCACCGCCGGCGACGCCACCCGGCTGCCGTTCGCGGACGGCACCTTCGACTCGGTGACGATCTCCTTCGCGCTGCGCAACGTCCAGGACACCGACGCGGCGCTGCGCGAGATGCAGCGCGTCACCAAGCCCGGCGGCAAGCTGGTGATCTGCGAGTTCTCCACCCCGACCTGGACGCCGTTCCGGACGGTCTACACCGAGTACCTGATGCGCGCCCTGCCGCCGGTCGCCACCGCGGTCAGCAGCAACCCGGACGCGTACGTGTACCTCGCCGAGTCCATCCGCTCCTGGCCCGACCAGCCCGAGCTGGCGGCCCGGCTGCAGGAGAGCGGCTGGTCCAAGGTCGCCTGGCGCAACCTCACCGGCGGCATCGTCGCCCTGCACCGGGCGTACAAGCTCGGGTAGCCGTCGCACCGGCGAGGTGGGGGCGTGGTCGTTTCCGGCGGCGGGGACGGAACTAGACTGCCGGAGACAGAAGCCGCCGTCCCCACAGCCGCAGCTCCAGGAGAGTGTCCACCGTGTCCGAGACCGCAGCCGACCTGACGAAGCCGGACAGCCCGGTCGAGAGCACGGCCGACGTCATCGTGGTCGGCGCGGGCCCGGCCGGGTCCACCACCGCGTACTACCTCGCCCAGGCCGGGCTGGACGTGCTGCTGCTGGAGAAGACCGCGTTCCCGCGCGAGAAGGTCTGCGGCGACGGCCTCACCCCCCGCGCCACCAAGCAGCTGGTGGACATGGGCATCGACGTCTCCACCGAGAACGGCTGGCTGCACAACAAGGGCCTGCGCATCATCGGCGGCGGCGTCCGGCTGGAGCTGGACTGGCCCGAGCTGTCCGCCTTCCCCGACTACGGCCTGGTCCGCAAGCGCGCCGACTTCGACGAGCTGCTGGTCCGTCAGGCCGAGAAGGCCGGCGCCCGGCTCTACGAGCGCTGCAACGTCAGCGGGCCCGTCCTGGACGAGCGCACCGGCCGGATCGTCGGCGTCACCGCCAAGCTCGGCGACGAGAAGCGGCCGGTCACCTTCCGCGCCCCGCTGGTGGTCGCCGCCGACGGCAACTCCACCCGGCTCTCGCTCGCCATGGGCCTGCACCGCCGCGAGGACCGCCCGATGGGCGTCGCCTACCGGACGTACTTCACCTCGCCGCGCCACGACGACGACTACCTGGAGTCCTGGCTGGAGCTGTGGGACACCCGTGGCGGCCAGCGCAAGCAGCTGCCCGGGTACGGCTGGGTCTTCGGCATGGGCGACGGCACCTCCAACGTCGGCCTCGGCATCCTCAACTCCTCGCCCGCGTTCGGCGAACTCGACTGGCGCGAGGTGCTCAAGGCCTGGTGCGCCGGCATGCCGGAGGAGTGGGGCTACACCCCCGAGAACATGACCGACCCGATCCGCGGCGCCGCGCTGCCGATGGCCTTCAACCGGCAGCCGCACTACACCCGCGGCCTGCTGCTCGTCGGCGACGCGGGCGGCATGGTCAACCCGTTCAACGGCGAGGGCATCGCCTACGCGATGGAATCCGGCCAGATCGCCGCCGGCGTCATCGTCCAGGCCCACGCCCGGGTCACCGAGACCGGGCGCGAGCGCGCTCTGCAGGGCTACCCGCGCGTCCTCAAGGACGTCTACGGCGGCTACTACACGATGGGCCGCGCCTTCGTGAAGCTCATCGGCAACCCCAAGGTGATGCAGCTCGCCACCCAGCGCGGCCTCACCCACCCGATGCTGATGCGCTTCACCCTCAAGATGCTCGCCAACCTCACCGACCCGCAGGGCGGCGACGCGATGGACCGCATCATCAACGGCCTCGCGAAGGTCGCGCCCAACGCGTAGCGGGCCCGGGGGGTGAGGGGCGGGCTCCCGGTCAGCGGGTGCTGATCTTCACGTGGCGGATGTTCACGGGGAGGGTGGGGAAGCCGTCGCCGGGGTTGTTCTGGTCGTCCTCGCCGCCCGCGGCGATCTTCTGCAGGACGTCCAGGCCCGTCGTGATCCGGCCGAACGGGGTGTAGGCGGGGGAGAGCTTGGTGTCCTTCCAGACGAAGAAGAACTGGCTGCCGTTGGTGTTCGGACCGGCGTTGGCCATCGCCACGGTGCCGGCCGGGTAGGTGGCGCCGGTCAGGTTCTCGTCCGGGAAGGAGTAGCCGGGCCCGCCGCTGCCCGTTCCGGTCGGGTCGCCGCACTGCAGGACGTAGAGCCGCTGGGTGGTGAGGCGGTGGCAGTGGCTGCGGTCGAAGTAGTCGTGCTCGGCGAGGAAGCGGAACGAGAAGGTGGTGCAGGGCGCCTTGTCGGTCAGCGCCTGGAAGGTGATCGCGCCCTGGCTGGTGCGCAGGGTGGCGCGGTAGGGCTGAGCGGCCTTCTTGGCGTCGAAGACCGGGATGCCCTTGAAGTTGTCGGCCGGCACCGCGGGCGTGTAGGCGCAGGCGGGCGCGGGCGGCGGGGTGTCCGCGACGGCGGTGCCGGTGCTCGCCGTGAGCGGGAGGACGGTGGCGACGGCGAGCAGGGCCCAGGGTGCGCGCTTCACGGGACGGGCCTTCCGGAGGGTGGTGGACGGCGGGGTTGGCATGGCGACATCATCCACGCCGGGGCGGGGATCCGGTAGGGGTCGGTAGGGATCGGTGGGGTTCGGGGCCCGCCGGGCGGACGGAGGGTCAGGAGTCCTCCGAGGGGCGGGGGTCGGCCTCGGGGGCGGAGGCGAACAGCCCGGCGCGGGCGGCCAGCGCGGCGGCGTCGGCGGCCCGCTCGGCGGTGTGGGCGTCCAGCGGCTCGCCGGTGACGAACAGCCGGTAGTAGAGCGGGGCGGTGGCGGCCCGGACCACCTCGGCGCCGTCCGTTCCGGTGGGCAACTCGCCCCGGGCGACGGCTCGTTCGGCGACCTCGGCGGCCTGGCGGTGGCGGGAGGCGAAGAAGGTGCGCAGGGCGGTCGCGCCGGTGTCGGAGCGCTGGGCGGCGGAGATCAGCGCGGTGGGGGTGGCCCCCAGGCCGGGATCGGTGAAGACGGTGAACACCTCCCGGGTGATCAGCCGCAGGTCCGCGCGGAGGTCGCCGGTGTCGGGCAGCGGCCAGGGCTGGTCGGCCGAGGCGGTCAGGGCGTCCGCGACCAGGCCGTCCACTCCGCCCCACCGCCGGTAGAGCGTCGCCTTGTGGACGCCGGAGCGGCTCGCGACGGCCTCGACGGTGAGGCCGTCGTACCCCTTCTCGGTGACCTCGGCGAGCGTGGCGGCGACCACCTCCTCCCGGACCCGGGTGCTGCGGCCGCCAGGGCGCGGGGTCGGGGTGCGGGGCTCGCGGTGGTCCGTCCCGGGGGTGCTCTCGTTCACGGTCGACTCCAGTCGCGTCAGGGCTTGCCGTGGCGTGGCGGTCTCGCCGCGCTCATCGTAAGGCGACTCCTGTCGCGTTACGGGTGGAGTCCCGCCGACCGTCGAGCCCGGGGCCGCCGGCTCCGGGGGCCGTTTCGCACGCTTGTGAACGAAGGGTCAAGCGAGCGTTCGGACCCCCGCCACCCCTCAGGGTGAGCCGCTATAACACGTCAACACGACGCCTCGAAATTTGCTCCGGTCGACGCATAGTTGATATAGGAGCGCGGCTCTGACCAGCCGCTTCACAAGTAAATGCGACCGGTTGTGACCATTTGACTTCTTTGCGTCGACAACTCCGGGCGTGTTCACGTTCGGCACGATTCCCATCGTGGCGTAGATCACAAAGATGACGTTGAACTGCGTGTCGCAGATCACAAGCCGACGGGCATAGGATGCGCTCGTTCCAGGCTTTGTGAACTGCCTCACATGGGGCGGATTCCGGGAACCGGAACGCGGGTTCACCTCAGCGTGACCTGCCGGTTCCGATCTGCAGTCAAGGACGACTGGACGGAGGGAGCGGGGGCTATGAATGCCTACGCGCCGATCCTCGTACTCGGTGCCATCGCGGCGGCGTTCGCGGTCGGCTCCGTCGTGATGGCCTCACTCACCGGCCCCAAGCGGTACAACCGGGCCAAGTTGGAGGCGTACGAGTGCGGCATCGAGCCGACCCCGCAGCCCGTGGGCGGCGGTCGGTTCCCGATCAAGTACTACCTGACGGCGATGCTCTTCATCGTCTTCGACATCGAGATCGTCTTTCTCTATCCCTGGGCGGTGACCTTCGACGCCCTGGGGATCTTCGGGTTGGTCGAGATGCTCCTGTTCATCGCCACGGTCTTCGTCGCCTACGCCTACGTGTGGCGCCGCGGCGGCCTGGAGTGGGACTGAGCGCGGGGTGGCCGCCGCCTTTGTGAACGAGCGGACAAGCCCGAACGGGCCGAGGTACCACAGGACTTGAGGGCTTCTTGAGGGCATTGAGAGGGATCTGATGGGAATCGAGGAGAAGCTGCCGAGCGGCTTTCTGCTCACGACCGTGGAGACGGCCGCCGGTTGGGTGCGCAAGGCGTCACTCTTCCCGGCCACCTTCGGTCTGGCCTGCTGCGCGATCGAGATGATGACCACCGGCGCCGGACGCTACGACCTGGCCCGGTTCGGCATGGAGGTGTTCCGGGGCTCCCCCCGGCAGGCCGATCTGATGATCGTGGCGGGTCGGGTGAGCCAGAAGATGGCCCCGGTGCTGCGCCAGGTGTACGACCAGATGGCCAACCCGAAGTGGGTCATCTCGATGGGCGTCTGCGCCTCCTCGGGCGGGATGTTCAACAACTACGCGATCGTGCAGGGCGTCGACCACATCGTCCCGGTGGACATCTACCTGCCCGGTTGCCCGCCCCGCCCGGAGATGCTGATGGACGCCATCCTGAAGCTGCACGACAAGATCCAGCACGAGCCGCTGGGCGCGAACCGGATCCGGGCCGAGGAACTGGGCGAGGCGCTCGCCCTCAAGGCCACCCCGGTCAGCGAGATGCGGGGGCTGCTGCGATGAACGAGCAGGTACCCGAGACCCGTCGCGAGCACCCCGTCCGCGAGATCCCGGTCGAGGTGGTCGGCCGCCGGCAGGGCATGTTCGGCGCCCAGGGCAGCGGTGACACCTCCGGCTTCGGCGGCCTGGCCGCGCCGATCGTGCTGCCCGGTCCGAGCGAACGGCCGTACGGCGGCTGGTTCGACGAGGTCGCCGACGAGCTGGAGGGCGCCCTGGAGGAGCAGGGCCTGGACCCGGTCGAGGTGATCGAGAAGACCGTCGTCGACCGCGGCGAGCTCACCTTCCACATCGACCGCGACCACCTGCTCCGGACCGCCCGCACCCTGCGCGACGACCCGGCGCTGCGCTTCGAACTGTGCCTGGGCGTGAGCGGCGTGCACTACCCCGACGACAAGGGCCGCGAGCTGCACGCGGTCTACCACCTGCGGTCGATCACCCACGGACGGCTGATCCGGGTGGAGGTCACCGCGCCGGACGCCGACCCGCGCATCCCCTCCGTGGTGAGCGTCTACCCGACCAACGACTGGCACGAGCGCGAGGCCTACGACTTCTTCGGCCTGGTCTTCGACGGCCACCCGGCGCTCACCCGGATCATGATGCCGGACGACTGGCTGGGCCACCCGCAGCGCAAGGACTACCCGCTCGGCGGCATCCCCGTCGAGTACAAGGGCGCCCAGATCCCGGCTCCCGACCAGCGGAGGTCGTACAGCTGATGAGTACTCGGCACCACGAAGATGCTCGGCACGACGAAGAGACCCGACCCCACGAGGAGACCGAGCAGGCAGCGGCCCGGGAGACCACCGAGGGCCGGGTCTTCACGGTCACCGGCGGCGACTGGGGCGAGGTGGTCGAGGCGGTCGGCCGGGCCGACGACGAGCGCATCATCGTCAACATGGGCCCCCAGCACCCGTCCACCCACGGCGTGCTGCGGCTGATCCTGGAGATCGACGGCGAGACGGTGAAGGAGGCCCGCTGCGGCATCGGCTACCTCCACACCGGCATCGAGAAGAACATGGAGTTCCGCAACTGGGTCCAGGGCACCACCTTCGTGACCCGGATGGACTACCTGACCCCGCTGTTCAACGAGACCGCGTACTGCCTGGCCGTCGAGAAGCTGCTCGGCATCACCGACGACGTCCCGGACCGGGCCAGCGTGATCCGGGTGCTGATGATGGAGCTCAACCGGATCGCCTCGCACCTGGTCTGCCTGGCCACCGGTGGCATGGAGATCGGCTCCACCACCCTGATGATCTACGGCTTCCGCGACCGCGAGCTGATCCTGGACGTCTTCGAGCTGGTCACCGGCCTGCGCATGAACCACGCGTACGTGCGCCCCGGCGGCCTCGCCCAGGACCTCCCGCCCGGCGCCGTCGACCAGATCCGCGAGTGCGTGAAGACCCTGCGCTCCCGGATGCACGAGTACGACAAACTCGCCACCGGGAACCCGGTGTTCAAGGCCCGCCTGGTCGATGTCGGCTTCCTCGACCTGCCCGGCTGCCTGGCCCTCGGCGCCACCGGCCCGATCCTGCGCGCCACCGGCCTGCCGCACGACCTGCGCAGGACCGACCCGTACTGCGGCTACCAGGACTACGACTTCGAGGTCGCGACCGCGGACAGCGCCGACTCCTACGGCCGCTTCCTGATCCGTCTGGAGGAGATGCGGCAGTCGCTGGGGATCGTCGAGCAGTGCCTGGACCGGCTGCGGCCGGGCCCGGTGATGGTGGCCGACAAGAAGATCGCCTGGCCCGCCCAACTCGCCGTCGGGCCGGACGGGATGGGCAACTCGCTCGACCACATCCGCAAGATCATGGGCACCTCGATGGAGGCCCTGATCCACCACTTCAAGCTGGTCACCGAGGGCTTCCGGGTCCCGGTCGGCCAGGCGTACGCGGCGGTCGAGTCGCCCAAGGGCGAGCTGGGCGTGCACGTGGTCAGCGACGGCGGGACGCGCCCGTACCGGGTCCATTTCCGGGATCCGTCGTTCACCAATCTGCAGACGATGGCAGCGATGTGCGAGGGCGGCCAGGTCGCCGACGTGATCGTCGCGGTGGCCGGGATCGACCCGGTGATGGGAGGCGTGGACCGGTGACAGACGTCCAGTTGGGGATGCCGGCGCTGCCGGCCACACCGTACCCCGAGGAGGTGCACGCCCGGCTGGCCGCCGACGCCGCGGAGCTGATCGGCCGCTACCCGCAGGCCCGGTCGGCGCTGCTGCCGCTGCTGCACCTGGTGCAGGCCGAGGAGGGCTTCGTCAGCCCGACCGGCATCCGGTTCTGCGCCGAGCAGTTGGACCTCACCACCGCCGAGGTCACCGCCGTCGCCACCTTCTACACCATGTACCGGCGGCGCCCGGCCGGGAAGTACCACGTCGGGGTCTGCACCAACACCCTGTGCGCGGTGCTCGGCGGCGACCAGATCTTCGACGAGCTCCAGCAGCACCTCGGCGTGCGCAACAACGAGACCACCGGGGACGGCGAGATCTCGATCGAGCACATCGAGTGCAACGCGGCCTGCGACTACGCCCCCGTGGTGATGGTCAACTGGGAGTTCTTCGACGACCAGACCCCGGAGAGCGCCAAGCGCCTGGTCGACGACCTGCGCGCGGGCCGGGAGGTCCGGCCGACCCGCGGCGCCCGGCTGTGCACCTTCAAGGAGTCCGCCCGGATCCTGGCGGGCTTCCCCGACGAGCGCCCGGGTGCCAACGACGAGTCCGGCGCGGGCGGCGCGCCCTCGCTGGCCGGCCTGCGCCTGGCCAAGGGCGAGGCGCTGCCCGGAACCGGCGGCACCAAGGTCGTCGCGCCCCGCCACGAGGGCACCGGTCACGAGGGCACCGGCCACGAAGGGACGGAAGCGTGATGACCGCCGCCGAGCCGGCCGAGAAGCTGCTCACCCCCGTCCTGTCCGCCTCCTGGGACGACGAACGGCCCTGGACGCTGGCCACCTACCGCCGCCACCACGGCTACGACGGCCTCAAGGCGGCCCTCGCGATGCCGCCGGACGACGTGATCGCCCTGGTGAAGGACGCCGGGCTGCGCGGTCGCGGCGGCGCCGGCTTCCCCACCGGGATGAAGTGGCAGTTCATCCCGCAGAACGACGGCAAGCCGCACTACCTGGTGGTCAACGCGGACGAGTCCGAGCCGGGCACCTGCAAGGACATCCCGCTGCTGTTCGCCAACCCGCACGCGCTGATCGAGGGCATGATCATCGCCTCCTACGCGATCCGCTGCGACCACGCGTTCATCTACCTGCGCGGCGAGGTCGTCCCGGTGCTGCGCCGCCTGCACGCGGCCGTCGCCGAGGCGTACCAGGCCGGGCTGCTCGGCCGGAACATCCTCGGCTCGGGCGTCGACCTCGACATCACCGTGCACGCCGGCGCCGGCGCCTACATCTGCGGCGAGGAGACGGCGCTGCTGGACTCGCTGGAGGGCCGCCGCGGCCAGCCCCGGCTGCGTCCGCCGTTCCCGGCGATCGCCGGCCTGTACGCCTGCCCGACGGTGGTCAACAACGTCGAGTCGATCGCCTCGGTGCCGCCGATCCTGGCCCGCGGCAAGGAGTGGTTCAAGGGCCTGGGCACCGAGAAGTCCCCCGGCTTCACGCTGTACTCGCTCTCCGGCCACGTCACCAACCCCGGCCAGTACGAGGCACCGCTGGGCATCACGCTGCGCCAGCTGCTGGACATGAGCGGCGGCGTCCGCCCCGGGCACCGGCTCAAGTTCTGGACCCCGGGCGGCTCGTCCACCCCGATGTTCACCGACGAGCACCTGGACGTCCCGCTGGACTACGAGGGTGTCGGCGCGGCCGGCTCGATGCTCGGCACCAAGGCGCTGCAGGTCTTCGACGAGACCACCTGCGTGGTGCGGGCGGTCACCCGCTGGACCGAGTTCTACGCCCACGAGTCCTGCGGCAAGTGCACCCCCTGCCGTGAGGGCACCTACTGGCTGGTCCAGCTGCTCAAGCGGATCGAGGCGGGCGCGGGCGTCGAGGGGGACCTGGAGAAGCTCCTCGACATCGCCGACAACATCAACGGCAAGTCCTTCTGCGCACTGGGCGACGGCGCCGCGAGCCCGATCGTCTCCTCCCTCCAGCACTTCCGGGCCGAGTACGAGCAGCACCTGGCCGAGCGCCGCTGCCCGTTCGACCCGGCCGCCTCCACCGTCTGGGCCGACGGCCCCCGCCCCGGCCACCAGTCCGCCACCGAAAGGGAGGTGCACGCGTGACGATCACAGAGCCATCCACCTCCACGGGCGACAAGGCCGCGGTCGAGCTGGTCACGCTCACCATCGACGGCGTCGAAGTGCAGGTCCCCAAGGGGACGTTGGTGATCCGGGCCGCCGAACGGATCGGCACCCAGATCCCGCGCTTCTGCGACCACCCGCTGCTCGACCCGGCCGGCGCCTGCCGGCAGTGCATCGTCGAGATCGAGGGCCAGCGCAAGCCCGTCGCCTCCTGCACCATCCCGGTCGCCGAGGGCATGGTGGTGCGCACCCAGGTGAGTTCACCGGTGGCCGAGAAGGCGCAGCGCGGCGTGATGGAGCTGCTGCTGATCAACCACCCGCTGGACTGCCCGGTCTGCGACAAGGGCGGCGAGTGCCCGCTGCAGAACCAGGCGATGTCCACCGGTGACGCCGACACCCGCTTCGAGGGGATGAAGCGCACCTACGAGAAGCCGATCCCGCTCAGCACCCAGGTGCTGCTGGACCGGGAGCGCTGCGTGCTGTGCGCGCGCTGCACCCGCTTCTCGCAGCAGATCGCCGGGGACCCGTTCATCGACCTGCTGGAACGCGGCGCGCTCCAGCAGGTCGGCACCGGGGACGACGAGCCGCTCGACTCGTACTTCTCCGGGAACACCATCCAGATCTGCCCGGTGGGCGCCCTGACGTCGGCGGCCTACCGCTTCCGCTCGCGCCCGTTCGACCTGGTCTCCTCGCCGAGCGTGTGCGAGCACTGCTCCGCGGGCTGCGCCCAGCGCACCGACCACCGGCGCGGCAAGGTGCTGCGCCGGCTGGCGGGCGAGGACCCGGCGGTCAACGAGGAGTGGAACTGCGACAAGGGTCGGTTCGCGTTCCGCTACGCCCAGCAGCGGGACCGGATCGCCACCCCGCTGGTGCGGGTGGACGGCGAGCTGGTACCCGCCTCCTGGCCGGAGGCGCTGGCTCGGGCCGCCGAGGGACTGCGCGGAGCCCGCGCCGGGGTGCTGACCGGCGGCCGGGTCACCGTCGAGGACGCCTACGCGTACGGGAAGTTCGCGCGGGTGGTGCTCGGCACCAACGACGTGGACTTCCGGGCCCGCCCGCACAGCGGCGAGGAGGCGGACTTCCTGGCCGCCGCCGTCGCCGGGCGCGGGGTGGACGTGGACGGCGAGGGCCTGACCTACGAGCGGCTGGAGCAGGCGCCGGCGGTGCTGCTGGCGGGCTTCGAGCCGGAGGAGGAGTCGCCGATCGTCTTCCTGCGGCTGCGCAAGGCGAACCGCGACCGGGGCCTGAAGGTGTACTCGGTGGCGGCGTTCGCCTCCCGGGGCCTGGCCAAGCTGCGCGGCGCGCTGCTGCCGGCCGCCCCGGGCACGGAGGCGGAGTGGTTCGCCGCGCTGGCCGCCGACGAGCCGCTGAACGACGAGGCCGGGCGGGCCGCCGAGCTGCTGCGCGGCCCGGGCGCGGTGATCCTGGTGGGCGAGCGGCTGGCCGCCGCCCCGGGCGCGCTGACGGCGGTGCTGCGCCTGGCGCACGCGACCGGCGCCCGGCTGGCGTGGGTGCCGCGCCGGGCGGGTGAGCGCGGTGCGGTCGAGGCGGGCCTGCTGCCGGGGCTGCTGCCCGGCGGCCGTCCGGTGGCGGCTCCGGCCGCCCGGGCGGAGGCCGCCGGGGTGTGGGGGGTGGCGGAGCTGCCGTCCCGGCCGGGCCGGGACACCGAGCAGATCCTGACGGCCGCGGCGCACGGCGAGCTGGACGCGCTGCTGGTCGGCGGCGTCGACCCGGACGACCTGCCGGATCCGGCGCTGGCCGACGCGGCGCTGGCGGCGGTGCCCTTCGTGGTGTCGCTGGAGCTGCGGCCCTCCGCGGTGACGGCGCGCGCGGACGTGGTGCTGCCGGTGGCGGCGGTGGCGGAGAAGGCCGGCGCCTTCCTGGACTGGGAGGGCCGGCTGCGGATGTTCGAGGCGGCGCTCAAGCCCGACCAGCAGATGGGCCGCCATCTGTACCCGGACCTGCGGGTGCTGACCATGCTGGCGGAGGCGCTGGGCCACCGGCTGGGTCTGCCGGACGTCCGGGCGGCCCGGCTGGAGCTGGACCACTTCACCCCGTGGGCGGGTGACCGGTCCGCGGACCCGGCCGCGCACCCCGGCGTGCTGCCCCGCCCGGCCACCGGCCAGGCGGTGCTGGCGGGTTGGCGCCAGCTGCTGGACAACGGCACCTTGCAGCAGGGCGATCCGCACCTGGCGGGCACCCGGCACCGGGCGGTGGCCCGGGTCTCGCCGGCCACCGCGAAGGAGATCGGCGCCGAGGAGGGCGGGGCGCTGCGGCTGACCGGCCCGGCCGGCTCGCTGACCCTGCCGCTGGAGGTCACCGACTCGATCCCGGACCGCACGGTCTGGATCCCGCTCAACTCCACGCCGGGCGGCGCCCACCGCGCGCTCGGAACCACCGTCGGCCATCTGGTCACGATCGCCGTGGCCGCCCCCGAGCCGGCCGCGAGGGCCGAGGCCGCGGCGGGCGACGCGGGCAGTGAAGGGGAGGAGCGATGACTCCGCAGCCGTACGAGACGCTCCACTTCTTCGGGCAGGACCCGTGGTGGATGGTGCTGCTGAAGGCGGTGTTCTGCTTCGGCTTCCTGGTCCTGACGGTGCTGATCGCGATCGTCTGGGAGCGCAAGGTGGTGGCCTGGATGCAGCTGCGCATCGGGCCGAACCGGCACGGACCGTGGGGGATGCTGCAGTCCCTGGCGGACGGCGTGAAGCTGGCGCTCAAGGAAGACCTGGTGGTCAAGGGCGCGGACAAGGTGGTCTACATCCTGGCCCCGATCGTCTGCGCCGTCCCGGCGTTCATGGCCTTCGCGGTGATCCCGTTCGGGCCGGCCGGCAACGAGGTGTCGATCTTCGGCACCCGGACGGCGATGCAGCTGACCGACTTCCCGGTGGCGCTGCTGTACATCCTGGCGACGGCCTCGATCGGCATCTACGGCATCGTGCTGGCCGGCTGGTCGTCCGGTTCGACGTACCCGCTGCTGGGCGGGCTGCGCTCGGCCGCGCAGATGGTCAGCTACGAGATCGCGATGGGCCTGTCCTTCGCGGCGGTGTTCATCTACTCGGGGTCGATGTCGACCTCGGAGATCGTGGCGCACCAGCAGCCGACCTGGTTCGCGGCGCTGCTGCCGGTGTCGTTCATCGTGTACATCATCGCGATGGTGGGTGAGACCAACCGGGCGCCGTTCGACCTCCCGGAGGCCGAGGGCGAGCTGGTCGGCGGCTTCAACACCGAGTACTCCTCGCTGAAGTTCGCGATGTTCATGCTGGCCGAGTACGTCAACATGGTGACCGTCTCGGCGGTCGCCTCCACCCTGTTCCTGGGCGGCTGGCGGGCCCCGTGGCCGGTGTCGACCTTCTGGGAGGGCGCCAACCACGGCTGGTGGCCGATGCTGTGGATCACGCTGAAGATCCAGCTGCTGCTGTTCTTCTTCATCTGGCTGCGCGGCACGCTGCCCCGGTTCCGCTACGACCAGTTCATGAAGCTGGGCTGGAAGGTGCTGATCCCGGTCTCGCTGGTGTGGCTGGTGCTGATCGCGAGCGTGCGGGCGCTGCGCAACGAGGGCTACGGCTTCGGCGAGGTGGTGCTGTACGTCGGCGCGCCGGTCGGGGCGATCCTGCTGCTCGCCCTGCTGCGGGACTTCCTGAAGAAGGAACCCGAGCCCGAACCCGCCCTGCCGAAACGGGAGTTCGACCCGATGGCGGGCGGCTACCCGGTGCCCCCGCTGCCCGGACAGGAGCTCCCGCCGGTGCCGCGCCGGCGCAGCCGGGCCCCGAAGCAACTCCAGGACGCCCTCAACGGGGCCGACCATACCGAAGGGAGCTGAACCGAGATGTCGTCCGACCAGACGGAGCGGGCCGAGCGGCCCGACAAGCCGTCGATCCTCGGCCCGGCCGCCGGCTTCGGCGTGACCTTCAAGGCCATGTTCAAGAAGCGGCTCACCGAGCAGTACCCGGAGCAGAAGAAGCCCACCGCTCCGCGCTTCCACGGCCGCCACCAGCTGAACCGGCACCCGGACGGCCTGGAGAAGTGCATCGGCTGCGAGCTGTGCGCGTGGGCCTGTCCGGCCGACGCCATCTACGTGGAGGGCGCGGACAACCGGGAGGAGGAGCGCTACTCGCCGGGCGAGCGCTACGGCGCGGTCTACCAGATCAACTACGCCCGCTGCATCCTGTGCGGGCTGTGCATCGAGGCCTGCCCGACCCGCGCGCTCACCATGACCAACGAGTACGAGCTGGCCGACTCCTCGCGCCGGGACCTGATCTTCACCAAGGACCAGCTGCTGGTCGGCCTGTCCGAGGGCATGGTGGACTCCCCGCACTCGATCTTCCCGGGCGCCGACGAGGGCGCGTACTACCGGGGCGAGATCACCGCGGCGGCGCCCGGGACGGTCCAGCAGGAGCGCACCGACCGGGAGCGGGAGGTCCAGCAGTGACCTCCCTCAACCTGGCCGCGACCGGGACGACCTCCGTCGGGGAGGCCGTCCAGTTCTGGGTGCTCGCGGTGCTCGCGGTCGGCGGCGCGCTCGGCATGGTGCTGATGCGCAAGGCCGTGCACAGCGCGCTGTGCCTGGCGGCCACGATGATGGCGCTGGCGGTCTGTTACATGGCGCAGGGCGCGGTGTTCCTGGGCGTGGTGCAGATCGTCGTCTACACCGGCGCGATCATGATGCTGTTCCTGTTCGTGGTGATGCTGGTCGGCGTCACCAGCGAGGACTCCCTGAAGGAGCAGCTGAAGGGCCAGCGGTTCGCCGCGGTGCTGTGCGGGCTGGGCTTCGGCGTGCTGCTGATCGCCGGGATCGCCAACGCGCGGCTGGACCACTTCACCGGCCTGTCCGAGGCGAACGCCGAGGGCAACGTGCCGGGCCTGGCCCGGCTGATCTTCACCCGGTACGTGTGGGCGTTCGAGGTCACCGGCGCGCTGCTGATCACCGCGGCGATCGGCGCGATGGTGCTGACCCACCGCGAGCACGTGAAGGCGCCGAAGACGCAGCGCGAGCTGGCCGCCCAGCGGGTCGTGGACAACCTCCAGCTGCCGCCGCTGCCGGCGCCGGGCGTGTACGCGCGGCACAACGCGGTGGACGTTCCGGCGCTGCTGCCGGACGGCACGATCGCCGAGGACTCGGTGATGGCGACGCTGCGCGAGCGCGGCCAGGTCCGGGACGTCAGCCAGGAGATGCTGCGGCGGATGGCCGAGCTGGAGAACACCACGGCGGACTGGCTGGGCCGGCCGTCGTCCGAGCGGCCGGCGGTCTCCGGACCGCGCAAGTCGCTGGAGCCGGTGCCGGCTTCGGTGCCGGCTTCGGTGAACGGCAAGGACGGCAACGGCGGTCCGAACGGCCTGAACGGCAAGGACGGCCTGAACGCCAGGGACGGCCTGAACGGCAAGGGCGGCCCGAACGGCCGCGCCGACGAGGAGGGAGCGGAGTGAACCCGGTCAACTACCTGTACCTCGCGGCCCTGTTGTTCACCATCGGCGCGGCCGGAGTGCTGATCCGGCGCAACGCGATCGTGCTGTTCATGTGCGTGGAGCTGATGCTGAACGCCTCGAACCTCGCCCTGGTGACCTTCTCCCGGCTGCACGGCACCCTGGACGGCCAGATCATCGCGTTCTTCACGATGGTGGTCGCGGCGGCCGAGGTCGTGGTCGGCCTCGCCATCATCGTCTCCATCTTCCGGACCAGGCACTCCGCTTCGGTCGACGACAGCAATCTGATGAAGCTGTAGGCGGAGGGCCTCGGTGAACTCTCTCATTCCGCTGCTGGTGGCGGCCCCGCTGGCCGGCGCCGCCCTGCTCCTGCTCGGTGGCCGCGCGCTGGACCGCTTCGGCCACTGGCTGGCCACCGCCCTCGCGGCGCTCTCGTTCGGCTTCGGCCTGGCGCTGTTCCGGGACATGCTGGGCCGCGAGGCCGAGCACCGGGCCGTCACCGAGCACCTGTTCAGCTGGATCCCGGTGAACGGGTTCCAGGCCGACATGTCGTTCCGGCTCGACCAGTTGTCGATGACCTTCGTCCTGCTGATCACCGGCGTCGGCACGCTGATCCACCTGTACTCGGTGGGCTACATGGCGCACGACGAGCGCCGGCGCCGCTTCTTCGCGTACCTGAACCTGTTCCTGGCCGCCATGCTGCTGCTGGTGGTCGCCGACAACTACCTTCTGCTGTACTTCGGTTGGGAGGGCGTGGGCCTCGCCTCGTACCTGCTGATCGGCTTCTGGCAGCACAAGCCGAGCGCGGCGACGGCGGCGAAGAAGGCGTTCATCGTCAACCGGGTCGGCGACCTGGGCCTGTCGATCGCGATCATGCTGATGTTCACCGAGTTCGGCTCCTTCGCCTTCCAGCCGGTCTTCGGCGGGGCGGCGCAGGCGAGCGAGGGCAAGCTGACGGCGATCGGCCTGATGCTGCTGCTGGCGGCCTGCGGCAAGTCGGCGCAGGTGCCGCTGCAGTCCTGGCTGGGTGACGCGATGGAGGGCCCGACCCCGGTGTCGGCGCTGATCCACGCGGCCACCATGGTGACCGCCGGCGTCTACCTGATCACCCGCTCGTCGGCGATCTTCGACCTGGCGCCGGACGCGCAGACCGCCGTGGTGGTGGTCGGCGCGGTCACCCTGCTGTTCGGTGCGATCGTCGGTTGCGCGAAGGACGACATCAAGAAGGCGCTGGCCGGGTCGACGATGTCGCAGATCGGCTACATGGTGCTGGCGGCCGGGCTCGGCCCGATCGGCTACGCCTTCGCGATCATGCACCTGGTGACGCACGGCTTCTTCAAGGCCGGGCTGTTCCTCGGCGCCGGGTCGGTCATGCACGGCATGAACGACGAGGTGGACATGCGTCGCTACGGCGGCCTGCGCAAGTTCATGCCGGTCACCTTCGTCACCTTCGGCCTCGGCTACCTGGCGATCATCGGCTTCCCCGGCCTGTCCGGCTTCTTCTCCAAGGACAAGATCATCGAGGCGGCCTTCGCCAAGGGCGGCACCGAGGGCTGGATCCTCGGCCTGTGCGCGCTGACCGGCGCCGCCGTCACCGCGTTCTACATGACCCGGGTGATGCTGCTGACCTTCTTCGGCGAGAAGCGCTGGCAGCCGGACGCGGAGGGCAACGCCCCGCACCCGCACGAATCCCCGAAGACCATGACCATCCCGATGGTCCTGCTGGCCTTCGGCTCGGTCTTCGCGGGCGGGCTGTTCGCCTTCAACGACTCGTTCCTGACCTGGCTGGAGCCGGTCACCGGACACTCCGAGGGCGACTCACCGCTCGCCCCGCTGGTGGTCACCGTGCTCACCACGGCCTGCATGCTGGCCGGCGTCCTCGTCTCGTACCTGATGTATGGGCGCTCCGCCGTCCCCGTGGTGCCGCCGGTCGGCTCCCCGCTCACCCGGGCCGCCCGCCGCGACCTGCTCCAGGACGACTTCAACCACGCCGTCCTGGTCCGCCCGGGCTCGGCGCTCACCGCGACGCTGGTCTACTTCGACAGCCGCGGCCTGGACGGCTTCGTCAACGGCCTGGCCGCCACCATCGGAGGCGTGTCCAGTCGGCTGCGGCGGGTCCAGAACGGCTTCGTCCGCTCGTACGCGCTCTCCATGTTCGGCGGCACGCTGGTGCTGGTCGCCACGACTCTCCTGATGAGGTCCGTCTGATGACTCGCGCAGATTCCACGCGGGGGGTGCGGCCATGAGCGCGTTGCTGACCGCCACCTGTGCCGTCCCGGCGGCCGGCGCGGTGCTGACCGCCGCCCTGCCCGCCGGGTCGACCGAGCGCCGCCGCTCGACCACCAAGGCCGTCGCCCTGGGCGTCTCGGTCGTCACCCTGGTGCTGGCCGCCGTGGTGGCGACCCGCTTCGACCCGC
Organism: Kitasatospora sp. NPDC094016; assembly: GCF_040304045.1. Lineage (NCBI taxonomy): Bacteria > Bacillati > Actinomycetota > Actinomycetes > Kitasatosporales > Streptomycetaceae > Kitasatospora > Kitasatospora sp. NPDC094016. The sequence continues at coordinate 135,190 of NZ_JBEOUK010000005.1, forward strand.
ACGGCGACCGCTACCAGCTGACCGAGTCGTACAGCTGGATCCGCTCCTTCGGCATCACCTTCTCGCTCGGCGTGGACGGCATCGGCGCCGTCCTCGCCCTGCTCACCGCCGTCCTGGTGCCGGTGGTGATGCTGGCCTCCTGGCACGACGCCGACCCGGGGCCGGCCGCCCCCGACGGCACGGTCGCCCCCGACACCTTCGAGAACAGGCGCCGCACCCAGGGCTTCTTCGCCCTGATCCTGGCGGTGGAGGCGATGGTGGTCGTCTCCTTCTACGCCACCGACGTCTTCCTCTTCTACGTGTTCTTCGAAGCCATGCTGATCCCGATGTACTTCCTGATCGGCGGCTTCGGCGACCGGGCCGGCGGCCCCGACGCGGCGCGCCAGCGCTCGTACGCGGCCGTGAAGTTCCTGCTCTACAACCTGCTCGGCGGCCTGGTGATGCTGGCCGCCGTGATCGGCCTGTACGTGATCGCGCAGGACCAGGGCTTCGGCACCTTCGACCTCCAGACCCTCACCTCGGCGATCGCCGACGGCAAGCTCCAACTGTCCGGCACCGCCGAGAAGGCGCTGTTCCTGGGCTTCTTCTTCGCCTTCGCGGTGAAGGCCCCGCTGTGGCCGCTGCACACCTGGCTGCCGAACGCGATGGGCGAGGCCACCGCCGGCACCGCCGTGCTGATCACCGCCGTGGTGGACAAGGTCGGCACCTTCGCGATGCTGCGCTTCTGCCTCGGGCTGTTCCCGCACGCCTCGAAGACCTTCGCCCCGGTGATCCTGGTCCTGTCGGTGATCGGGATCATCTACGGCGCGCTGCTGGCGGTCGGTCAGAAGGACATCAAGCGGCTGGTCGCCTACGCGTCGATCTCGCACTTCGGCTTCATCATCATGGGCATCTTCGCGCTGACCAGCCAGGGCCAGAGCGGCGCCACCCTCTACATGGTCAACCACGGCATCTCCACCGCCGCGTGGATGCTGGTGGCGGGCTTCCTGATCTCCCGCCGCGGCTCGCGGCTGATCGCCGACTACGGCGGGGTGCAGAAGGTCGCCCCGGTGCTCGCCGGAACGTTCCTGATCGGCGGTCTGGCCACCCTGTCGCTGCCCGGGCTCGCCCCGTTCGTCAGTGAGTTCCTGGTGCTGGTGGGCACGTTCACCCGCTACCCGGCGATCGGCATCGTGGCGACCTTCGGCATCGTGCTGGCCGCGCTGTACGCCCTGCTGCTGTACCAGCGCACCATGACCGGCCCGGTGAAGGCCGGCGTCGGCGGGATGCCCGACCTCAAGGTCCGCGAACTGGCCGTGGTCGCCCCGCTGGTGGCGCTGACCATCCTGCTCGGCGTCTACCCCAAGCCGCTCACCGACCTGGTCAACCCCTCGGTGAACGCGACGCTCTCGCAGGTCCACGAGACCGACCCGGCGCCGGCCCACCCGGTCGCCGCCACCTCAGGAGGTGAGCAGAAGTGAGCACCACCGGCATGCTCGCCGCCGCCGGCGGCAACACCGCCAGCATCCCGGCGCCGCACCTGGAGTACGGCCAGCTCTCCCCGATGCTGGTGGTGTTCGGCGCCGCCGTGGCCGGCATCCTGGTGGAGGCCTTCGTGCCCCGCCGGTACCGGCACTGGACGCAGGTGTCGCTCGCCCTGGCCGGGCTGATCGGCTCCTTCGTCGCCGTGGTGGTGCTGGCCTCCCAGGGCTTCGGCTCCACCCGGGTCGACCTGCTGGCCATGGAGTCGGTCGCGCTGGACGGCCCGGCGCTGTTCCTGCAAGGCGTGATCCTGCTGGCCGCCGTCGTCGCGGTGCTCACCTACGCCGAACGGAAGCTGGAGCCCAAGGCGGGCGGCCTGCCCGCCGACGCCTTCGCGGCCCAGGCCGCCGCCACCCCCGGCGGCGAGCAGGAGCGGGCCGCGGTCCGGGCCGGCTTCGCCACCAGCGAGGTCTTCCCGCTCACCATGTTCGCGGTCGGCGGGATGCTGCTGTTCCCCGCGGCCAACGACCTGCTGACGATGTTCGTGGCGCTGGAGGTCTTCTCCCTCCCGCTGTACCTGCTCTGCGCGCTGGCCCGGCGCCGCCGGCTGCTCTCCCAGGAGGCGGCCGTCAAGTACTTCCTGCTGGGCGCCTTCGCCTCGGCGTTCTTCCTGTTCGGCACCGCGCTGCTGTACGGCTACGCGGGCAGCGTGAAGCTCGGCGACATCTCGGACGTGATCTCCGGCAAGGCGATGACCACCCCGGCGCAGCTGAGCAGCACCCAGAGTGACGCGCTGCTGCTGATCGGCCTGGCGATGCTCGCGGTCGGCCTGCTGTTCAAGGTCGGCGCGGTGCCGTTCCACTCCTGGACCCCGGACGTGTACCAGGGCGCGCCGACCCCGGTGACCGGCTTCATGGCGGCGGCGACGAAGGTCGCGGCCTTCGGGGCGTTCCTGCGGCTGTTCTACGTGGCCTTCCCGGGCCTGCGGCTGGACTGGCGGCCGGTGCTGTGGGGGGTGGCGATCCTCACCATGGTGGTGGGCGCGGTGCTGGCGGTCACCCAGCAGGACGTCAAGCGGCTGCTGGCGTACTCCTCGATCGCGCACGCCGGGTTCATCCTCACGGGTGTGATCGCCACCAACAAGCAGGGCCTGTCCTCGGTGCTGTTCTACCTGCTGTCGTACTCCTTCGTGACGCTCGGCGCGTTCGCCGTGGTCACCCTGGTGCGCGACTCCAAGGGCGAGGCGACCCACCTGTCCAGCTGGGCCGGGCTGGGCCGGCGCTCGCCGCTGGTGGCGGCGGTGTTCGCGCTGTTCCTGCTGGCCTTCGCCGGGATCCCGCTGACCTCCGGGTTCACCGGGAAGTTCGCGGTGTTCCAGGCGGCGGCGGCCGGCGGGGCGACGCCGCTGGTGATCGTCGGTGTGCTGAGTTCGGCGGTGGCCGCGTTCTTCTACATCCGGGTCATCGTGCTGATGTTCTTCTCCGACCCGAAGCCGGGCGGCCCGACGGTGGCGATCCCGAGCGCCTTCACGGCGACCGCGATCGGGGTGGGGGTGCTGGTCACGCTGGGTCTCGGCCTGCTGCCGCAGTACTTCCTGGACCTGGCGTCGAAGGCCGCGCTGTTCGTCCGCTGACCGCCCCCGGGGCGGCGCCGCCGCCCCGGGTCCGTCCGGGCCGCGCCCTCGGTGCGCGGTCCGGACGCGCGTTTGCCGCCGGCCCGCCGGCGGAGGGGTTCCGGCCCGTGTTTTCCAGCTGAATTCGCCCCCACCGCAGTACTGCCCCCACAGCCGCCCTGACCAGGGCATCCGGCCCGATCATGACAGGATCCGCACGCCCGTGCAGTGATCCACTCGTGACCGGATACCCTGCCTGTATGGCCAGCGGCGGCACTCAGGGACCAGGCCGCTAGATCGACCAGGGACAGAGGAGTGGTCTTCGTGACCGTCGTGGGACCCTTCGGGCTCAGCGTGCAGGACCGCGACCTGACCCGGGACGTTCAGGCCGGACTGGACGCGGTGGAGACGGCTCTCGCCGAGGCCGTCAAGAGCGACGTCCCGTTCATCACCATCACCGCCAGTCACCTCATCGAGGCCGGCGGCAAGCGCTTCCGTCCGCTGCTGCTGCTGCTGGCGGCGCAGTTCGGCGACCCGGGGGCACCCGGTGTGGTGCCGGCCGCCGTCGTCGTCGAGCTCACCCACCTGGCGACCCTGTACCACGACGACGTCATGGACGAGGCCCCGGTGCGCCGCGGCGCCCCCAGCGCCAACTCCCGCTGGGACAACTCGGTGGCCATCCTCACCGGCGACTTCCTGTTCTCCCGCGCCTCCCAGGTGCTCGCCGACCTCGGCCCCGAGGCGGTGCGGATGCAGGCCGACGCCTTCGAGCGCCTGGTCACCGGCCAGATCCTGGAGACCCGCGGCCCCGGCCCGGACGGCGACCCGCTGCTGCACTACCTCGACGTGCTGGCCGGCAAGACCGGCTCGCTGATCGCGGTCTCCTGCCGGATAGGAGCGCTGATGGCCGGCGCCGAGCCGTGGATGGTGGACACCCTCAGCGAGTTCGGCGAGCGGATCGGCATCGCCTTCCAGCTGGCCGACGACGTGCTGGACATCGCCAGCGACGGCCAGGAGTCCGGCAAGACCCCCGGCACCGACCTGCGCGAGGGCGTGCCGACCCTGCCGACCCTGCTGCTGGAGCAGATGCCGGCCGACCCCGCGGACCCGGCCGACACCCGGCTGCGCGAACTGCTCACCCTGGACCTCGCCGACGACGACCTGCACGCCGAGGCGCTGCGGCTGCTGCGCCGCCACCCCGCGCTGGAGCGCGCCCGCCGGGAGACGCTGCGCCAGGCCGAGGACGCCCGGGCGCTGCTCGCCCCGCTGCCGGACTGCGCGGCGAAGGCGGCCCTGGAAGGTCTCTGCGACGCGGTGGCGATCCGGACCATGTGACCGGAGCGCGGCGGGCGCCGGCCCCCGGCCGGCGGATCCGCGGACAGCGGGGCGGGTGTTTACCCGGATGGGGGAGACTTGCCCCTGTCAGCTCAGCCCTGCCGGGAAGGTCACCATGCGCCGCGTCGTCATAGCCGAGGACTCCGTACTGCTGCGGGAGGGGCTGACCCGGCTGCTCACCGACCGGGGCCTGGAGGTCGTCGCGGGCGTCGGGGACGGCGCCGCGCTGGTGAAGACCATCCACGACCTGGCCGCGGTCGGGCAACTGCCGGACGTCGTGGTCTCCGACGTGCGGATGCCGCCGAGCCACACCGACGAGGGCCTGCGCGCCTGCGTCGAGCTGCGCGGGCGCTACCCGGAGCTGAACGTGCTGGTGCTGTCGCAGTTCGTGGAGGAGCGGTACGCCTCCGAGCTGCTGGCGGGTTCGACCCGGGGCGTCGGCTACCTGCTGAAGGACCGGGTCGCGGAGGTACGCGAGTTCGCGGACGCGGTGGTCCGGGTCGCCGAGGGCGGCACCGCGCTGGACCCGGAGGTGGTGCAGCAACTCCTCAGCCGCAGCCGCAAGGGCGACGTGCTGGCCAACCTCACCCCGCGCGAGCGGGAGGTGCTCGGGCTGATGGCGGAGGGCCGCACCAACAGTGCGGTGGCCAAGCAGCTGGTGGTCTCGGACGGCGCGGTGGAGAAGCACGTCAGCAACATCTTCCTGAAGCTGGGCCTGGCGCAGAGCCCGGAGGACCACCGCCGGGTGCTGGCGGTGCTCACCTACCTCAACTCGTAGCCGTCCCGGCGGCCGGGCGGCTCGGGGGCCGGGGGCGTGGGGAACGGCCGCCGGACGCGGAATGATCTCCGACGGCCGGACGTTGTACCCCGTGTGCGGTTCGGGCGCGGACCTGTGATTTCCCGCCGCACGTGGGAGTTCCGTCCGGGATCAAGTGCCCGCGCATAGGATGCGGGAGGTGCACCAAGCGGACGGGGCACGGGGCCGCGCCCGCGGTGGTGTGCCCTCGAGGAGGTCCGCGGCAGTGACCAGTCAGGTCGATCAGTCAGAGGCAGTGGACGGCTCGGACGGCGACGGTGGTCGTTCCGGGAACGGTGACGGACGCCCCGGTGCGGCCGTGCCCGCCGATCCGACGGCCCCGGGAGGTTCGCCGCCCAGGCACGGCAAGCCGATTCGCCGACTCGACCGGGTGATCATCCGTTTCGCCGGTGACTCGGGTGACGGCATGCAGCTCACCGGTGACCGGTTCACCTCGGAGACGGCGTCGTTCGGCAACGACCTCTCCACGCTGCCGAACTTCCCGGCCGAGATCCGGGCGCCCGCCGGGACGCTGCCGGGCGTGTCGAGCTTCCAACTGCACTTCGCGGACCACGACATCCTCACCCCGGGGGACGCGCCGAACGTGCTGGTGGCGATGAACCCGGCGGCGCTGAAGGCGAACCTGGAGGACCTGCCGCGCGGCGCGCAGATCATCGTCAACACGGACGAGTTCACCAAGCGCGCGCTGGCGAAGGTCGGTTACGCGGCGGATCCGCTGGCCGACGGCTCGCTGGAGGGCTTCCACCTGCACAAGGTGCCGCTGACGACGCTGACCCTGGAGGCGTTGAAGGACAGCGGCCTGGCACGCAAGGACGCCGAGCGGGCCAAGAACATGTTCGCGCTGGGGCTGCTGTCCTGGATGTACCACCGCCCCACCCACGGGACGGAGACCTTCCTGCGCGGCAAGTTCGCGAAGAAGCCGCAGATCGCCGAGGCGAACATCACTGCGTTCAAGGCGGGTTGGAACTTCGGCGAGACCACGGAGTCCTTCGCGGTCTCCTACGAGGTGCCGCCGGCCAGGCTCCCGGCCGGGCGCTACCGCAACATCTCGGGGAACCTGGCGCTCTCCTACGGCCTGATCGCCGCCGCGCAGCGCTCCGGGCTGCCGCTGTACCTGGGCTCGTACCCGATCACGCCGGCCTCGGACATCCTGCACGAGCTGAGCCGGCACAAGAACTTCGGCGTCCGCACCTTCCAGGCCGAGGACGAGATCGCCGGGATCGGCGCCGCGCTCGGCGCGTCCTTCGGCGGCGCGCTCGGCGTGACGACGACCTCGGGCCCCGGGGTGGCGCTGAAGAGCGAGACGATCGGCCTGGCGGTGTCGCTGGAACTGCCGCTGCTGGTCGTGGACATCCAGCGCGGCGGCCCCTCCACCGGCCTGCCGACCAAGACGGAGCAGGCGGACCTGCTGCAGGCGATGTTCGGGCGCAACGGCGAGGCGCCGGTGCCGATCGTCGCCCCGGCGACGCCGGCCGAGTGCTTCGACGCGGCGCTGGAGGCGGCGCGGATCGCGGTGACGTACCGGACGCCGGTGTTCCTGCTCTCGGACGGCTACCTGGCGAACGGCTCGGAGCCGTGGCGGATCCCGGAGGTGGACGAACTCCCGGCGATCAGCCCGGACTTCGCGACCGGGCCGAACCGCGAGGACGGCTCGTTCTGGCCCTACCTGCGGGATCCGAAGACCCTGGCCAGGCCGTGGGCGCTGCCCGGCACGCCGGGGCTGGAGCACCGGATCGGCGGGATCGAGAAGCAGGACGGGACGGGGAACATCTCCTACGACCCGGCGAACCACGACTTCATGGTCCGCACCCGGCAGGCGAAGATCGACGGGATCGCCGTCCCCGACGTGGAGGTCGACGACCCGAGCGGCGAGGCGCGGGTGCTGGTGCTCGGCTGGGGTTCGACGTACGGGCCGATCACCGCCGCCGTGCGGCGGGTGCGGGCGGACGGCGGCGAGGTCGCCCAGGCGCACCTGCGCCACCTGAACCCCTTCCCGGCCAACCTGGGGGCGGTGCTCAGGAGTTACGAGAAGGTCGTCGTGCCGGAGATGAACCTCGGCCAGCTCGCGCTGCTGCTGCGGGCGAAGTACCTGGTGGACGCGGAGTCCTACAACCAGGTGCGTGGACTGCCGTTCAAGGCGGCACAGTTGGCGGACGTGCTGTCGGCGGCGATCGGCACCCTGGACGAGGAGGACCACCGATGAGCGCGCGGAGCGAGCGAGTCATCGAGAGGCGCGCGTGGGCGGATGCCCCTGCCGAGCGTAGCGAGGTGGGCGCATGAGCGAGAACGGCTTCCCCTCCCTGAACCTGGTGCCCAAGGCCGAAGGGCCGCAGAGCGCCCGGGACTTCAAGACCGACCAGGAGGTGCGCTGGTGCCCCGGCTGCGGGGACTACGCCGTCCTGGCGGCGGTGCAGGGCTTCATGCCGGAGCTCGGCATCAAGCGCGAGAACACCGTGTTCGTCTCCGGGATCGGCTGTTCCTCGCGCTTCCCGTACTACATGAACACCTACGGGGTGCACTCGATCCACGGGCGCGCGCCGGCGATCGCGACCGGGCTGGCCTCCTCGCGGCAGGACCTGAGCGTGTGGGTGGTGACCGGTGACGGTGACGCGTTGTCCATCGGCGGCAACCACCTGATCCACGCGCTGCGGCGCAACGTCAACCTGAAGATCCTGCTGTTCAACAACCGGATCTACGGCCTGACCAAGGGCCAGTACTCGCCGACCAGCGAGCTGGGCAAGATCACCAAGTCGACGCCGATGGGCTCGCTGGACGCGCCGTTCAACCCGCTCTCGCTGGCGATCGGCGCCGAGGCGACCTTCGTCGCCCGGACGATCGACTCGGACCGTCAGCACCTGCAGTCGGTGCTGCGGGCGGCGGCCGCGCACGAGGGCACCGCGCTGGTGGAGATCTACCAGAACTGCAACATCTTCAACGACGGCGCGTTCGAGGCCCTGAAGCAGCCCGGCACCCGGGACGAGGCGCTGATCCGGCTGGAGCACGGGCAGCCGATCCGCTTCGGCGCGGACCTGGCCGGCGGCGTGTTCCGCGGTCCGGACGGCGAGCTGTTCACCGCCCCGGTGACGGCGGACAACGAGGCGCGGGTGCTGGTCCACGACGCGCACGCGGCCAACCCGGCGGCGGCCTTCGCGCTGTCCCGGATCGCCGACGCCGACACCCTGCACCACACCCCGATCGGTGTGCTGCGCGATGTGCGGCGGCCCGTCTACGACGAGCTGATGGCGGGCCAGCTGGTCGCCGCGCAGGCCGATCGCGGGCCGGGCGACCTGGCCGCGCTGTTGGCGGGCGGCGACACCTGGACGGTGGACTGACCGGTCCGGTCACTGCGGCGCCCTCTCGGCCATCGGCCGAGAGGGCGCCGCGGGAAAAGCCGTGGGGAGGCTCCCGGGTGGGAGCCTCCCCACGGCTCGGTGCGGTGCGTCAGGTGCGGGGTGTCAGTAGACGCAGGGGATGCCGCCGTCGCTCTGGGCGTCGACCGACGGGCCCTGCACGGGCAGGTTGGCCGCCGGGTCGGACGGAGATCCGGTCGCGCCGCCGCCCGGCGCCGCGGCGCCGGTCTTGTCGTCGGTCGCGCCGGTGAAGCCGGTGCCGAGGGTGACGACCACCCGGTCGGCGGGGGCCGACGCGGACTCCACGGCGGTGACGCCGTAGCGGGCGGCGATCTGGTCGGCCGCCTCCTTGGCGCCCTTGCCGTAGGCCACGGTGGTGGTCTTGGGCTTCGCGGCGGCGCTGCCGGTCTTGCCCGCCTTGAAGCCCATCGCGACCAGGGCCTTGGACTCGGCGGTGGAGGAGACCCCGGCGGCCGTGGAGGCGTTGAAGACGTCCACGGTGGTGGGGGTGGCGGCCTTGGTGGTGGTCGGCGCGGTCGTGGCCGGCGCGGAGGAGGCCGCCGGGGCGGGCGTGTCGCCCGCCGCGTCGGGGGCGGCCGGGGCGGAGTCGGCGTAGCCGAAGATCTGCTTGACGACCTTCTGGAGCTTCGCGGGGGTGACCAGGTTGACGTCCTGGCCGTTGCGGGTGCCGAAGCCGTCGAAGGTCAGGGTGTTGAACTCGACGTTGCCGCCGGTGAGGTTGGGGGCCTGCTGGGCGAAGTCGAGGACGTTCCACTCGTTGTCGATGACCAGGTCCTTCTGCACCACGCCGAACAGCTGCTGCAGCTTGCCGAGGTCGCTGATGATGCCGTCCTGCTTGAGCTTGTGCACGACGGAGGAGATGAAGGCCTGCTGGCGGTGGGTGCGGGCGAAGTCGCCGCTGTTGCCGTCCGGGCCGTCCAGGTTGTGGCGCTGGCGGACGAAGGAGAGCGCCTGCGAGGCGTTGAGCTTGTTGATGCCCTTGTGGAAGTCGGCGCCGGAGCCCTGGCCCTCCATGGCCGGGTCCTTGGTGTCGTGGGTGAGGCAGACCTCGATCGGCTCGACGGCCTTGGCGATGTCGTAGAAGCCCATCAGGTTGACTTCGGCTATGTGGTCGACGGGCTGGTCGAGGAACTTCTGCACGGTCTGGATGGTGGCCGCCCGGCCGGCGTCGCGGCCGGCCTTCTCCAGGTCCGCGCCCTTGAGCCCCTTCGCCTGGAGGGCCGGGGTGGCCTTCTCCTTGGCCTCGCCGTAGGCCTCCTTGATCTTGCGCATGCCGGCCTGCTTGCCGTCCCCGGTGTAGGTCATGACGTAGTCGTCACGGGGGATGGAGACGGCCTGCGCCTTGCCGCCGCCGGCCGGGATGTGCAGCAGGATCAGGGAGTTGGTGTTGTAGCCGCCGATGTCGGAGCTGTGGCCGGCGTGCAGTTCGTCCTGGACGAACTCCGGCGGCAGGTCCGTCCCGTCCATGTTCTTGCGGCTGTCGAGGCCGATCAGCAGGATGTTGACCGAGTTGTCGAGGTGCTTGGGCGCGTTCTTCTTGGTCTCGGCGATGGCGTTGGAGGTGGTCATCCCGTCGGTGAGGGATGTCACCTCGTACCAGACCACCCCGCTGGCGGCGAAGACCGCCAGGGCGACCGAGCAGGCCAGCGTCCGGCCCGCGATCAGCAGGGGGGAGGTGCGGCGGGTCGGGGGCGCGGCGGCGCGGCCGCCGTCCCGGGTCTGCGGGTTCTCAGCCATGGTCCCTCCTCCGGTCCCGGACCAGCCGGACCACGATCACCAGGGCGGCCGCTGCGGCGGCCGCGGCCATCACGGGAAAGCCGTGGACCACCCACTTCGCGGAGCCGGTGGCCAGGTTCTTGCCCTGGTAGGCGTCGCCGTCGGCCAGCAGTTCCGCGCCGGCCGTCACCCCCAGGACCAGCAGCGGAGTGGAGGCGAGGACCCACCACCAGCCGTTGCGGCTGCTGAGTGCGGCCGCCAGGCCGGTGCCGAGCACGGCGCCCACCAGGAAGGCCGTCCCCATGCCGGGGCCGGAGAGCTCGTCGATCCCGGCGCCCACCGCCGGCAGGCCCACGGCCAGGGCCACGGGCAGGGCCGCTCCGCCGGGGAAGGGCCGGGCGGGGGCCTTGTTCGCCCGCCGGCGGGCCCCCTGGTCGGAGGCGCGCCCCGGTGCTCGCCGGTCGGCCGTCCGCCCCGGTGACCGCTGGTCGGTCGTCCGTTGGTCGGCCGTCCGCGCCTGCGTCTCCTGGCCGGGCGTTCGCCCGCGCGCCTCCTGGTTGGACGTCCGTCCTCGCCGCCCCGCCACGCACTCACCCCCGGTGTTCCCGTGCTTTGCGCCCCTGTGGCGCCTGCGCCCGGTCCTCGTGAGATGAGCCGTTGTGCGCTGCCACTTCTGGACGCTGCTGTTCGGCCGGCCGGTTCCCGCGCTCGGCTTCCGTGTTCCGGTCGGGGGCAGGCGTGCTGTTGAATTCCCTCTACACGGGTGTAGAGGTTGTAGGCAGCATAGAGCACCCTTGTTCGATGGCAACCCGGCTCAGGCGGGCTCGGGAGACACTACACCGGGCAGTTTTCGGGAGCCCCGGTAGATGAGGAGTGACGCCGTGGCGGCGACGGGCGGAGCGGGACGGCCGGAGAAGCGCAAGGCGATCACGCGGGCCGCGACGGCGGTGTTCGGACGCGAGGGCTACGTCCGGGCCAGCATGGACGCGATCGCGGCGGAGGCCGGGGTGTCCAAGCGCACGGTCTACAACCACTTCGCCGACAAGGAGACCCTCTTCCTCTCCGTCGCGCTCCAGAACTCGGCCGAACTGGCCGAACTCATACGCGAGTTGATGGACAAGCACCTCGACCGGGTGGTGGACCTGCGCCAGGGCCTCACCGACTTCGCGGTCGAACGGGCCCGGGCCGTCCTCTCGGCCGGGGACCGCGGCGCGCTCGGGCGGGCCATCCGCGCCGAGGTCGCCAACATCCCGGCCGACGTCCTGGAGGCGTGGCTGGAGGCCGGCCCGATCGCCTCGCAGCGTGACCTCGCGCAGCGGTTCGCGGTGATCGCGGACCGAGGCCTGCTGGTCGTCGACGACGCCTCGCGGACCGCCGAGCAGTTCACGCTGCTGACCTTCCACGGCGTCGCCGAGCGCTCGTTCTGGGGCGCCCTGCCGGTGGCGGACGAGGAGCTCGCCCGGATCGCGGCGCTCGGTGTCGACGCCTTCCTGCGGATCCACCGGGTGCCTGTGGCGCGGTGACGGCGAGGGTGCCCGCGGCACCGAACCGGACAGAACCTAGGGCTGCGGCAGGCCGTCCAGCAGGGCCCTGGTCTGCTCGGCGTCCTTGTCGAGCCCGAGCCGCTCGTACACCTCCAGCGCGTCCGCCAGGCAGGCGCGGGCCTGGCGGGGGCGGCCGAGGCCGGTGAGCGCGGCGCCCAGGGTGCGCAGCAGCGCGGCCTCCAGGGCGGCGCTGGTGAGGCGGGCGAGCGGCAGCGCCGCCTCGGCGGCGTCGGCGGCGAGCAGCCAGCGCTCGGCCTCGGCGTGGATCCGGGCGGCGAGGTCGCCCGCCGCCGCCGCGAACACCGTCACCCGGAGGGCGGCGAACTCGTCGCGGGCGCCGACCGCGTGGGCGAGCGCCGCCTCCGGGTCGCCGCACAGCCGCAGGACCCGGGCCAGGTAGTAGCGGCCGGTGGCGGCGGACACCGGGCCGGAGCCGCTCATCAGGCGGGCGCCGCGCTCGGCGGCGTCCCGGGCCTCGGCCAGCCGGCCGGTCTGGGCGCAGCTGAACGCGAACTCGCCGAGGGCGCTGCCCTCGGAGCGTTCGGCGCCGAGGCGGCGGAACAGGTCGGCGGCGCGGCCGGCGTGTCGGGCGGCGTCGGCGTAGCGGCCGTGGACGCGGGCGTTGCCGCCGAGGGTGAGCAGGGCCTTGGCGAGGACGCGGGCCTTCGGGCCGTCGCCGCTGCCCCGGTTGCCGCCGTCGTCGTCCTGGCAGAGCGCGACGGCCTGGCGGATGTCCTGTTCGGACTCGGCGTAGCGGTTGATGTGCCAGAGCATGCCGCCGCGCACGTAGCGGGCGAGGGCGAGCGGGCCGTGGTCGCCGCGGGCGGCGGCCTCGCGGGCGATGCGGTCGGAGAGGTCGGCGATGTCTCGGGTCTGGGTGCGTTCGGCGAGTACGGAGCCCATCCGGTCGGCGAGTTCGGCCGCCCGGTCGAGCGGCAGCGCCGGGTCGGCGCAGCTCAGGGCGATGGCGGCGGCGTGCACGCCGGCCTGTTCGCGCATCCAGCGGACGGCGGCGGGCCCGTCCGTGATCGTCTTCCCGGGGGAGCGGACGGGTGCGTCGAGCAGGCTGAGTTCGACCGGGTCGGCCTTGCGGGCGGCGCGGTCGGCGTTGCGGGCGGTGGCCAGGCAGTAGTCGACCAGCCGGTCGGCGGCGGCGGTGCGTTCGGCGGCGGGCTCCTCGGCGGCGAGCCGGCCGCGGGCGTAGTCGCGGACCAGGTCGTGGAAGCCGTAGCGGCCGAAGCGGGGGGAGTGCAGCAGGTTGAGGTCGACGAGCGCTTCGAGGAGTTCGTCGGTCTCGGCTTCGGTGCGGCCGAGCAGCGCGGCCGCGCAGGGCAGCGGGACGTCCGGGGCGTCGGGCAGGGACAGCAGGCGGAAGGCGCGGGCGAGTTCGGCGGCGAGGCGGTGGTAGGAGAGGGCGAAGGTGGCCTCCACCGTCCGTTCGCCGTCGCTGAGTTCGGCCAGCCGGTGTTCCCGGCGCAGCCCGTCGGCGAGCGCGGCCAGGGTCAGCGCTGGGTCGGCGGCGAGCCGGGAGGCGACGATGCGCACGGCGAGCGGCAGCAGTCCGCAGGCCCGCACGATCTCCTCGGCGGCCCCGGGTTCGGCGTCGACGCGGTCGGCGCCGATGATCCGGGTGAGCAGTTCCAGTGCCTCGGCGGGCGGCAGGGTGTCCAGGCGCATCTGGTGCGCCCCGGCGAGGCCGGCCAGCCGGACGCGGCTGGTGACCAGGACGGCGCAGCCGGACGAGCCGGGCAGCAGCGGTTCGACCTGGCCGAGGGTGGCGGCGTTGTCGAGGACGACGAGGACCCGCCGCCCGGCCAGCGCCGAGCGGTAGAGGGCGGAGCGCTCCCCGGTGTCGAGCGGGATCTCGGCGGCGGCCACGCCGAGGGCGCGCAGGAAGCCGGCGAGCACCGCGCCCGGGTCCAGCGGGGCGCGGTCGGCGCCGCGCAGGTCGGCGAAGAGCCGCCCGTCGGGGAAGCGCCCGTGGGCCTGTCGGGCGACGTGCACGGCGAGCGTGGTCTTGCCGACCCCGCCCATGCCGTCCAGGGCGGAGACCACGACGGCTCGCCCGCCGGCCCCGGCGAGGCGGTCCACCAGGGTTTCGACCTCGTCCGTGCGGCCGGTGAAGTCGGCCAGGCCGTCGGGCAGTTGGTCGGGCGGCTGCCAGGCGGTGGCGGGTTCGGCGCGGGCGGAGGCAGCGGGGGCGGGTAGCAGGGACGGGTCCTCGCGCAGGATCCGCAGGTGCAGTGCGGCGGGGCCGTCCTCGGCCGTCGTAGTGGCGGCGGCGGCGGCGGCGGTGGCGGCGGTGGCGGTGGCGGCGGCCGTCGGCGGCCGGCGGGTGTCCTCGTGCCGGGCGGGCCCGTCTCCGCCGGGCGGCAGTCGGCGGCGGGCGTCCTCGTACACGGCGAGCGCCTCGGCCTTGCGGCCCGCCTGGTAGAGGGCGCGCATCAGGACGGCGGTCAGCCGGGGCCGTTCGGGGTGCTCCAGGGCGAGGGCGGCGGCCTCGGCCGTCAGGCCGGTGTGGTCGCCGATCTCCGCGTCCAGCTCCAGCCGCGTCTCCTTGGCGTGAAGTCGCTGTTCGGCGAGGCGGGAGCGGACGGCCTCGGCGTGCGGCCCGGGCAGCCCGGCCAGCGGTTCGCCGACCCACAGCCGCTGCGCGGTCAGCAGGACCTCCCGGACCTCCTGCGGCGGGGCGTGCCCGTCGCGCAGCCGTCCGGCCGTGGCCAGCAGTTCCTCCCAGCGGGCCGCGTCCACCTCCGCGTCGGGCACCCGCAGCGCGTAGCCGTCGCCGACCCGCACCAGCGGCATCCGCTCCGGATCCGGCCCGGTGTACGGCTTGAAGGCCGACCGCAGCCGGGAGACGGCCAGCTGGACGGCCTTGCGGGGGTCGGCCGGTGCGGCGCCGCCCCACACCCCCTCCACCAGGACCGGCGTCGCCACCGTCCGTCCGGCGGCGTCCAGCAGCACCGCCAGGACGGCCCGCTGCTGCGGTCGGCCCAGTTCGATCTCCCGCTCCCCGTGCCAGGCGCGCAGCGGCCCCAGCAGTCCGAACCGCAGCCCGGACGCCCCGATGTCAACCATGTCCCGTCCCCGAATGTCGTCCGGTGCCCGGATCACGCCACTTCCGTACGGACGGCGGCGCCCCCTGATCCGGTCACCTATGCTCTGTCACGGATTGTGTACTTGAACTCATGGCTTCGAGGGGTGGGGGCATGGGGCTCGAATTCCGTGTGCTGGGGCCGCTGCGGGCCCGGTGCGACGGCCACGAGATCGACCTCGGCCGGCCGCAGCAGCGGGCCGTGCTGGCCGCCCTGCTGCTTGCCCCGGGCCAGCTCGTGCCCACTGAACGGCTGGTCGAGGGCTTGTGGGGCGAGGATGACGCCCGCTGGCCCAAGGCTCCGGCCGGCCAGATCGGCACCCACGCGCACCGGCTGCGGCGCGCCCTCGCGGCCCCCGGCCTGCTGGTCGCCACCGCCGGTGGCTACCGGCTGGAGGTGGATCGGGCCGCCGTCGACCTGTTCCGCTACGAGGCCGGGGTGGGCGAGGCCGTCACGCTGCGCTACGACGACCCGCTGCGGGCCCGGGAGCTGCTCGCCGGTGCGCTCGCGCTGTGGGAGGGGCGCGCGCTGGACGGCGTGCCCGGCGGTTTCGCCGAACGCGCCCGCGAACGGCTCGCCGCCGGGCACCACGCCGCCGTCAAGGTGCTGCACGACCTGGACCTGGCGCTCGGCCGGCACGCCGAGGCGCTGCCCGCGCTGGACGCGCTCGCCGCCGCGAACCCGCGCGACGAGGAGGTGCAGCGCCTCCACCTGCTGGCCCTGCACCGCTGCGGGCGGACGGCCGAGGCACTGGCCGCCTTCGAGGCGCTGCGCGAACGGCTGGACCGCGAGCTGGGGCTCGAACCGGCACCGGCGGTCGCGGACCTGCACGCCCGCATCCGGGGAGGGGACGCCGAGCTCGCGGCGCCGTCCGCCCCGGCACCGCCGCGCCGGCCCGCCCGGCCCTGCCAGCTGCCGCCGGACATCCCCGACCTGGTCGGGCGGGCGGCCCAGGTGCGGGAGGCCGAGCGGATCCTGCGGGCGGCCGGTGGCGGTGAGGTCGACGGTGGTGGTGCCGGGGCCTCGCCGGTGCTCGGCCTGTCCGGGCCGGCCGGCAGCGGCACCTCCGCGCTCGCGGTGCACCTGGCGCACACCGTCCAGGACGCCTTCCCGGACGGGCAGCTGTACGCGGCCGGTGAGACGGCGGAGCCGGGCACGGTGCTGGCCGCCTTCCTGCGGGCCCTGGGGGAGCGGCCCGTCGAGGACGCCGGTGTAGGCGAACTGGGCGCGCGCTACCGGGCCGCGCTCGCCGGGCGGCGGGTGCTGGTCGTGCTCGACGGCGTCACCGACCCGGCGCCGCTGCTGCCCGCGGTGGCGGGCTGCGCGGCCGTCGTGGCCGGCGCCGAACCGGGCGCCCTGCCCGCCGACGCGGCCCGGCTGGCCGTGGGCCCGCTGGAGCCGCAGGACGCGTACGAGCTGCTGGCCCGGGTCGTCGGCGCCGAGCGGATCCGCCGGGAGCCGGGCCCGGCCGCCGAGGTCGCCGAGCTCTGCGGCTACCTGCCCGTACTCCTGCGGTCGGTGGCGGCCCGCCTCGCGGCCCGCCCGCAGTGGTCCGTCGCCGACCTGGTCCGCTGGCTCGCCGAACGGGGCGCCTGAGCGGCGCTCCGGCCCGGTGCGGCCTCGGCCGACGGGGGACCGCCGGTCGGGGCCGCGTCACGCGCAGGGTGCCGGGGTGGTGGTCAGTAGAGGTCCGAGGACATCGCCCACATGCGGATGTCGCTGGTGGGCGTGGTGACGATGGGGACCTCGCCGTCACCCCAGTAGATGGCGACGCCGCCGAGCCTCTTCACCACCAGCCGGGCGCCCGGGTGCCCGTTCGTGCCGGAGGACCAGCAGACGCCCCCGGAGGCGGAGTAGACGACCAGGTTGCCGTCGGACTGCATGACCGCCTTGTACCCGCAGTGGTTCACGTGGGTGCCGGAGTTCCACACGGCCAGCGGGTTCGGGGTGTTGTACCCGCGGTAGACGACCAGGTTGCCGTCGGGCTGCATGATCAGCCGGGAGTTCTCGGAGTCGACGTGCCAGCCCGGGTAGAGCGGTTCGTCGTTCCAGAGCGTGTGGGTCACCGGGTCGTACGCCGCCTGCGCGGTGCCGGCCCCCAGCATCGTCCCCGTCAGCGCCAGCGCCGTCGCCGCCACCCCGACGGCCATGCGTCGCACTGCTTTCACTGCCTTCATCCCCGGGTACCTCTTTCGTCCATATCGCGCCCGTGAAAGTACGGGGCGCCCCGTGGGACCGACCATGGGGCAAGGCGGTAGACAAACGATGAACGATCCCGTTGACGGGCGGGGGCGAGACGGCTCAGCCCTGGTGCTCCTCGTCCTCGTGGGTGGCGGCGTGGTCGGCTTGGCGGTCCGAGGCCGGGCCGGACATCACCCGCCGGGCGTTGGCCTCGGCCTCGCGCTCGAAGCGGTCGGACGGGTCGCTGACGCTCAGCCCGGAGCCGTTGTCGGAGCCCGCCACGGGGCCCTGCCGCTGCTGGAGGACGTGGGTCAACTCGTGGGCGAGGGTGTGCCGGTCGCCGCCGCCGTCGCCGATGACGACGTGGTTGCCGGAGGTGTAGGCGCGGGCGCCGATCTCGGCGGCGGAGCTCCGGGCGGCGCTGTCGTCGTGGATCCGGACGTCCGAGAAGTCGGCGCCCAGGCGGGCCTCCATGTCGGCGCGGGTGGCGCCGTCGAGCGAGCGGCCGCCGCTGCGCAGCACGTCGTGGACGGCGGCGGCGGAGCGCTGCACCTGGCCGGCCCGCTGGAGTCGTTGGACGACGGCGGCGTTCCCGACGGAGGCCTGGAGGCCGAGCAGTGCGGGTGCGGGTGCGGGTGTTGGTGCGGGCGCGTGCGTGGGTGCGGGCGCGTGCGCGGGTGTCCGGGCGGTCGAGGGGGCGTGCGCCTTGTCGTCACTGTCACGGGTCCTCATCGGCGTCCCTTCGGGTCGATGGCCGGTGAGTCCTGGATACCCCGCCCGCACCCGGAGCGATAGGGACGGCGGGGGCAGCAACCCTGCCCATCGAGGGCAGCCCCGCCCGCTGGTCGGTCCCCAACGCGCGGGCAGGGCAGGGGATTTCGCTCTTCTGTCGTCAGCCTCGGACCGGCACCGGGTTGCTCGGGCTGTCCAGCCACACCGTGTGGCTGCCGGCCGTGACCGTCAGGCCGAAGCGGTCGTGGCCGGGGCGGCCGTGGTCCGCCCACCATCGGTAGGCGGCCTCCACCTCGTCCCAGAGTCTGCGCGGGCCGGACTGGTAGACCTCGTACTCGGTGCGCTCCCGCTCGTAGTCGGCGGAGGCCCAGGAGAGGGTGTCGCGGCTGTAGAGCCACAGTGTGTACGCGCCGTTGTCGTAGCGCTCGGTCCGCCAGAAGGCGCCGGGCACGGCGGACCCGATGACGAACTGCTCGAACCACCCGCCCGTGGCCCGGGGGGACAGGCCGGTGGTGCTCCGCACCCCGTCGGCCGGCCACTCCTGGCCGTGCAGGTAGTCCTCGAAGGGCGGCCGGTCCGTGCGCTGCTGGCGCAGCCGCATGAACGCGGAGCCTCCGGTGAACCTCCCGCTCGCGCTGCTCCCGTCCTCGCTCATGGTCAGCCTGACGATCTGCTCGCCGCCGTACTCGGTGCCGAAGGGCGCCACGATGATTCCGCCGGGGGCCGTCTGCGCCAGCCACGCGGGAGGGATCTCCAGCAGAGAGCAGGTGGCGATGACCCGGCTGTAGGGGGCGCCGCCCGGCCAGCCGTGGCGTCCGTCGCCCTCGACCACGGTCGGTGTGAGTCCGGCCCGGTGCAGGTTCGCGCGGGCGCCTCGGGCGACGGCCGGGTCGTACTCGACGGTCACCACGTTCGCGTCGCCCAGGCGGTGGGCGAGGAGGCCCGCGTTCCAGCCGGTGCCGGCTCCGATCTCCAGGGCCCGGTTTCCCGGGCGGACGTCGAGGTCCTGGAGCATCGAGAACACCATGGTCGGCATGGAGCTGGACGAACTCGGGGTGGTGCCGAGCCCGTCGCCCCGGTGGTCTCCGTCGTCCCACTGGGTGGTCAGCGGGATGTCCGAGTAGACCGCCTCCCGCCATGCCTCGGGCTCCTGCGACCGGTACACGACGGGGTTCTGCCGGGAGCCGTCCTCGATGCCCGGCCAGATGCGGTCCGGGACGAACAGCTCGCGGGGCACCGCGTTGAAGGAGGGCAGCCAGTCCGAGGTGAGCGCGCCGCCGGCCACCAGCGCGGAGGCGAGCCCCTGGGGGCCCGCCGCCTCGTGCGTTTCGCTGGTCACTTGCCGCTGCCGTGTCCGGCGCGCTTGCCGTCGCCCGAGCCGCCACCGCGCTTGCCCATGGTCTTCCTCTCTCTGCCGGTCGGGTCGGTCGCTCCCTCGGAGCTGCTGGACCCGATGGCAACACGCCAGGAATATAGGCCGGTTGGGCCCTACGACGCTGCATGACCTGGCACAGATTCACCCGAGAGAGTTGGTCGCCGAGGTGATCAGTGTCCGGGCGTTCGTGATCCGGGACGACTTCGACGGATGCCAGCCGCACAGGCGAGCGATGCCAAGCCCGGTGAGCCCAGCATCCCGGCACAGTTCGGCAAGCCGATTCGCCAGAACCTGACGGGGCTGCTGGGCACTTGAAGAGGGCGAGGCGGTCATGGTCGATCAGTGAAGCCGGTACTCCTCGTGCGGCACCGATCGCTCCCAGACAGCCTCGAACGCGGAGTGGCAGAGCTTCACGGTTTGCGGGTCGGTGCTGATCTCGTCGTCGACGAAGTCGCCGTCGCCGCTGAAGTGGTGGACGACGAGCAAGCGCCCGTCGATGAGCCAGAAGTCATTGCCGGGGAGCGCAAGGTCGGTCGTCTGCTGGCGGGGGAGCCACCGGACCTGCTCGCCGGAAGCGATGTTCCGGAACGTGATCTCGTGTTCGAACCGGATGTACTCGCTCACCGGCTCCGACACCACGCGGGCGCGCCGGACCTCGACGCCTCGGGCGGTGGTTTCGTGGATCAGCTGCAACCACGGGTTCCACCACGACGAGCGGTCGGCCGGGTCATCCCGGTGCCCGTCGAGCCAGCGGAGGAACAGCGGGTCGTCCCGCATGTAGCCGTCGCGCATCTCAAGGTGAAGCGCGGAGCGGGCGCAGGATCGCAGCAGGTCCTCAAGTGGGGGATCTGCGGGCATCGTTCACCTCCGGGAAGAACTGCATCGTTCGCTTGGGAGATTCGACCACGGCCTCGACCCTCAGGGCGCCGATCTTCGCGGAGATGCCCGGACGGGAAGTCCGGCGATCTGTCAGATCCGGCTCTCAGCGGCCGAGGTGAGCAGCCGCCGGGCGTCCGCGTCGTAGAGCGCGCTCGGGGCCAGTAGATCGGGAAGGTGATGGCCGGCGAGGTGGCTCGCTGGGGTCTTGTCGTATCGCGTGGCCGATACCTCGCCTGGCTTTCCGTTTGTTGATCAGACGCTCGACGGTGTCCCGTCCCCCAGAGAGGTCGGTCTCACGGGCGGCCATGTGGAACCGCCGGATCCGGGACCAGTGGCTCGGCAAACGCATCGGGGCCGACACCGGCGCTGTGCGGGGCGGAGTCGCCTTGTCCTGGCAGTGCCGGTGGCTATTCGCCGGTCACGCCGTCGGTGAGCTCTCGAACGATGTCCAGGTGGCCCGCGTGGCGGGCGTACTCCTGCAGAACATGGAACAGGATCCAGCCCAGGGTGGGCCGCGTGGTGCAGTCGTCCGGGAAACGGCCGCCGGCCGCGGCGACGGTGGTCAGCGGCGTACCCGACACGACGGCTCGGGTGTACTCGCCGCCCGCGTGCAGCGCGGCGAGCAGGTCGGCGGCCGTCTCCTCCGGGCCGACGTACCAGCGGTCCGCTGGGCCGCGGTCGCCCCAGGGCGCCGAGACCTGCTCGGCCCGGAAGCCCCAGCGCAGCCAGCGCTGCTCCATGTGGACGAGGTGCTTCAGGAGTTCGAGCAGGGTCCACCCGGAAGGGAGCCGGCTGGCACGCAGCTCTGCGTCGGACATGCCCTCGATCTTGGCGCCGACCACGGACCGGTAGTAGTCGAGATAGTCCAGCAACAGCTCGCTGGGATCGGAGAGTTGCTGGTCAGGCTCGGGCAAGGAGGAAGTCATGGGTCCGATTCTGCCACTGCACGGCCCGGCACCCGGAGGGTTTTCCGTTGCCGGCGGTCCCATCGGACCGGCCGGGCAACGAGAGCGCCCGCTCGTCGAGATCGACGAGCGGGCGAGGGTGTGCAGATGGGGAGTGGGCCTGCCTCAGGTGGCGAAGAGGCGGCGGCGGGGAGGGCGCGCGACGACCGAGGCGTGTTTGAGGGTGCCGGTGATCTCGATCCGGAGCCGGGGGCTGGTGGCGTCGCCGCCGCCGTTGGAGCGCTGCTTGACCTTGGAGAAGACGAGGGTGAGATCGTCGGTGTCGAGGGTGACGAGGCCCGGCGGGCTGATGATGAGCAGCTTGCCGTGCCGCAGGGCCGCGTCGATCAGAAGGGTGTCGGCCGTGATGACCGCCTCGGTGAAGTCGAGGACGACCGTGCAATGTTTCGGCCGCAACTCGATGTGCCGGGGGACCACCCAGCGCCCGGCCCGGGTGTACTTGCCGCCGCGCTGATCGATGACCAGCACGTCCTTCGGCGTGGGCACGGCCGACGCGAAGCTCGGCAGGTCGGTGGTCAGCTCGGCCAGCTCGGCGAGCGTCCGGGCCGAGAGCGCGGATTCCAGCCGGGCTTCGAGCTCCTCGGGGGTGAGCCGGCCGTCTGCGGCGGCGACCTGCAGCGTTTCTACGATGCGGTCCCGGTCCTGATGGGATGCCCGTAGCGCGGGCAGGTCTCTCGACATGGGTCCACGCTAACCCAGTGCGGGCGGCCCGGAACAGGGAGCTGGGCGGAGGCGGTCAGCACCACGTGTGCTGACCGCCGGGCGTGAGGGGGGGAGTTCAGCGCTGTGGGACGGGGTTGTCCGGGGAGTCCAGCCAGACGTGCTGGCCCTCGGGGGTGACCGTCAGGCCGAACCGGTCGTGGCCGGGGCGGTCCTGGTCGGCCCACCACTGGTAGGCGGCTTCCAGTTCGTTCCAGAGTCTGCGCGGGCCGGACTGGTGTACCTCGTATTCCGTGCGGTCGCGCTCGTAGTCGGCGCAGGCCCAGGAGAGGGTGTCGCGGCTGTAGAGCCACAGCGTGTAGGCGTCGTTGTCGTAGCGCTCCGCCCGCCAGAACGCGGCGGGTACGCCGGATCCGATGACGAACTGCTCGAACCACCCGCCCGTGGCCCGAGGGGACAGACTGGTGGTGCTCCGCACCCCGTGTGCTGGCCACTCCTTCCCGTGCAGGTAGGCGTCGAACGACGGCCGGTCCGTGCGCTGGTGGCGGAGTCGCATGAACGCGGAGCCTCGGGTGAACTTGCCGCTCGCGCTGGTCCCGTCGTCGTTCACGGTCAGCCTGACGATCTGCTCGCCGCCGTACTCGGTGCCGAACGGGGCGACGATGATTCCACCGGGGGCCGTCTGCTCCAGCCACGCTGGAGGGATCTCCAGCAGGGAGCAGGTGGCGATGATCCGGCTGTAGGGGGTGTCGTCCGGCCAGCCGTGGCGTCCGTCGCCCTCGATCACGGTCGGTGCGAGTCCGGCCCGGTGCAGGTTCTCGCGGGCGCCGCGTGCGACGTGAGGGTCGTACTCGACGGTCACCACGTTGCGGCTGCCGAGGCGGTGGGTGAGGAGGCCGGCGTTCCAGCCGGTGCCGGCTCCGACCTCCAACACCTTGTGGCCCGGGCGGACGTCGAGGTCCTGGAGCATCGAGAACACCATGGTGGGCATGGAGTTGGAGGAACTCGGGGTGGTGCCGAGCCCGTCGCCCTGGTGGTCTCCGTCGTCCCACTGCGTGGTCAGCGGGATATCCGAGTAGACGGCCCTGCGCCACGCCTCAGGGTCCCGTGACCGGTACACCACGGGGTTCTGCCGGGTGCCATCCGCGATGCCCGGCCAGATGCGATCCGGGACGAACAGTTCGCGGGGTACGGCGTTGAAGGAGGGGAGCCAGTCCGAGGAGAGTGCGCCGCTGGCCACCAGCGCGGAGGCGAGCCCCAGGGGGCCCGCCTCCTTGTGCGTTTCGCCGGTCACTTGCCGCTGCCGCCCGCCGGGTTCTGGCCGTCGGAGGTGTTGCCGCCTTCGTCGGACCCCCCGCCGCCGTGTCCGGCGCCCTTGTTGGAGTCGTCCTGCTGCTTGCCGCCCTGGCCGTCGCCGGAGCCGCCGTCGCGCTTGCCCATGGGCTTCCCTTCTCTGTCGGTCAGACCGAGGCTGTCCTCGGTCTGTCGTGCGCCTTGCTGACCCGCCCCAGCCGCGCCCTTTCCCAGGCGGCCGGTGCGGGGGTCTGTTGGGGCGCGTCAGCGCCACGGGCGGTTCGCTTCACGCAACCGGGCCGGAAGGTCGGCGCGCCGGTTGTGCTGCTCGTCCGTCAACGGCACCCCGCCGAGCTCCTTCGGGGTGAGATCCGGCCGGGGGTCACTTGCCATCGGGCGCCACCAGGCAGTCGCCGTCCGCGATGTGCCGCTCCCGTCTACGCGCCAGGTGACGCGCGATGGTGGGGTACTCGCTTGCCGGGTACTGCGCTTGAGCGCAGTCGAAGTACAAGCAACTGGGGCACTGAGCGCTGTCGTCTGACCAGACCTGACGCGTGCTGGTGCTGACCGCCATGCCGGCCACTCCCTCGGAGTCGCTGGAACCGATGGCAACACGCTAGGAAGGAAGGAGAGTTGGGATCCACGAAATTCTACGGGATTGCGCGGTATCACCCGATCGCGTCAATGGCGGCCGTGATCAACCTGCGGGCCTTCGGGCCGTAGACCGCGATGTCAGCCAGCGTGGCGAAGGTGTCGGCGTACATGGCCACCTCGCTGGGCTGAGTCAGGGTGAGGTGCCCCGAGACCAGCTCCACGTTCACCTGAGCCGTGTCGAAGATCCAGAAACCCTCCACCGGCATGCGAGTGCGGCCCAGTCGAGTAGGCACGATCCCAACACTGACATTCGGCAGCGCGCTCACGGCGATCAGTCGCTCAAGCTGCTCGACCTGAGTATCGGCGTCACCGAGCCCGTTGCTCAGTACGGGCTCCTCCAGCAGGAACGCGAAGCGCCGTTGCCCCTCGCGGAGCACGCGTTGCCGTTCCATCCGGATGGCCACAGCGTCGGCCACGTCATCGACCGGCACCCGCCTCCGCTGGACGGCGCGCAACACGTCCTCGGTGTAGCCGTGCGTCTGGAGGAGTCCTGGCACAAGCCACGACGAGTACGCCCGGAACCAGTACGTTCGTTCAAACAGGGGCAGAACGGCCTGCTGCGCCCTTCTCAGCCCCGCATGCTCCATGCGACGCCACTCCACCCACAGGCCTTCCACGGCCCGCAGAGAGGCGATCAGGTCCGCCGTCTGGTCATCCCTGCCGCACGCGCGGCACCACGCGCGCAGGTCGTCAGCGGACGGCGACGTCTTGGCGGTGGAGATCCGGGACACCTTGGACGGATGCCAGCCGCACAGTGCCGCAAGCTGCTTGCCGTCCAGCCCGGAGTCCTTGCACATCTCCCGAAGGCGATCTGCAAGGATCTGCCGGGCAGCTTGGACGTGGGACGATCCCGATGCGGACATGATGGGTCAGGCCGGCTTGTAGTCCTCGTGCGGCGTAGCCCGCTCCCACACAGCCTCAAAGGCAGAGCTGACCAGATCCACAACCGCCGGCTCGGTGCGCCATTCACGGTCGACGACCTCTCCGACTCCGGAGAAGTACGTGAACAGCACGGCCGACCCGTCGAACATCCACAGGTCCGTTCCCGGGAGTGCGATGTCGCTGGCCTTCCGGCGGGGAAGCCAGCGGACCTGTTCGCCTGCTGCGACGTTGGCGAACGTGAGGTCATGCTCATACCGGATGTAGTCCGTCACCGGCTCCGAGACGATCCGGGCCCGCCGCATGACCACGCCGCGCCTGGTTGTCTCGGCTGCCAGATCGGCCCAAGTTCCCCACCAGTCAGGAAGCTTGGCCGGGTCATTGCCATACCGATGGCCGGCGCGCCAGCGGGCAAACTCCGGATCATCCGGGGTGTAGCCGTCGCGCATCTCCAGGTGCACTGCGGAGTGCTGCGCTCTGGCCAAGCCCTCACGTACGGGGTACTTCACCGTTTCGGCCCTCCGGTCGCGGGATGTACTCCAGCATCACGGCCGGCAGCCGAATGATCGTCTCATGGTCCGGAACATTCGAGCTGTGACCGGGAATTGACCCGATCTGCCGGCATGCCTTCACCTCTTCTTCCGTGGCCCTGTAGGACTGGATCAGTAGATCCCCAGTGTCCTCGTCCAGCCAGATCGTCGGCGAGTCGTCAACGGGGGTGTTCGGAATGATTCCCAGGAAACGCAACCTCATGACCTCTCCCTGTGTTGATCTGATTGCGCTCAGTTGCACGACTATCACCCCGACAGTCGACCAGCGCAAGAGCGCGTCGGATCAAGCGTCGAAGAGCCTCCGTCCGGGCGCTGCCCGGCCGCCAGACTGGCCGAATTGCGCGGTCGGCCACTCCAGGAAGACCTGCTGAACTGCATCATGCGCCTGAGAACCGGGCTGGCCTCAAGCGGCGGTGCGGAGGCGGTCAGCACCGAGTGTGCTGACCGCCGGGCGTGCGTGGAGTTCAGGCTCGGACGAGATGGTCGAACTCGCCGGCCTTGGCGCCGAGGATGAGGGCGCGGAGTTTGGAGGTGGTGGTGGTGACAATGATGTCGGGGTCGTCGGATTCGCGGAGGTGGCGGAGGTCGTCGTCGCCCTGGGCAAGTTCAAGGCAGGCATCGGCGCCTTCTGCGTCGCTGTACGACGACTTTTGCCAGACGAGGTGGGACATCGGACGCCTTTCAGGTCTGAAGCTCGTAGAGGAGATGGTGAATGAGCCCCCAAGAGTCACGTGTATCGAGCTTACGCAGGGCGCCGTTGCGGTCGACAGGCGGGAGTGAGAGCTCGCTCAACTGCTGAAACTTCTGGACGTAGGCAGCAACATCGACTGGGTCTCCGAGGTGCTCCGAACGCTTCGGGCCGGAGAGGATCACCGTCGACAGCTCAAGGCATCCCGGGTCGCAGAACAGGAATGAAGCCGAGAGCGGCGCATGCCTCGGTGCAGTGAATGGCAGTACCTGAATGCTGACATTCGGCAATTCGGCCACTTCGATCAGGTGGAGAAGTTGGGACCGCATGACTGTGTCCCCGGCAAAGCGCATGCGCAGCGCGGCCTCATGGATGACGAACTTGAACTGCCGCGGCTTGCCATCTGCGAGGATCCGCTGTCGGCCGCTTCGGAAACGGACCTGTGTCTGGGGCTCCCATGGGCTCCTGGCGTGACCACCCTCGTAGATCGCCTTCGTGTAGTCGGGTAGTTGCAGTACCCCGGGGATGTAGAGCGAGTCGTAGCTGTGTAGCAGGACGGAGCGGTCCTCTGCCTCGGCCAGATCCAGGGCAAGGGCCGGGACCTTTCCCTTGAACTCGGTCCACCAGCCCTTGCCATCGCTCGCCCCGAGCTCGCGCATGAGGGCGATATAGGTCCCATCCGTGCACCCGTAGCCACCAAGCAGGGTCGCGAGCCGTTCCGAGTCGAGTGCCGTGCGCGCTGCCTCGATGTGGCTGAGCTGTGGTCCGGCGATGCCGATGAGGGCGCCGGCATCCTTGACCGCCAGCCCGGCGGCCTCGCGCAGCCGCCTCAGCTCAGCGCCGAACCGCCGCTGCCGTTCGCTGATTTGGGTCCTGAGTGCCAAGGGGGCTTCCTTCCACGTCGGAGCAATCTCCACCCACACGAGTGAGCTTATCCAAGCTGAGCGAGTCTTCTTCGCGATTAGGTTGCACGCGTGAGCCCTGTGCTCTTACTCTCAGTGTTGCACCGGTCACATGACGGATAGTCAGTGACTCCCCCTCTCCCTCTCGGGGTCTCTCATGCGTGCTTCCAACCCTCCCGACTGGACCGCCGCCCGCACCGAGCTGTGCGACCTCCTCACCACCGCCGGCTGGCCGCCCCCCACCATCTCCGACGCCGAACTCGCCCTCCACGAACTCTTCTTCAACGCGTGGAAGCACGCCGGGAGCCTCGCGCCCCTCGTCGTGCTGTCCCTCCTCAACCGCAGGCTCCGGGTCTCGGTCTGTGACGACAGCCAGACCCTCCCGCCCGAGCCGTGCGCCCCCGCCGACCCCCTCGCCCTCTCCGGCCGGGGCCTCCACCTCGTCCGTTCCCTCACGCACCGCTTCGGCGCCGACCTGCGCAAGCAGGGCAAATCCGTCTGGTTCGAACTGCAGTTGGACGCCGCCTGATGCCCCTTCCCCGCCGCTACCCGATGCTGCCGACCGACCCCCGGATCCGGTACTACACCGACGGCCACATCCGCACGCTCCTCGCCGAAGTCGACGAGCGCGGCCGCAGGTTCGGCCTCATCTTCCCCTCCGCGACCACCGACCGCACCATCGACGGCCGCATCCTCGTCCGCTTCAACACGGCCCCCGCCTCCACCCTCCTCAACCTCCTCTCCCTCCTCCTCGCCGCCGAACGAGACCGCGACGACCCGTGCGCTTCCTGATTGCCGCCGCCTTCGCCGTCCTCCTCGCCCTGGCGATCGCCACCGTCGTCCTGGGCGTCATCACCGCACTCAACGTTGCAAAGCCCGACGAGGAGGACCCCTGACATGCCCGACCCGGACCCGGACCCCGGCTGCGGCCCCAACCCCCTGGCCAACGCCCTCGCCGCGACCCACTACGCCGTCGCCGCCGCCTTCAACACCCTCGCCCCCGGCGCCGCCCGGCCCGTCCCCGACGACTTCGACTGGCGCGAGCTCGAAGCCTTCATCTTCCACTTGGGCTTCGCCGCCGACGACTCCGACGCCGCCCTCAACCTCTACCGCCTGCTCACCGCCGTCCAGCGGATCGCCTACCGCGAGGCCGCCGGTCGCAACGCCGCCGGCCACCCCGCCCGCCTCAACCCCCACATCAACCCCAGCCCGAGCCCCCGCCCGTCCTCGACCGCGTTCACCCGTGGGGGTGGTGCCGGGTGAATGCCACCGACCGCGCCCCGCGCGGCCCCTAGCGTGGGCAGGGCAAGCGCCAGCCATCCCGGGGGAGGGGACCAGACGTGTCCGACGTCGCCGAATACCTGCTGCTCTACGTCGAAGGCGACGCGGTCGTGGCGCACGACGCCGACCTGCGCCCGCACACGTTCCCCCTCCCGCCCGGCGAGCTGGGCGCCACCATCGCCCGGGTGGATGCCGCCGGGGGCGCCCAACTCCTGCTGGCCGTCAGCTCGTCCGCGATCGTCTCCTGTCGGGAGATCTGACGAGTCGTCAATTCCTGGGCGTGTTCCGCGCCGGCCACCGTCCGCGTCTGGTTGGCTACCCGGATGCGAGGCGGCAGGCGCCTCCAAGTCAAAGGAACACCGGTATGACGACAGAGCGCACCAACCCGGCGGCCCGGCTCGGGTTCCAGCCCGGGCAGGTCGTCCAGGAGATCGGTTACGACGAGGACGTCGACCAGGACCTCCGTGAGGGCATCGAGTCGATCACCGGCCAGGACCTCGTCGACGAGGACTACGAGGACGTGGCCGACACCGTCCTGCTCTGGTTCCGCGAGGACGACGGCGACCTCACCGACGCCCTGGTCGACGCCATTGGCCTCCTCGAAGAGGGCGGCATGATCTGGCTGCTCACCCCGAAGTCGGGCCGGGACGGCTACATCGAGCCCAGCGACGTCAACGAGGCCGCCCAGACCGCCGGCCTCGCCTCGACCAAGGCCATCAGCGCCGCCGCGGACTGGATCGGCACCCGCCTCATCGCCCCCAAGCGCTGACACCCCCGGAGTGGGAAGTCGGCCCTGCCGACTTCCCACTCCGCGCCCCTCGCCTCACCGCTGCGGCAGCTCGCACCCGTCCGGCCCGCAGACCTCGCCGCTGCCGCCGCTGCCGTCACCGCTCGTGCCGCCGACCAGCAGCGGCACCACCACCCGGCTCTCCCAGGCCTGCTCCAGCGCCGCCGTGAACGTCTCGGCCGGCTGGGCGCCCGAGACCCCGAGCCGTCGGTCGAGCACGAAGAACGGGACCCCGGTGGCACCCATCGCGCCCGCCGTCGCCTCGTCCTCGCGCACCGCCTCCGCGTAGGCGTCCGGATCGGCCAGCACCGCTGCCGCGGCCTGGCCGTCCAGCCCCGCCTCGACGGCCAGTTCCACCAGCCGTCCTTGCGCGAACGCGGACCGCGCGTCGGCGAAGTTGGCCCGGTACAGCGCGTCCAGCAGCTGGCCCTGCCGACCGTGGTCCTTGGCGAAGTGCAGCAGACGGTGCATGTCGAAGGAGTTCGCCGCGTCGCGCCCCTCGCGGAGGTACGCCAGCCCCTCCCCGTGCGCGTTGTCCGCGATCCGCGCCTCCGCCGCCTCGGCCTGCTCCAGGCTGAGCCCGTACTTGGCGGCGATCAGCGGGACGACCGGCCGCGCCTCGGCCGGCGAGTGGGGATCGAGCTCGAAGGAGCGGTGGACGACCTCCACCTCCCCTCGGTGGGGGAACCGCTCCAGGGCCTGCTCGAACCGGGCCTTGCCGATGTAGCACCACGGGCAGTTGATGTCGGTCCAGATCTCCACGCGCACGGCGTCGCTCCCGTCTCCAGCCGTGCGGGGCCTTCCCGCACCCGGCTCCGAGGCCAACGCAGACGGCCACCTGAATATTTCTCGTGATGAAATATTCAGGTGCTCGGCGGGACCGGCCTGGGCGGGCGCGGTGGCCGCCGTCGCGCTCGGGGGGCTGGTCGGGGCCCTCGTGGACCTTCGCTTCGACGCCCAGCGATGACGTCCGGCGCTGACGCCGTCCCCGGCCGTGACCGGCAACCGACCCCGTGCGTGGGAAGTCGGGCCGGCCGACTTCCCGCGCAAGCCGCCGCCGGTCAGCAGGAGATGTTGCCGCCGCCGACGTCGGTGCCGAGGACGCCGACGAACTTCTTGTAGAGGTTGATGCGGTCGTTGCGCTCGTCCGGGTTCTTGCCGTTGCACTCCAGGTCGCCGTTGATGCTGCGGATGGTCTCGCCGAAGCCCTTGCCGTTGACGATGGCGTCGTGCGCGGTCATCGTCCCGGCGCCCTTCTGGGTGTTCCAGAACCAGAGGCCGGTCTTCCAGGAGACGGCCGGATCCTTCTCGGCCAGGTAGGGGTTGTTCAGCAGGTCGAGGTGCAGGGCGTCGCCCGCCGCCTTGTAGTTGAAGTTCCAGCTGATCTGGAGCGGGCCGCGCCCGTAGTAGGCGCTCTTGCCGGCGGGGCAGCCGTAGGGCTGCGAGGTGTCGCAGTAGTGGCTGTAGTTGGCGGTGTTCTGCTCGACGACGTACTTCAGGCCGCCGGTCTCGTGGCTGACGTTGGCGAGGAATGCCGCGGCCTCGCGCTTGCGGGTGGCGTCGTTGCCGGTGGTGGTGAACCCGGGGTAGGCGCTGAGGGCGTCGGTCAGGCCGCGGTAGGTGTAGAAGGAGTTCCGGCCCGGGAACATCTGGTTGAACTGGGCCTCGCTGACCACGAACGAGGCGGCGGCCGCTGGTGTGGCGTGCCCGGTGAGAGCGGTGGTGCCCAGGGCGACGGTGCTCAGGACGGCGGCCGAGGCGGCCATGGACAGGGTGCGGGAGAGCTTCATCGTCACATCTCGCTTGTCGTCGGGATGGCGGTGCTTCGGGAGCGCTTCGGGGAGTGCTTCGGGAGCGAAGCGCCGGGAACATCGTGGTGCGCCAATTCTGGGAAAAGGCGCCGACCAGCACCCAAACCACTCGTTCGGGGTGTATCCGGCCCAGAAGGTGAGCGAGATTCAGGCCAATTCCAGCTCGTCCGACACGCCGACAGGTTGATCATCCGGTCATCAGATACGCGGGATAGCCTCGTCCGCGCACAAGGCAGACACCGCGAGCGGGGGACGACCACATGGGGCACGCCGACGACGAGGGCGACGAGCGGCTGGCGGCGGAGGGCGAGGTGGCGGTGGCCCGGCTGGCGATCGACTCCGGAGACCTCCCGCACGCCGCCGACCACCTGGCCGACGCGATCCTCGCCGACCCCCAGCTACCCGAACTGCACGAGGCGCTCGCCGAGTTGTGCGCCGCCGTCGGAGGTCCGGCCGCCGCCCGCGAGCTGTTCCCGCTGGACGGCCAGGTCTACCTGGGCACCGTCGCCTGCCGGGCCCACGTCGAGGCCGCCGCCGGGGACTGGGACACCGCCGTCGGCCTGCTCGCCTCCGCGATCCAGTACGAGCCCGCGAGACCCTGGGCGCACACCGCCTGGCTCGCCCGCGAGGACCTGCCCGCCCTCGTCGACCCGGACGCCGTCGCCCAGGCGGTGGCCCGGGCCACCGGCGGACTGCCCGACCCGCTGCCCGCCGAACTCGCCGAAGCCGTCCAGCCGTTCGAGGACTTCGTCCAGTCCGTGGTGGCCCGCCACGGCGACCACGCCTTGCTGCTCGCGATGGCCTCCGGCCTCACCCGCCGCCTCGGCGCCACCGGCCGCGCCGTCGAACTCGCCGAACTGGCCCACCTGCTGGCCCCCGGCTACCTGCCGTCCGTGATGCTCGGCAACGCCCTGCGCGCGCACGGCCGGCCGGAACGGGCGCTCGCCGTCTGGGAGGCCGAACTGGCCCGGGTCGAACCGGAGCGCGACAACTCCAGCAGCTACCTCGCCGTCGACGTCGCCGAGTTGTACGGCGCCCTCGGCCGCCCCGACGACGGCCTGCCCTGGCTGGACCGCGTGCTCGCCACCGAACCCGACCACCCCAAGGCGGCCCCCGCCCGGTACGGCCTGCGGCACGCCGCCGACGGCGACCCCGCCCACCTGCTCGCCCTGGCCGACCACCACCGCGCCCACCCGGACCACGAGTACGCCCAGGACCTGCTGGAACGGCTCAGCCACCGGGAACCCTGGCTCGGCATGGTCTCCGGCGCCACCGAGGCCACCGTCAACGTGCTGCACCAGGTGCTCGCCGCCCCCGGCACCACCCGCGACAGCGAGATCGAGTGCAGCGCCTCCGCCGTCGAACCGCCCAGCTCCCTGCTGGCCGTCCGCCTCGCCCTGCCGCGCTCCACCGTCGCCTACCAGTCCGTCGCCGAGCCCGACCCCCGGCTCCCGCTGGCCGAACCGGCCACCCGGATCTGGGCCTGGGACGGCACCGATCCGCGCCCGGCCGTCGCCCCGCCCGCACCGGACAGCGCCGAACTCGTCCGGGCCACCGCCGAGATCGTCTGGGCGACCGTCCCCGCCGCCTACGACCACGCCGTCCGGCTGGCCGGGCTGCCGCTCGACGACCTGCTCGGCGCGCTCGTCCACCCGCCGATGCCCCGGGAGGACGACCTCGGCCGGGCCCTGCTGGCCCACCAGCCCGAACTGTGGGTGCGGGCCGTCCAGGTCTTCGCCTGCCTCGGCATCGCCCACCACCGCACCGACCAGCCGTGGGAGGACTCCGAGCGCCGCCGCGTGCTGGTCGACCTGCTGCTCGGGCCCGAGGACTGGGTGGTCGAGGCGGCCGGCTTCGCCCTCGTCGCGATCGGCTGGACGCACCCCGAGACCCGCGCCGACATCGCCGACCGGCTCCGGCAGCGGCTGCACTACAGCGCCCGGGCCCGCCGCACCCGCGTGGTGACCGTCCTGCGCTCGCTCGCCGCGCTGGCGCTCACCGCGCCCTGGCTGCCCCGGGCCGACCTCGACCTGGCCCGGCGGCTGATCGAGCGGGCCGAGGCCCAGGAGGCCCAGGAGGCCGGGAAGGCCGGGGAAGCCCGGCAGGCCGAGGTGCTGCCCCAGGACCAGGAGCAACCGGAACCCCGCCCCGGCCTCCTGCGCCGCCTCTTCCGGCGCGCCTGACGGGCGCTACGACGGAGGCCGACGAGCGACGCCCGTCACCCGACGCCCGTCACCCGATGCCCGTCACCCGATGCCCGTCACCCGATGCCCGTCACCCGATGCCCGTCACCCGATGCCCGTCACCCGATGCCCGGCAGCGGATCCTGGTCGACGTCGAAGCGCGCGACCCGCTCCGCCGGATCGCGGCACTCCGGGCCGAGCCGCAGGATCCGCGACTCCGGGTCGTGCAGCGGGCGGTGGCAGCGGCGGCAGGTGACGCGGGGCCGGATGGCCTCGGGAGTGTCGGTGCCCGGGATCGGGTCCGGGCCGCCACTCGGGCCTGCGCCGGTCGAGGCGCCGCCACTAGGGCCTCCGCCGGTCGGGCCGTTGCTGGTCGGGACGCTGGTCATGGGGAGACGGTAGCCGGGCGGGGCCGTGAAGAGATCCCCCCGGCCGGCGCGGCCCGCGGCAGGCCCGGTCGACATTCAGCGAACGCTGGGCCGGGCGTCGTACTCCGCGCGGGCGGCCTCGACGGCGGGGACGCGCTGCTCGGACCAGTGCGCGAGGGCGGCGACCAGTTCGGCGGCCTCCCGGCCGAGCGGGGTGAGGCTGTAGTCGACCCGGGGCGGGATCACCGGGTGGGCCTCGCGGTGTACGAAGCCGTCGCGCTCCAGCGTCTGCAGGGTCTGCGCGAGCATCTTCTCGCTGACGCCGGAGACCCGGCGGCGCAGTTCGCTGAAGCGGTAGCCGCGCTCGCGCAGCGCGCCGAGCACGAGGACGCCCCAGCGGCTGGTGACGTGCTCCAGCACGCCCCGGGACGGGCACATGCGGTCGAACACGTCGGCCGGCGGCAGCTCGCGCACCGGGACGGCCGGGCGGCCTTCCTCCAGGGTCTTCATGACTGTCCTGCCATTACCTTCATATCAGTACCGTACTTTGAAGTGCGTACTTTCGAAAGGTTAGTGCAGTCCCTAGGGTGAGTTTCGAGGCAGAAACCCCATCGAGGCAGAAACCCACCCGAGGAGCATCCCCATGTACGTCGTCACCGGTGCCACCGGCCAGCTCGGCCGTCTCGTCGTCGAAGGCCTGCTGGCCGCCGTCCCCGCGAGCGAGGTGGCGGTCGCCGTCCGCTCCGCCGAGAAGGCGGCCGACCTGGCCGCGCGCGGGGTGGCCGTCCGCGTGGTCGACTACGACGACCCGGCGACCCTGGCCGGCGCCTTCGCGGCCGGCGACCGGGTGCTGCTGATCTCGGGCAGCGAGGTCGGCCGCCGGATCCCGCAGCACCGCGCGGTGGTCGACGCGGCCCGTGCGGCCGGCGTCGCGCTGTTCGCCTACACCAGCGCACCGGGCGCGGCGACCTTCCGGCTGGCCGACGAGCACAAGGCGACGGAGGAGCTGATCCGCGAATCCGGGCTGCCGTCCGTCCTGCTGCGCAACGGCTGGTACACCGAGAACTACCTGGGTGACGCGGCCGGCACGGTGGCGCGCGGCGTGGTGCTCGGCAGCGCCGGGGACGGCCGGGTGGCCACCGCCCCGCGCAAGGACTACGCGGACGCGGCGGTCGCCGTCCTCCTCGGCGAGGGCCACGAGGGCCGGGTGTACGAGCTGAGCGGCGACGCCGCGTGGAGCCTGGCGGAGCTGGCGGCCGAGCTGGCGCTGGTCTCCGGGCAGCCGGTCGCGCACCAGGACGTGGCGCCGGCGGAGCACCTCGCGGCGCTGATCGGCGCGGGCCTGCCGGAGGGCTTCGCCGAGGTGCTGGTGGACGTGGACGCGGGCATCGCCCGTGGCGAGCTGGCCGGCACCCCGGGCGACCTGGCCCGGCTGATCGGCCGCCCGACCGTCCCGCTGGCCGAGTCGGTGCGCGCCGCGCTCCAGGGCTGAGGCGCTTGAGCTCGCCTTGAGCCCCGCGTTTCCCGAGGTCAGCGATGTCATGACCAAAATGCGGAAACGGAGATGACAGCCTGCCCCTCCGCCAGCTACCGTCACCTCGACACACGCGCGCGGAGGGCAGGCGGCCATGCCAGAGACAACCCAGCAGGACAGCGGCCGAGGCCTCTGGTACGGCGTCGCGGCCTACGGCATCTGGGGGCTCTTCCCCCTGTTCTGGCCACTGCTGGAGCCCGGCGCCGCCGACGACATCCTGGCCAACCGGATGGTCTGGTCCCTGGTCGCCGTGGTGCTGCTGCTGATCGCCCAGCGGCACTGGAGCTGGATACGCCCGCTGCTGCGCCAGCCCCGCCGGCTCGCCATGCTGGCCGGCGCGGCCACGGTGATCTCGATCAACTGGGGCGTCTACATCTGGGGCGTCAACGCCGGGCACGTCGTCGAGACCAGCCTCGGCTACTTCATCAACCCGCTGGTCACCATCGGCTTCGGCGTCCTGGTGCTCAAGGAGCGGCTGCGGACGGCGCAGTGGGCGGCGGTCGGTGTCGGCGCGGCCGCCGTCGCGGTGCTCAGCATCGCGTACGGGCGGCTGCCGTGGATCGCGCTCACCCTGGCGCTCTCCTTCGCCACGTACGGGCTGCTGAAGAAGAAGGTCGGGCTGAGCGGGCTGGAGAGCCTGGCGGCGGAGAGCGCCTTCATGTTCCCGTTCGCGCTCGGCTACCTGGTCTACCTGGAGGTCAGCGGCCGCGGCACCTTCGGCCACACGGTGGCCGGCTCGTACGGCTGGGGGCACTCCGGGCTGCTGCTGCTCAGCGGGGTGATCACGGCGGTCCCGCTGCTGCTCTTCGGCACGGCGGCCGTGCGGGTGCCGCTGACCGTGCTCGGGCTGCTGCAGTACCTGGCGCCGGTGTTCCAGTTCCTGATCGGCGTGGCGGTGTTCCACGAGTCGATGCCGCCCGCCCGCTGGGCCGGCTTCGGCCTGGTCTGGCTGGCGCTCGCGGTGCTCACCTGGGACGCGCTGCGCCAGGTGCGGGCCGACCGCGCGGGGCGGGCCGCGGCCGTGCCGCAGCCCGCCCCCGCGAAGGCGGCCGTCAGGCACTGATCCGCCCCTGCTGATCCGCCGCTTCCGATCCGACCCCGCCGAGGCGCCGGTCAGACGCTGATGTCCCGGCTGGTGAAGCGGGACCAGGCCGCCGCGCCGAACACGGCGACGTAGGCGGCCTGGAGGCCGAGGTCCTTCCACACGCCGTCCCAGTACATCGGCTGGCGCAGGAGGTCCGCGAAGCTGAGCCAGTAATGGGTGAACAGGAACGGCCTCACGGCGTCCAGCTGCGGGAAGGCGTCCAGGATCTGCACGGTGACCACCAGCCCGACGGTCGCCGCCATCGCCGCGATGCCGCTGCCGGTGAGCGTGGAGACGAACAGCCCGATCGCCACCAGCCCGGCCAGCGAGGCCGCCACCACCCCGGCCACGAGCACCGCCCGCAGCAGCGCGTCGCCGAAGCCGATGGTGTCGCCGGAGATCAGCGTCACCTCGCCGAGCGGGAACAGCGCGGCGCCGGTGGCCAGCGCCGCCGCCGCGACCGCCACGGTCGCGGCCAGGCAGAACACCAGCCCGGCGGTGAACTTGGCGGCCAGCAGCCGGGTGCGCCCGGCCGGCGCGACCAGCAGGTAGCGCAGCGTCCCGGTGGCCGCCTCGCCGGCGACCGAGTCCCCGGCGACCACGCCGACCGTCATCGGCAGGAACACCGGCAGCGCGACCGCGAGGGCGGTGAAGACCAGGAACAGGCCGTTCTGGGTCGTCTGCGCGATGAAGTTCACCCCGCCGCCGCCCTCGTGCGGGCTGCCCGTGTTGAGCTTGACGACCACGCCGATCAGGATCGGCAGCACCGCCAGGATCCCCAGCAGCACCTTGGTGCGCATCCGGCGGAAGGTCAGGTGCAGTTCGTTGCGGAACAGTGCCAGGAACCCGGCCGCCGTCTGCGGCCTCCGCCCGGCCCGGACCGGCACCGCCCCGACCGGCACCGCCCCGGCCTGTGACAGCTCAGCCCGCGACAGCTCAGCCTGCGACATCGAAGCCCTCCCCGGTCAGCGCCACGAAGGCGTCCTCCAACGTGCCCCGCTCCAGACCGAACCCGTGCACCCGCACCCCGGCCTCGACCAGCGCCGCGCACAGCTTCGGCAGCGCCTCCTCGACCGGGGAGCCGAGCGCGCCGAGCGTGCCGAGCTCGCCGTCCACCCGCCCGTCGCCGGGCACCAGGGAGCCGACCCGGTGGGCCGCCAGCACCTCCACGGCGTGCGCCACGTCCGGCGTGCGGACCACCAGCCGGCCCTGCGCGCGGGCGGCCAGTTCGGCGACGGTGCCCTGCACCACCAGCCGGCCCCGGGACATCACCGCCGCGTGGGTGCAGACCTGCTCGATCTCGTCCAGCAGGTGCGAGGAGAGGAACACCGTGGCCCCCTCCGCCGCGACCTCCCGCACCAGCGCCCGGATCTCGCGCATGCCCTGCGGGTCCAGCCCGTTGGTGGGCTCGTCCAGCACCAGCAGCTCGCGCGGCTGGAGCAGCGCCGACGCCAGGCCGAGCCGCTGCTTCATGCCCAGCGAGTACGCGCGGGCCTTCTTGGCCGCCGCGGCGCTCAGCCCGACCCGTTCCAACGCCGTCTCGACGCGCAGGCGCCGGGTGCGCGGGTCGGCGGTCGGGTCGGCGGCGTCGAACCGGACCAGGTTGTCCCGCCCGGAGAGGAAGCCGTACAGCGCCGGGCCCTCGATCAGCGCGCCCACCCGGGGCAGCACGGAGGCGACGGACTGCGGCATCGGCTCGCCGAGGACGGTGGCCACGCCGGAGGTGGGGGCGATCAGGCCCATCAGCATCCGGATGGTGGTGGTCTTGCCGGAGCCGTTCGGGCCGAGGAAGCCGAAGACGGAGCCGCGCGGCACGCTCAGGTCCAGGCCGTCCACGGCGAGCTGGCCGCCCCGGAAGCGCTTGGTCAGACCGCGGGTCCTGATCACGTCGTCGGGCCGGGAGGAGCCGGAGGAGCCGGAGGAGCCGGAGGAGCCGGAGGAACCGGGGGAGGAGGGGGAGCCGGAGGAGTCAGGGGAACCGGGGGAGGAGGAGGTGGAAGGCGCGGGGCCCGGGCGCTGCTCGGCGCCCGGACCCCCGGCCGACTCCGTAACGTCCCCCGTTACGGGAGCCTTGGTCATCCGTCAGTTCACCCCGGCGGCGTGCTGGAGCACCGGCAGGGTCACCGCGCCGGCGAACACCCGGCCGTCGTCGGTGACCAGGACGTTCACCACCTTGGTGCTGATCAGCGTGCCGCCGCCGACCGGCTTGCCGAGCGACTTCACCAGCGCCTGCGGGTTCAGGGCCGCGCCCCGGCCGCCGTGCTTGCCGCCCTTGCCGCCGTCCTGCGGCGCGTCGACGGTGCCGCCGGGCAGCTGCGCCGAGACCACGGTCGTCCAGCCCTCGCCGATCACGTTCACGCCGTCGTGGTCCTGGCCCGAGGCGCCCTGACCGGCCTTGCCCCCGGGAGCGGAGCCCTTGGGCGCGAAGCCCTGCGGCACCCCACCCTCGGCGCCCTCGTCCGCCTTGTGCTCCGTCACCTTGGCGCCCTTGGGCACGGTGAAGTCGAAGGTCTTGGCGGCCGGCTTGGCGAAGGACACGTCGGTGAAGTGGACGTCCAGCACGGTGGAGCCGTCGACGCCCTTGACCACCACCGAGAGCGGCACCCCGTTGTCGGCGGCGACCGCGATCCGGACCTCGGCGACGGTCGAACCGGACTGCGCGGGCTTGACGCTCAGCTGGTACGCCTTCTGCCCGGCCACGTTGGCGGTGCCGGCCACGGTGACCGACGTGGTGCCCGCGCTCGCGGTCAGGAACTGCCGGGCGGCCTCCTGCGGGGTCGTCGGCACCCCGGTCAGCGGCGCCCCGGCGTGCTTGCCGGCCGTGCCGGGGTGCTGGGCGGCCGCCTGGCCGGTCAGCCGCACGGCGGTGTTGGTCGAACTGTCCCAGGCCCAGGCCTGGTCGCCGTTGTGGACGACGGTGTAGCCGGCCATGTCCTCCAGCAGGTCGACCCGCTGGCGGTCCGGGCCGTCCACCGCTATCCGCAGCGTCTGGTCACCGCCGAGCAGGCCGAGCAGCTTGGCCTGCGGGTCGGCCGCCGAAGAGCCCTGGCCGCCGCCGCGCCCGGCCGCCGCGCCGAGCCCGCCGGCCGCGACGCCCAGCAGCTGGCTGGGCAGGCCGAGGTCGGTGGAGACGGACACCGTGCCGGAGAGGGCCTGCGCGTCGGAGCCGAGCACCTTGGCGACCAGCTGCTCCGGTGTCAGCGAGGGAAGTTCGGGCGGGGCGTCGGCCGCCAGTGCGGGCACCAGCCCGATCCCGGCGGCGATCACCGCGGCCACCGTCAGCGGAACCCCGGCCCGCACCAGCATGCGCCGCCGTGAGCGGTACGGCACGCCGCCGTCCACGTTGTCCCCCGCCACCGTGTCATTGGTCATGGCGTCCTCAACTCCTCTACGAACACGAGCGATTGGCTGTGCCCCTCCATTAGAGGCCCGCACCCCGGCCCCGTCATCGCCCTGCGGGGCCAGTTCGGGGTAAACCTCGCGGGTACATCGACCCTGAGACGCCCTCAGGGTTGGCTACTCCGAACGTACGAGACCTGGCGTAGGGTCGCGCCATGGACGGAACCGCCATGGACGCAAGCAACCCCCCTACCGCTAACGCGATGCGGCGCGCCCTGCGCCGCGCCCGGGACGGCGTCGCCCTGGACGTCACCGAGACCGCGGTGCTGCTCCAGGCCAGAGGCGAGGACCTGAACGACCTGTGTGCGAGCGCCGCCCGGGTCCGCGACGCGGGGCTGGCGGCGGCCGGGCGGCCCGGTGTCATCACCTACTCCAAGAGCGTCTTCATCCCGCTCACCCGGCTCTGCCGCGACAAGTGCCACTACTGCACCTTCGTCACCGTCCCCGGCAAACTGCGACGGGCCGGCCACGGGATGTTCATGTCCCCCGACGAGGTGCTGGACGTCGCCCGGCGCGGGGCCGAACTCGGCTGCAAGGAAGCCCTGATCACCCTCGGCGACAAGCCCGAGGACCGCTGGCCCGAGGCCCGCGAGTGGCTCGACGCGCACGGGTACGACGACACCATCGCCTACGTGCGGGCGATGTCGATCCGCATCCTGGAGGAGACCGGCCTGCTCCCGCACCTCAACCCCGGGGTGCTCGGCTGGACGGACTTCCAGCGGCTCAAGCCCGTCTCCGCCTCCATGGGCATGATGCTGGAGACCACCGCCACCCGGTTGTGGAGCGAGCCCGGCGGCCCGCACCACGGCTCGCCGGACAAGGAGCCGGCCGTCCGGCTGCGGGTGCTGGAGGACGCCGGGCGCAGCTCCGTCCCGTTCACCAGCGGCCTGCTGATCGGCATCGGCGAGACGTACCAGGAGCGCGCGGAGTCGCTGTTCGCGCTGCGCAAGGTCTCCCGGGCCTACCACGGCGTCCAGGAGCTGATCCTGCAGAACTTCCGCGCCAAGCCGGACACGGCGATGCGCGGCATGCCCGACGCCGAACTGGACGAGCTGGTCGCCACCGTGGCGGTGGCCCGGCACGTGATGGGCCCGTCGGCCTGCCTGCAGGCGCCGCCGAACCTGGTGGACGGCGAGTACGGGCGGCTGATCGCGGCCGGCGTCGACGACTGGGGCGGCGTCTCCCCGCTCACCCCCGACCACGTCAACCCCGAACGCCCGTGGCCCCAGATCGAGCGGCTCGCCGAGCGCTCCGCGGCCGCCGGCTTCGAACTGCGCGAGCGCCTCGCCGTCTACCCCGAGTACGTGCGGCGCGGCGAGCCCTGGCTGGACCCGCGGGTGCTGCCGCACGTGCGCGCCCTCGCCGACCCGGAGACCGGGCTGGCGAACCCGGACGCGGTGGTCCGCGGCCTGCCCTGGCAGGAGCCCGAGGACCTGCCCGCCTCGTACGGGCGGACCGACCTGCACGCCACCATCGACACCGAGGGCCGCACCGGCGACCGCCGGGCCGACTTCGAGGACGTCTACGGCGACTGGGAGGTGCTGCGCGAGCAGGTGCTCGCCGAGGGCGCGCCCGAGCGGCTGGTCGGCGACCTGCGCGAGGCGCTGGCGGTGGCCGCCGACGACCCGACGCGGCTCACCGACGACCAGGCGCTGGCGCTGTTCCACGCGGACGGCCCGGCCCTGGACGCGCTCTGCCGGATCGCCGACGACGTCCGCCGGGACACCGTCGGGGAGGACGTCACCTACTGCGTCACCCGGAACATCAACTTCACCAACGTCTGCTACACCGGCTGCCGCTTCTGCGCGTTCGCCCAGCGCCGCACCGACGCCGACGCCTACACCCTGTCGCTGGAGCAGGTCGCCGACCGGGCCGCGCAGGCCTGGGAGGTGGGCGCCACCGAGGTCTGCATGCAGGGCGGCATCCACCCGGACCTGCCCGGCACCGCCTACTTCGACATCGCCCGCGCGGTGAAGGAGCGGGTGCCCGGCATCCACGTGCACGCCTTCTCGCCGATGGAGGTGGTCAACGGCGCGACCCGCACCGGGCTGTCCATCCGCGACTGGCTCCAGCGGGCCAAGGAGAACGGCCTCGACAGCATCCCGGGCACGGCGGCCGAGATCCTGGACGACGAGGTCCGCTGGGTGCTCACCAAGGGCAAGCTGCCGGCCGCCACCTGGGTCGAGGTGGTCACCACCGCGCACGAACTGGGCATCCGCTCCTCGTCCACCATGATGTACGGGCACGTGGACACCCCGAAGCACTGGCTCGGGCACCTGCGGCTGCTCGCCGAGATCCAGCAGCGCTCCCTGGCGGCCAACGGACCGGGCGGCGGCTTCACCGAGTTCGTGACCCTGCCGTTCATCCACACCAACGCGCCGGTCTACCTGGCCGGCATCGCCCGGCCCGGCCCGACCGCCCGGGACAACCGCGCGGTGGTCGCGATGGCCCGGCTGCTGCTGCACCCGCACATCCCCAACATCCAGACCAGCTGGGTCAAGCTGGGCGCGGAGGGCGCTGCCGAGATGCTCCGCTCGGGCGCCAACGACCTGGGCGGCACGCTGATGGAGGAGACCATCTCGCGGATGGCCGGCTCGGCGTACGGGAGTTACAAGTCGGTGCGCGACCTCCAGGCGATCGCCGAGGCGGCGGGCCGCCCGCACCGCCAGCGCACCACCACGTACGGCGAGGTGCCGGCCGAGCGCCGGGCCGCGGCGCTGGCCTCGGACGGGCACCTGCCGGAGCTGCTGCCGGTCCTGGACTGATCCAGCCACCGGCCTCCCGGTTCCCCCGGCCTGCTGGTTCCCCCGGCCCCGGCCTGCCGGTTCCCCGGCCCCGCTGCCGCCCGCACGGCGGCCGGGGCCGGGGGAACCGGAGCACGAGGGACGCCCTTGATTCGCTCGGGTCTTCGAATACAGTGCCAGGGCGCGCGCCGCGGCCGTGCGTCGCGCAGCCCCCTGCCCCGAGGAAAGGCGCCCCGTCGTGATGCCACTGTGGTCACGCGCCCAGCAGCAGGACTTCCGCAGCCGGGTGCGGGGCTGTCTGCTCGGCGGTGCCATCGGCGACGCGCTCGGCGCCGGCGTCGAGTTCGAGCCGCTGGAGAAGATCCGGGCCCAGCACGGCCCGCAGGGCGTCACCGGCTACGTCCCCGCGTACGGGCGCACCGGCGCCGTCACCGACGACACCCAGCTCACCCTGTTCACCGTCGACGGCCTGATCCGCGCCCACATCCGGCGCGACACCGGCAGCTGGCACCCGCCCACCGACCTGCACCTGGCCTACCTGCGCTGGGCCGCCACCCAGCGCGACTGGGGCCCCGACGAGCGCCGCCCCGACCTCGGCTGGCTCGGCCGCGAGGAGTGGCTGTACGCCCAGCGCGCCCCCGGCCAGGGCTGCCTGTCCGGCCTGACCGGGGCCGACGCCGAGTTCCTCGGCACCGTGGAGCGGCCCAAGAACCCGCACTCCAAGGCCTGCGGCACGGTGGTGCGGGCGGCGCCGTTCGGCCTGCTCACCAGCTGGGAGCCGGGCCTGGTCTTCCAACTCGCGGTGGAGTGCGCGGTGCTCACCCACGGCCACCCCACCGGCTACCTCGCGGCGGGCGCGCTCGCGGTGATCGTCCAGAGCGTGGCCCGCGGCGGCACCCTGGAGGAGGGCGTCCACCTCGCCCTGGCGCTGCTCTCCGAGCGGCAGGCGCACGAGGAGACCACCGCCGCGCTGCGGGCCGCGCTGGACGCCGTCCGGGCCGGCGAGCCGTCCGCGGACCGGGTGGAGGCGCTGGGGGAGGGCTGGGTCGCCGAGGAGGCGCTGGCGATCGGGGTCTACTGCGCGCTGGTCGCGCACGACGTGCGCTCGGGCCTGCTGCTCGCCGTCAACCACTCCGGGGACAGCGACTCCACCGGCGCGGTCTGCGGGAGCCTGCTCGGGGTGCTGCACGGTGACACCGCGCTGCCGTCGGGGCTGGTGGCCGGGCTGGAGGGGCGAGGCGCCATCCTCGAACTCGCCGACGACTTCGTGCTGGAGCTGATGCACGGCACCGAACTGCACGATCCGCGCACCCCGGAGGGTCTGACCTGGTCCGAGCGGTACCCGGTGGTGCGCTGAACGGGGCGGACCGGACGGGAGGTTCGGGAGGAAAGCAGTTCGGGCGGGAACGACGGTTGCCCGTAGCGTCGGCCGCCGGCGAGGGCGACGGCCACTGCCACGGGCAACCGGGCCGAGCTCGGATTCGCACCGGGGGCGCGGGGCCGGTTCGGTGGCCGCCGCCGCGGGGTCAGTGGCGGCCGAACACCCCGGTGGCCGCGGCGCTCGCGAACGCGGTCCAGGCCTCGGCGGAGAAGCGCAGCTGCGGCCCCTGAGGGTCCTTGGAGTCCCGTACCGCCACCGCCCCCGTGGCCGGCGTGGCGATCTCCACACAGGCGCCGTTGCCGCCGCTGTGGCTGCTCTTCCGCCAGCGGGTTCCATGCTCGGAGGTGGTGCTCATCAGTGGTATCCCTCTTCAATCTCAGCTATCAGTGCCCGGCTCTCCGCCACGCCGAGTGCCGCCGCCCGCAGGTAGTCGTACAGACCGGTATAGCGGCGGACGTCCGCGTCCTTCTCCAGGTAGAGATCGCTCGTCACCCCTTCGAAGTAGACAACCGTGGAATCGGCTGACTCGGGGAACTCCAGCAGGGAGAATGTCCCGGTCATACCGGGGTGGGCCCCGGCCGAGAACGGGATCACCTGGATGGTGATGTTCGGGTGCTGGCTCAGCTCCATCATGTGCTTGAGCTGCTCGGCCATCACCTCGCGGCTGCCGACCTCGCGGCGCAGCACCGCCTCGTCTATGACGGTCCACAGGCTGCCGAGCTGGTTCTCGCCCTGGATGCGGTCCTGGCGCTTCATCCGGACCTGCACCCTGCGCTGCACGGCGAGCGCGTCGGTGTCCGGCTGGGTGCCCTCCACGACGGCCTGCGCGTACTGCTCGGTCTGCAACAGGCCCGG
Source organism: Kitasatospora sp. NPDC094016 (assembly GCF_040304045.1). Lineage (NCBI taxonomy): Bacteria > Bacillati > Actinomycetota > Actinomycetes > Kitasatosporales > Streptomycetaceae > Kitasatospora > Kitasatospora sp. NPDC094016. Next base: position 179,327 of record NZ_JBEOUK010000005.1, read on the forward strand.
GACGAAGGAGGATTCGTACGCGCGGATCGAGGAGGCCTCGGCCTCCAGCCCGATGTAGACGCTGTACGGGGTCGGCATGTCGTTGAAGTCGTGCCACCAGCCGCGCTGGCGGGACTCCTTGGCCATCTCCATGAGGCTGGCGCGCATCTGCTCGTCGTTCACGAGGTAGACGTCGCAGAGGTCGCGCACGTCGCGCTGGCTGATGCTGCGGCGGCCGTTCTCCAGTCGGCTGATCTTCGACTGGGAGACCATCAGCCGGCCCGCCACCTCCTCCGCCGTCATCCCGAGGCCCTCGCGGAGTTTGCGCAGCTCCGAGCCCAGGCGCCGACGGCGCACGGTGGGATTGATGCTCGTCGACACATCGACCTCCGGCCGGACCTCTGGTGATCGTTGGATCGGCAGCCCTCGGAACACTTCGGACATTGGGACCAACCCCCCTGACTTGGAGCAGCATGTCACCTTGGGCCAGTTCGGCGTCAGGGAATCACAGCAGCGCAGTAGAACAGATCGTCGGAAAAGCACTTCTGCGAGACGGCGAGGGCCTTCGAGTGGTAATGCGGCTCAGCGGCTCGAACCGGTACGGGCTAAGGATGTGCTCCCCGGCGGCGCAGGTGCCAGTGGCACGTGCGAGGGCAGGACCGCCGGGCTCCCCGGACGGGCCCCGAAGGGCCTTCGGGGACGGCAGAGGGGCGGTCGCCGGGCGACTTCCGTCGCGGGGCGACCGCCCCTCCGTGCTCCTGGTGGTGCGGGTGCTGCTCGGGTGGTGCGTCGGGTCCTTCAGCGCCGTTGCTCAGCGCCGTCGGGCGGCGTGAACGGGTCGGCGCGCGCTGTCGGGGGTGCCGCCGGGCCCGCCGGGCCCGTGGTGCCCGTCCTGCTCGTTGTCACGGGCTGTACGGGCTGTACGGGCCGTGCGGGCGGCTGCACGGGCCGCGCAGGCCGTACGGCGATCGGTGCGGCGTCCCGCGAGCCCGGGCGGCGGTCCTGGTCAGCGGACGCCGACCCGTGAGGCGGCGACCCGCCCGGAGCCCCGGCCCGCCGCGCGGGCGCCGGAACGCCCGGTGCCGGTCCCGGAACCCTGGGCAGAACGGTTCTGCTGCGCCGGCAGGCCGTTCTGCACGTCCATCACGGCGTGCGCGACCATCCCGCCCAGCGGGTCGTACCGGATCAGGTCGCGCAGTCGCGACCGCGAGGACCGGCCCTCGTTGCCCGGATACAGGTGCTTGCCCAGGCCCACGGAATGGGCCAGGGCCGCCAGCGCCGCCGTCCGCGGGTCCGGCGGCACGCCGGTGCGGATGGCGGTGTCCAGCCGCTGTTTGATCGCGGCGTTGGTGCAGTCGTCCGACGCCTGATAGCGGGTCGTCGGCAGCACCCCGCACACCTGGCCCGGCACGGCCGTGACCATGCCGCAGCGCTCCAGGTGCGCCAGGTAGGTCTGCCGCAGCCCCAGCCGGGGCCCGCCGATCCAGTGCGCCGCGCGGACCGGACTGCCGCGTCGGCGCAGCAGTTCCAGTGCGTGGTCCAGGGTCGGGTCGCCGGTCGGCCGCGCGAGCACGACTGCGATCCGGTCTCCCTCCGGTACGATCCGTCCGGCCAGGGACAGCTCGACGAGCTGGGCCCCGGCGAGTCCGAGGTCGAGGGTCTGCGGCTGCGCCGTGGTACCCGTGGTCGGGTCCAAAGCGAGCAGCAAGAGTTCCTCGGGAACAGTTCTGCGGCTCTTGCCCATCCAAGCCTCCCCGCGTGGATGAGAGACAGGGTGACGCCTCTCACACGGGCTTGTCGAGTACGCCTCCGAATCGTGACCTTGCCGTGGAGGCGGGGAACCAGGGGCGGCGGGCCCGGCGTCTGACCGGTGAACAGACCGCAGTACGCCCGTGCGACGGCAATAAGCGCCGGTCGGGCGGGGTGTGCGCGGCCGGATCGGCCGGCGGTGGCGGAGACTGTACAGGTACACGGGGCGGGGCGTCGGCTTCCCGAAATCGGGTCTGCCGGTGCCCCGCCGGGCGTTGAGGAGGCTGGGATACGTGGGCGAGTCCCCCGACAGGGTGCTGAGGGACGGCGAGCGGGCGCAGGAGCGCGAACGCGAGCGGACCGGGACGGCCGGCGGTGCGGGCCCAAACCCGGACGGCGCTCCGGACGGCAACGCGAGCGGCACCCGGGAGGCCGGGACCGGCCCCGGCGACGCGCCGGCGGCGGGGGCCAAGCGCGGCTCGACCGTACAGCTCCGTGTCCGGGATGTGGACAGCAAGACCACGATGCTGCGGCTGCCGGTGGACAGTGCGACCACCGCGCTGCGGCTGCCCGAGGAGCTGACCAAGCCCGCCGGTGACGGAAGTTCCGACGTCAAGGCCGGGGAGGCCGAGGCCGTGACGGCCGCCGACGGCGAGGAGAAGGCGGCCGGGCGGGCGACCGGAACCGACCCGCGTCTCGCCATGCGGACGGCCGCGGCGGGTGCGGGAGCCGTGGCGGGGAGTGCGGAGAAGGCCGCGGAGAAGGCCGGCGAGAAGGCCGCGTCCGAGGGCGACACGCCTGAGGCCGCCGCATCCACCGTGCCCGCCGTGCCCGCCGGGCCCGAGAGCGACGAACCGGATGAGGAGGCAGCCGAGCCGGCCAAGCCCGCGGAGCCGGAGAAGCCCGCGCCTCCGCGCGCCTCCGCCGCCGCCGTGGCCCCCGCGGCCGCCGCGTCCGGCACCGTGCCCGAGCCCCCGGCGCCGACCCCGCAGCCCGAGCCGTCCCCCGTCCCGGAGCCGGTGCCCGAGCCGCACCCGGCGCCCAAGCCCCTCCCCGAACCCGAGCCGCAGCCCGGCCCGGAGCCGCTGCCGAAGCCGGCCCCCGTGCCCGGCCCCGCCCCGGCCCCCAAGCCGCTGCCCACCCCCGACCCGCGGCCGGTGCCGCCCGTCCCGCCGCTGCCGAAGCCCGAGCCGCTGCCCCTCCCGGAGCCGCCGCCCGCACCGGAGAACACCGCCGAGGCGATGGAGGTCCTGGCGACCCTCAACGCGCGCCCGGTCTCGCCGCTGCGCCGTGCGCTCAAGCGGATCACCATCTGGACGGCCTTCCTCGCCGTGGTGCTCGGTGCGGCGGTGGTGGCCCAGTTGCTGCGCCCGCTGCCGGACGCCAAGGTGCGGATGTCCGCCGCGGGCAGCTTCAGCTTCGCCGGCGACCCGCTCGACCTCGCCTGGCCGGCCAAGGGCCAGTCCGCCGCCGAGGTGGTCGGCGTCGGCAGCCTCGGCAGCTCCGGGCAGGAGACGCCGTCCGCGATCGCCAGCGTCACCAAGGTGATGAACGCCTACCTGATCCTGCAGAAGTTCCCGCTGAAGAAGGGGGAGAGCGGCCCGAAGATCACCGTGGACAAGCAGGCCGCGCAGGAGTCCGGCAACGTCGACGAGTCCCGGGTGACCCTCACCGAGGGCCAGGTGCTCACCGAGTACCAGGCGCTGGAACTGCTGATGCTGCCCTCGGCCAACAACGTGGCCCGGCTGCTCGCCCGCTTCCACTCCGGCTCCGAGGACGCGTTCGTCAAGCTGATGAACGAGACGTCGGCCAAGTTCGGCATGACCAACACCACCTACGCCGACCCGGCGGGCTTCCTCGCGGACACCAAGTCCACCGCCAAGGACCAGCTGAAGCTGGCCGAGCAGGTCATGCAGGACGAGATCTTCCGGCAGATCGTCTCCACCCCGGAGACCAACTTCAACAACGCGAAGATCCCCAACACCAACAACCTGATCAACCCGAAGACCGGGGTCATCGGGGTCAAGACCGGCTCCAGCACCCCGGCCGGTGGCTGTCTGATGTGGGCCGCCTACAAGGAGATCGGCGGTGTGAAGCGGCTGATCATCGGGGTCACCCTGGGCCAGCAGGCCACCTCGCCCAACCCCGGCGACGGCATCCTGCCGACCGTGCTCAAGGTCAGCGGCAAGCAGATCCAGGCCGCGCAGGGCGGCCTGACCGGCCAGACCGTGGTGAAGAAGGGCGACGTCGTCGGCACCGTGGACGACGGCCTCGGCGGCAAGGTCCAGGTCGTCGCGACCCAGGACCTCGTGGTGGCCGGCTTCCCGGGCATCACCGGCACGGTCACCCTGGACGCGGCCAAGCTCGGCCACCACATGAAGGCCGGCGAGGAGGTCGGCCTGCTGCGGGTGGGCGCGGGCGACGACAAGACGGAGGTCCCGGTGGCCCTCCAGTCCGACCTGAACCCGCCGTCCATCCAGTCCCGGCTGACCCGCACGCTCTGACACCGCGACGACGGAGGGGGAGCCGGTCCGCCCGGCTCCCCCTCCGTCGTGTTTCCGCGTGTTCCGGGTCTCGCTCGTCAGTTGTCGTGAGCCGGCCGCCGCGCTTGCCAGTCGTCGTGAGCCGGCCGCCGCGCTCGTCAGTTGTCGCGGTCGAGCAGCGCGACCGTGAACCCGCCGAGCGGCGTGACCTGGTCGGGCGCGCCGTACTGGGTGCGGAGAGCCTGCGCCTGGTCCTCCGGCATGGTGGTCAGCGGGTCCTCGGTGTCCCCGAGGACCAGCAGCCAGATGCGTGCCGCCTGCCCCAGACAGGCCTCCGGCTGCGGGCACGGCGTCGGCGACAGCTCCTCCGCGTCGTCGGCGCTCTGCGCGACGAACACCGGGTACGGGTGGACGTCCGACGGCAGGTAGTAGCTGACGCCCGGCCACACCATCGCCCAGGCCTGGTTGCCCAGCGGGGCCGCCATCCCGTCCCCGGACCGGTAGCCCGCGGCGATCACCCCGGCCGCGGCCCGGAACGGCTCCTCCGACCCGTTGTGCGAGCCCACGTAGCGCACCGCGGGCTGCTTCGGCAGCGCCGCCGCGGCCGGGACGGCGAGCAGTCCCAGCGCCAGCAGTCCCACCGCCGCCCTGGCCGGCCCCGGGGCACGGAAACGTTTCGCCCAAGCCGCCGCGACGCCGTACACCGCGCCGACCCCGCCCCCGGCCAGCACCGCCCACGCGGGCACCGTGAACAGCAGGTACCGCTCGATGAAGTACGAGGTGCCGCCCTGCGACACCACCCACACGCCCAGCACCGGCAGCCCCGCGAGCAGCAGCGCCTGCCAGGCCTGCACCCGCCGGCCCGGCAGCAGCAGCGCCGGCAGCGCCAGCAGAACGAAGGCGTAGAACACCGTGTGCGAGCCGAACAGGTGCTGGCCGAAGTGCACCAGGCCCCCGAGGTTCGGCTTCTCGATCCAGCCCAGCTGCCGGTCCGACTGCTGACTGCCGAGCAGCACCACCGGCAGCACCGGCACCGCCGCCACCCCCACCGCCACCGGGTACTGCCACAGCAGCCGCCGCTCCGCCGCCCCGCGCGTGCGCCACAGGTGCAGCAGCACCAGCGCCACCTGCCCGGCCACCGTGCTGAACGAGATCAGGTGCCCGGCGCCGGCCACCGCCATCGCCGCGCAGTACGGCGCCCACCGCCGCCACGTCGGCCGCTCCAGCGCCCGCACCAGGAACCAGGTGGCCGCCGCGATCGCGAAGGTCACCAGCGCGTACGCGCGCGCCTCCTGCGCGTACCGCGACACCTCCGGCGGCACCGCGAACAGCAGCCCCGCGCCGACCGCCGCCACCCGGTTGCCGAACAGCCGCTCGGCGGTCAGCGCCACGAACGCGGCCGCTCCCGCCATCGCCAGCACGGAGGGTATTCGCAGCGCCACCACGGAGTCGCCGAACACCGCCGTCCAGCCGTGCATCAGCAGGTAGTACGCCCCGTTGCTGGCGTCCACGTGCTGGAGCAGCCGGAGCAGGTCGCCCAACGAACGGGTGGCCACCGTCCAGGTCGCCATCTCGTCCCGCCACAGCTCCGGTGTCCCCAGTCGGTACCCGCCCACCGCCAGCATCACCACCGCGGGCCACACCCACACCTGCCCCAGCAGTCGCACCACCGGGTGCCCAGCAGGTCTCATCGGGTCCTTCGTCTCCTTCGCACGGCGCGGCAAGGCGGTCGAACACTTTTCCGGCAGGCTACTTGACCCGCGCTGACCCCTCGTCGGCACCCGCACCCCGACCCGGTCCCGACGTGGCCATGCCCGGTCACGACCCGGCCACGACCTGGTCCCGGCGCGGCCCCGGCGCGGACGCCGACCGCTCCTGGCCGGAACGGTCCAGGGCCAGTTCCGTCCAGCCGAACTCCCTTCCACCGCGGCTGAGCTGCGACGAAGCTGGTGACCGCCGCCAGGGAGCACCGCTCGGGGCGGCACCGGAGAGCGCGTCACCGCGGGGCGCGACCACCGGATCCCACCCTCACGTCGCAGCAGGAGAGGACACCGTCATGCTCCGCACCGTCATGACCGAGGCCACCGCGGCCGCCACCCTCGCCGCCGCCACCCTCGCCCGCCGCGGCCGCCCCGTAGGCCCTGTCCGGGGCTGACGGCCCCACCACCTCGCCCCGGCTCCGCCGGGCCCCATCGACCGGCTGCTCCTGCGGGGCGGCCGTCCCGCCGGGCCCACTACCGGGGCAGGCCTCGCCGAGCGCCGCGCCCTGCGGCGCCCCGCACCAGCGCCCCGCACCAGCGCGTCGAACCAGCGCGTCGAACCAGCGCGTCGAACCGCCGTCAGGCCGGCTGCTCCCGCAGGGCAGCCGACCGGAATCCGCGCGCCGCGTGAGCCGCCCGTCACCGTCGGGCCCCGAGCACCTCGAAGCCGGGCCCACCCGTCAATCCCGTCCACCACGTCCGGAGGTCCGCCATGTCCGCCAACCGTTCGAAGCTCGCCAACGTCGCCCTCGCCGGGGCCCTCGCGCTCGGCGCCGTCGTCTCCACCGTCTCGCTGACCGCACCGGCGCAGGCCGTCGGAACCTCGTCCGTCAACGGCCCGATCAGCCGCTCCGAGATCATCGCTCGGGCCCAGAACTGGGTCGACCAGGCGGTGCCGTACAGCCAGAGCCTGTGGCACAGCGACAGCAACGGCTCCTACCGGCAGGACTGCTCCGGCCTGGTCTCGATGGCCTGGCACCTCGGCTCCAGCCGGGTCACCTCCACCCTCGACGACATCTCCACCCAGCTCGGCAGCCTCGACGACCTGCAGCCCGGCGACATGATCGACAACATCAGCACGCACGTCGTGCTGTTCGCCGGCTGGACCGACGGCAGCCACAACACCGCCGTGGTCTACGAGGAGCCGCGGCCGGGCCTGACCGCCCGCAAGATCAACTACTCGCGCAGCTCCCTGATCAGCGGCGGCTTCAAGCCCTTCCGCTACGACAAGACCGTCGACAGCACCCCGCTGCCGCCGAAGCAGGCTCCCGTGGGCTGGGGTGCCCAGGTCGTGGTGAACGGCGGCGGCGACGTCTTCCACACCACCCGCTCCTCCAACGGGAGCTGGACCGGCTTCGGGAACGTGGAGAGCGCCGCGGGCGACATCGGCGGCGTCCAGTCCATCGCGGACGCCGGCATCAACGGCGACACCCACCTGCTCGCCGTCGGCGGCGACGGGAACATCTACCACACCATCCGCCACTCCAGCGGCAACTGGGACCGCTTCGCCGACATCGGCCCGCAGACCAACAGGCTGGGCAACGTCACCAAGATCTCCGCGGTCTCGATCGGCGGTGACCTGCACGTCGTCGCCGTCGCCGACGGCAGGCTCTTCCACACCGCCCGACTCGCGAACGGCACCTGGCTGCACTTCGGCGACATCACCCCGGCGGGCGGCGCCGTGACCAGCGCCTCGGTCGCGAGCGTCAACGGCGAACTCCAGGTCGTGACGGTCTCGGGCGGCACGGTCTACCACGCCATCCGCGCCGTCAGCGGCTCCTGGTCGGCCTGGGGCAACGTCTACGACGCCGCCGGGAACGTCGGCCCCGCCCAGGACGTGGCGGTCGCCGGCACCGGATCCGACGCGCAGATCGTCGTGGTGAACAACAACGGCCAGCAGTTCCACGGCGCCCGTTACGGCAACGGCACGTGGCAGCCGTTCGCCGAGCTCGCCCCCGTGATCGGCTCGTTCACCGCCAACCGGGTCGGCGCCGCCAACATCGACGGCGAGTTCCAGGCCGTCTTCATCACCAACGACGACCGGATCATGCACACCATCCGCGACGGCTCCGGCAGCTGGGACCCGGCGGCCCCGATCCAGCTGAACGGCGTGAGCGGCAACCACTACGCCGTCTCCATCGGCGGCACCTACAACTGACCGTCCCCGCCCGCCGGTTCCACCCGCCGGCCCACCGCTGCCCCGCCGCGGTGGGCCGGCCCCCTCGCCGCCGCCCTCCTGCCGTCGCGCCGCTCACCCCCGGCTCCGTCCCGCGCGAGCCGTCCCGCCCCTCCGAGAAGAGGTCACGATGTCCCGCGCGCCCCGCCGACCCCGCGCCGCCGCCCTCACGTTCACCGCCCTCGCCGCCCTCGGCCTGTCCACGGTGGCCGCCGGCTCCGCCCAGGCGGCCTCGGTGGCCACCTGGGACCGGGTGGCGCAGTGCGAGAGCACCGGCGACTGGAGCTACTACAAGGCCGGCTGGCCGTACTACGGGGGCCTGCAGATCACGAAGAGCACCTGGGAGGCGTACGGCGGCACCCAGTACGCGCCGATGCCCCACCAGGCCACCAAGCAGCAGCAGATCCTGACCGCGGAGCGGATCCTGGCCGGCCAGGGCGCCGGAGCCTGGGCGGTGAAGTGCAACGGCGGCCTGAGCACCGACCACGCCAACCCGTACCCGTCGCCCACCGCGCCGGTGAGCAAGGCCGGCGACCTCTTCCACGCCACGCGCCTGGTGGACGGCAACTGGACGTCCTTCAGCCCGCTGGACGGCTACGCCGGCTCGGCCTTCTTCAACGGCTCGCAGGACGCCATCGCGGCGACCCCGGACGGCTCGACCCAGACGCTGGCCACCGGTGCCGACGGCAACCTGTACCACACGGCGCGCTACCCGAACGGATCCTGGACGGGCTGGGCGCCGCTGGACGGCTACGCCGGATCGGCGCGGTTCGCCGCCCGGGCCGAGGCGATCGCCGGCATGCCGAACGGCGACACCCAGGTGATGGCGATCGGCAAGGACGGGAAGATCTACCACAACGCCCGCTACGCCTCGGGCTCCTGGCAGGGCTGGCTGCCGATCGGAGACTGGAGCGCGCAGAAGATCGCGGCCGCAGGACTGCCGGACGGCAGCATGCAGGTGCTGATCACCGGCAACGACGGCAACGTCTACCACAACGTCCTTGCCGCGAACGGCACCTGGCAGGGCTGGAACGGCGTCGCGGGCCTCGGCGCCGCGACCTTCCAGGCGAAGGACGTCTCGATCGCCGGCATGCCGAACGGCGACACCCAGCTGCTGGCGACCGGCAGCGACGGGAAGATCTACCACAGCGCCCGCTACGCGAGCGGCGCCTGGCAGAACTGGAACGTGGTCGACGGATACGGCGGCGCGGCGGGCTTCCAGTCCGGGAGCTTCGCGATCACCGGCATGCCGAACGGCGACGCCCAGCTGATCGCCGTGGGCAACGACGGCGTCGTCTACCACAACGCCCGCTACGCCTCAGGCAGTTGGCAGGGCTGGTGGAGCACCTCCTTCGGCGGGCAGAAGGTCGCCGTCGCCGGCCTGCCGGACGGCAGCGCCCAGATGGTCGTCTCCCGCAGCTGAGCCCCGCCCCCGCCCCGGTGGGCGGCCGTCACCGCCCGCCCCGACGCCCCGTCGGAGGCCTGGGGGCGGCGTGCCCGGGCCCGCCGTCGGCAAGATCGCGAAGTCGCCGCCCGGGCGCCGCCCGACCCGCTACACTGAGCCGGTAGCGGCTTGCCCTCGGGCCGGCCGCCCCCGGATCCGCTCACGGGACGCAGTCGCTCCCCGGCGGATCCTCGCCTCAGTAGCTCAGGGGATAGAGCACGGCTCTCCTAAAGCCGGTGTCGCAGGTTCGAATCCTGCCTGGGGCACCATCGCGCGTGGCCGCAGGCCCCCGCCCACCAGGGCGGGGGCCTGCGGCGTTTCCGGGGCCGGGCGTGGCCGGGCGGGATCGGGCGGGATCGGGCCCGGTCCGGGCCCGGTTCGGGCCCGGTTCAGGCCAGGGCGAAGAGCGCGCGCGGGGCAGCCGGGCGGGTGTCGGCGGCGGCCAGGTCGGCGAGCATGGTCTCGCTCTCCCGGGCGGCGCGCAGGACGGCCGGGTCGAGGTCGACGACCACCAGTTCGCGCCGGTCCTCGCCCGCCTCGGCGAGCAGTCGGCCGTCCGGGGCCCACACCGCGCTGCCACCGCAGGTGTGCCAACCGCCGGTGTGGCCGATGTGGTTGGCGAGCACCGTGTAGAGGGTGTTGTCGAGCGCGCGGGCGGGGAACCAGGTGCGGGACTCGTGGTGGCCGTGGCCGACGCTGAACAGCGCGCCGACCAGGTAGGCGTGGCAGCCGTCGAGCGCGGCGGCGCGGGCGTGCTCGGGGAAGCCCGAGTCGTAGCAGACGCCGAGGCCGAGCCGCCAGCCGTCCAGCTCCAGGGTGCAACCGGCCGCCCCGGGGCGGTAGTAGTCGCGTTCGGTCCTGAACAGGTGCTGCTTGTCGTAGCGGGTGACGAGGCCGCCGTCCGGGCCGAGGACGAAGGCGGAGACCCGCAGTTCGTCACCCACCTGCGCGGCGGCGCCGACGATCGCGGCGGTGCCGGTCTCGCGGCAGGCCTCGGTGATCGGCGCGAGGCGCGGATCACCGTGCTGGACGGCGCACTTGAGCGGGTCGGCGCGGATCAGCTCGGGTTCGTAGCCGGAGAGGAACTTCTCGGCGAACAGCACCAGGCGGGCACCGGCCGCGGCGGCCTCGCGGATCAACTCGGCGGCCTGGGCGGCGTTGGCGGGGATGTCACCGGCCACGGCCCGGGCCTGGACGGTGGCGATCCGCAGCGGGCGCTCGGGGTGACGGACGGCGGCGGCGGGGACCGGGTCGGGAGACATGGCCGTCACGCTAGCGGACGGCTTCGGGCGGCCCCGGACGGTCCTTGGCGGCCCCGGACGGCCGCACGCGGATGCCGGCGGTCTCCGTGGACGGCCTCAGTGGACGGCCTCGTCCGGGTGGTCGGTGGCGGCGTCGCCCGGCGAGTCGGTGCCGCGCGACGACCGGACCGACGGCACGGTGATCCGCTGGACCCTCGGCCGGGTACGCCAGTTGACCCGCCGTACGTCGCGGGCGAGCGCGCCCGGTCGCCAGAGTTCGACGACGGCGGTCACGGCGCCCAGCACGAACCCGGCGGCCAGCCAGCCGGCGACCACGTCGCTCGGCCAGTGCACCCCGAGGGCGATCCTGGTCCAGCCGATGGTCAGCACCGTCGCCGCCGCCACCGCGCAGGCCGCGATCCGCCCGCGTCGACGGACCCGGTACCAGACCAGGCCGACCAGCACCGCGCAGGTGATCGCCGAGGCCATGGCGTGCCCGGAGGGGAAGGCCGGGCCGCCGGCGTGCGAGACCGGGTCGGCGAAGGAGGGCCGTTGGCGACCGACGGCCAGCTTCAGCGCCCACTGGCCGCCCCAGCCGACCAGGGTCTGGGCGGCCACCCAGCCGGCCAGGACGCGGGCGCCGATCAGCCACAGCCAGACGGCCGCGATGCCGAGCAGGGTGCGCATCGTGACGGTGCCGCCGATGTCGGAGAGCGTCTGCACCGAGGCGGTCCAGATCCGGTGCCGCCGGGCGAAGGTGTGCAGTTCGCCGATCCAGCTCTGGTCGAGCTGTTCCAGTGGATGCCAGTGCCGGGTCACCAGGGCGGCCAGGAGGCCGAACAGCGCGGCACAGACCACCGCGAGCGCCGAATCCCGCAAGAGGCGGCGGTGACGCGCAGTGACGGCGTTCGAGCTGTTGGTCAGGTGCATGGCTGACACCTTCCCAGTGTCCCGGGGCGATCAGGGCCGCGGGTGATAGCGATTCGGCATCGTTTGTGGGGAGAACCTGCGTGCGCCGGGGGGTGGACGCCGGTGGAAGCCGGGGGCGCACGGGAACGCGCGTGCCCGTTCGCGGGTTTCACCCAGTAGAGCGACCGGCGGGGCGACCGGCGCGTGCGCGGGGCGTGACGGAAGTGTTCGGAACCGGTCGCGAATACGGTACCGAAGGTGCTCGACCGGTCACCCGGTGTCCATAACCGGGGTGAAAACCGGCAGGATACTGCATCGCGGGGAAGAATCTGAGTGACTTGGGAATGTTGTCCGGATTCTGTTCGTTGGATCGTTACGTGTGAGCCCCGCGGGGCCCGCACTTCTTGCCCTCTCGGGGGGCAGGCAGGCAGACCTCGGCAATTCCAGCAAAGGGAGCAAGCATGGCCACCCGTGCCGTCGTTCGCGACAGGGCCGACCGGACTCGCGCGGCCCGCCCGACCAACCTTGAGGCCGACCGCGACCTGGTCGGTATGTACCTCGACGAGATCGCCAGGACACCCCTGCTCGATGCCGCCGAGGAGGTCGAGCTCTCCCTGCGGATCGAGGCCGGCGTGTACGCCCAGCACCTGCTGGAGGAGGGCGTGTTCCCCGACGGCGTGAAGCGCGAGGAACTGGAGGCGATAGCCGAGGACGCCGAGCGCGCCAAGGACGTCTTCATCCGCTCCAACCTCCGGCTCGTGGTGGCGGTCGCCCGCCGGTACCCGCGCAGCGGCCTTCCCCTGCTGGACCTCATCCAGGAGGGCAACGCCGGCCTGGTGCGCGCCGTCGAGAAGTTCGACTACGCCAAGGGCTTCAAGTTCTCCACCTACGCCACCTGGTGGATCCGGCAGGCGATCACCCGGTCGATCGCCGACCAGTCCCGCACCATCCGGCTGCCCGTGCACCTGGTCGAGGAGCTGGGGCGGATCCGGCGGGTGCAGCGGGAGAAGTCCAAGGAACTGGGCCGCGAGGCCGAGCCGGCCGAGATCGCGGCCGAGCTGGACACCACCGAGGCCCGGATCAAGGACGTGCTGGACTGGGCCCGCGACCCGGTCAGCCTCAACATGGCGGTCGACGACGAGGGCGAGACCCAGTTCGGCGACCTGGTCGAGGACACCGGGGCGACGTCCCCCGAGGACGCCGTGATGGTCATGCTCCGCCGCGAGGAGCTGGACGGCCTGATCGGGCGGCTGGACGACCGCACGGCCTCGATCATCCGCTCCCGCTACGGGATGGAGGACGGCCGCGAGCGCACCCTCACCGAGGTGGGCAAGCAGCACGGCCTCACCCGCGAGCGGATCCGCCAGATCGAGAAGCACGCGCTGGCCGAGCTGAAGAAGATCGCCGACCACGCGGGCTTCGAGGCCGCCTGAGAACCCGAGCCAACTGCCTGCGGCTCCATCCCGCCCCGGGCCCTGGTGCGGAGCACTCCGCACCAGGGCCCGGGGTGTGCCACGGGGCTCTTAGGCTGGAGGGACAGGGCGATCGGACGGCAGTCGACGGGAAGCGGAGAAGCGGAAGTGAGCAGGGTGAGCGAGCAGGGGCCGGCGCGGGAGCCGGAGCAGGGGCAGGGGCAGGGGCAGGGACAGGGACAGGGTGAGCCGCAGGGGCGGGGGGAGCGGCCGGCGGTGCCGAAGGCCCGGCTGGTCTTCCGGGACCCGCTGGACCAGCAGTCCCCGGACGACACCGACACCGGCTGGGGTGAGCGCCCCGGGGCGGGGGAGAGCGGTGGGCGGGGGCTGGACTGGTACCTGAGCCAGCGCCCGCCGCACCACGGGGACTGAGGAGCGGTGCTCAGCGCTGCGGGGTGACCAGCGCGTCGCGGATCTCAGTGAGCAGTTGGACCTCCTTGGCCTCGGCCTCCGCCATCGTCTCGGCGGTGCTCTTCCGCCTGGCGGCCAGCCTGTTCATGGGCACGATCAGGACGAAGTAGACGACGGCCGCCGTGATCAGGAACTGCAGCAGGGCGCTGAGCACCGATCCCCACAGGATGAGGATCCCGGACGTGACCTCGCCGGCGGCGTTCAGCTCGCAGGGGCCCTTGAGGCAGGAGCTGTAGGACGCCAGGTCCTTCGTTCCGAAGACGCCGACGATCGGATTGATGACGCCCTTGACGAAGGCGTTGACGATGTTGGTGAAGGCCGCGCCGATGACGACGGCGACGGCGAGTTCGACGACGTTTCCACGCAGCAGGAATTCCTTGAAGCCTTTCATGCCGCCGTGAACGACGAAGTCGTTGCCCGGTTACGGGTGATCTTCCGCTGGTCCGGATTGACAACCCGTCCGGCCCACCGGGCCGCCCGGCGGCGACGGCAGCCCGGCCCGCGCGGGCCCGACCGCGAGCGCCGCGGCCACCGCGAGCAGCACCAGCGCGGGCACCCCGGCCCGGCGCCGTACGACGTGCCGCCAGCGGTGCCACCCGCTGGCCCCGCGCCGGATCGGCGGGAAGCGCGGCACCTCCCGCCGGGGCGGTACGGCGGGTGCGGGCAGCGGTACGCAGAGGCTCATGGTCGTCATGGTCACCACCGAGGTCGTGGAGGGGCCGCTCCTGTGCGGGCCGGTCGTTCTCCGGCGACCCCCACGATGTGCGCCGCGCGCCGCCCCGGAAAGCCCTTATCCGCAGCCTGTGGACAACTCGGGCCCTGTGGATGAATTCGTACACCCGCACGAGTGTGTCCGGCCCGCCCGGGATGACGAACCGGGATGACGAACCGGGATGACGAACCGGGGCGACGAGCGGTGAGAGCGAACCGGGACGACGAAGGCCCGCCGCCCCGCGAAGAACGCGGGATGGCGGGCCTTGTCGATGCGCTGGGCGTCCGGCGCCGAGGTCAGCTCGCGGCCGGAGCCGGGCTGGAGGAGCTGGAAGAGCTCGAAGAACCGGAGGACGAGGACGTCGACGACGTCGAGGACGACGCCGGGGTCGAGCCGGACGACGACGCCGAGGAGCTGCCGGAGGAGCCTGCGCCCACCGTGCTGCTGGAGGACGAGCGGCTGTCGGTGCGGTAGAAGCCCGAGCCCTTGAACACGACGCCCACGGCCGAGAAGACCTTGCGGAGCCGTCCCTGGCAGTCGGGGCACGTGGTCAGCGCCTCGTCGGTGAACTTCTGCACCGCCTCCAGGCCGTTGCCGCACTCGGTGCACTGGTACTGGTACGTGGGCACTTGTCTTCCTCCTGGCACTCTCGCCTGATGAGTGCTAACGATGGTCAATGATGCGGCATTCCGCTGAATCAGTCCAGCGACTCCGATGTGAGATGAGCCGTGGCCGAGCCGCGCCCGCTCCTCCACCACGGCTCCGCGCCGCCTCCTTCGCGCGCCGCCCACGGCTCCGCGCGGTGCGCCGCCGCGTGCCCGCTCAGCCCTTGGTCGCGCCCACCAGCCGCGTCGTGGCGCCGCGCTCCGGTGCGGCCGCGACCACCTGGCCCGGCCCGCCCGGTGCGGTCAGCAGGTGCCGCAGCGACACCAGCGCGATCAGGCCCAGGCCGGCGCCGGCCACCGGCACCAGGAACCCGCTGGACGGCCCGTGGCCGTCGATCAGCTGCCCGGCGATCATCTGGCCGACCGCCAGGCCGAGGCCGATGGCGCCGGTCAGCCAGGTGAACGCCTCGGTCTTGGCGCCGTCCGCGACGAGCGTCTCGACCAGGGTGTAGCCGCTGATCAGGGTCGGCGCGATGGCCAGGCCGCAGACCAGTCCGGCGGCGGCGAGCGCGATCAGGTTGGGCATCGCCCACAGCGTCGAGCAGCCCAGCACCAGCAGGGCGTAGCTCATGATCATCCGCTGCTGCACGGACCGCCGCCAGGCGATCACGCCGTACAGCACGCCGGCCACCATCGAGCCGCCGGCGAAGATCCCGTAGACGGTGCCGGCGGCGCCGTGCTGCCCGACCGAGTCGGCGAAGGCGTTCACCGAGACCTGCATGCCGCCGAACACGGCGCCCACCCCGAGGAAGGCCCCGGCCAGCAGCCGGACCCCGGGCGAGGCGAGCGCGGAGGCGCGCCGCACGCCGGGCTGGGGCAGCGCCCGGGCGGGCGCGGTGCGCCGCTGGGCGGCGAAGGCCAGGCCGCCGACGAGGGTCAGCGTGGCCTCGGCGATCAGTCCGGCCGACGGGCTGACCGTGGTGGCGACGGCGGTGGCCAGGATCGGGCCGATCACGAAGGTGAACTCGTCCGTCACGGACTCGAAGGCGAACGCGGTGCCCACCTTGGCCGCGGACGAGGCGGACGCGCCGTCCGCGGTGAACTCGGCGATCCAGCGGGCCCGGACCATGGCGCCGATCTGCGGAACGCTCGCGCCGGCCGGGACGGCGGCCAGGAACAGGCTCCAGGCCGGTGCGTGGCCGAGCGCCAGCGCGATCAGCGCGCCGACCGAGGCGGCGTGCACCACGACGGTCGGGACGAGGACGGCGGTCTGGCCGTAGCGGTCGGCGAGCCGGCCGGTCTGCGGGCCGATCAGGGCCTGGGCGACGGCGGCGACGGCCGCGACGGTGCTCGCGGTGCCGTACGAGCCGTGGGTGTCCTTGACGAGCAGCAGGATGCCCATGCTGAGCATCGCGTACGGCAGCCGCGCGAGGAACGCCGGTGCCAGGAACGTCCAGGCGCCGGGCGTGCGCAGCAGCGCGCCGTACCCGACCCGCGCGGGGGCGGGGGCGGCATCGGCGGTGCCGTCGGCAGGGGTGGCGTTGGTGGTGTCACGCGGGGTCGCGGTGTCCGCGGGGTCGTCGACCGTTCGGCGGGCCGTCACGGTCGGTCCTTCCTGCTGCCTGGTAGCGCGGCAGGGCATGGGGTGGCCCCGACGGCGCCGAGAGTCGTCCTCTCGCGCGTCGACCGGGGTAGATACCGGGCCGGACCGGCGTGGTGGCCGAGGTCCGGACCGCGGCCGCCGAACGGTCGCGCCAACTCTGCTTCAGGCAGATGCTGGGTGTGATCTGACCATCATACATATACGCGCGTAGATGTCGCGCGAATCCCCAGACTACAAGGCACGTCCACCATTGTCCTGCCCATCGAAGGTGAACAGCGGGTGAGGCCTTCCGGTCCACCCGCCGCCCACCCGTCGGGCTCACCGCCCGTTCAGCCACCCCGCGAGCTTGCCGCCCTTGTCCACGGCCCGCAGCCGCCGCTCGGCCGCCTCGCCGACCTCGTCGGTGGTGACCACCAGCAGCTCGTCCCCGCCGCGCAGCACCGTCGCCTTGTCCGGCACGAAGGAGCTGCCCTCCCGCACCACCAGGGTGACGGCGGCCCCCTTGGGCAGCCGCAGCTCGCTGACCTCCACACCGGACATCCGGGAGCCGGGGGAGAGCGTGACCGACAGCAGGTGCCCGTGCAGCTTCTCCAGCGGGGCGGACTCGATGTCGAGGTCCTGGCCCATCGAGCCCTCGCCGATCCGCAGCTGCTTGGCCACCCAGGGCAGGGTCGGTCCCTGGAGCAGGGTGAAGACGACGACCAGGATGAAGACGATGTTGAAGACGTCCTGGGCCTTCGGCGCGCCCGACACCAGCGGGATGGTCGCCAGCACGATGGGCACCGCCCCGCGCAGTCCGGCCCAGCTGAGCAGCGCCTGCTCCCGGCCCGGCACCTTGAACGGGGTCAGCGTCAGCACCACGGACAGCGGCCGGGCCAGGAAGACCAGCACGCCGCCGATCACCAGCGCGGGGACCACGGCGGAGCCCATGGTCTCGGGCGTGCAGAGCAGGCCGAGCAGCACGAACATGCCGATCTGCCCGATCCAGGCCAGGCCGTCGGCGAAGCCCCGGACGGCCGGGCCGTGCGGCAGCTTGGCGTTGCCGAGGATCACCGCGCAGATGTAGACGGCGAGGAAGCCGGAGCCGTGCAGCAGCGCGCCGCCCGCGTAGGCGAGCACGGTCAGCGCCATCACGGCGATCGGGTACAGGCCGGAGGAGGGCAGCGCGACGTGCTTGATCCCGTACGCGCCGAGCTTGCCGACCGCGAAGCCGACCGCCGCGCCGATCGCCAGCTCGGCGATGATCGTGCCGACCAGGACGTACCAGGAGTCCAGCTCGCCGGTGGTGGCGAAGGCGACGACCAGGATGACCACGGGCGCGTCGTTGAAGCCGGACTCGGCCTCCAGCAGGCCGGTGAGCCGGTGCGGCAGCGGGACCATGCGCAGGACGGAGAAGACGGCGGCGGCGTCGGTGGAGGAGACGATCGCGCCGAGCAGCATCGAGGTCCGCCAGTCCAGGCCGACCAGCCAGTGCGCGCCGGCCGCGGTGACGAACACGCTGACCCCGACGCCGACGGTGGCGAGCACGGTGGCGGCCGGCATCACGGGTCTGACCTCGCGCCAGCTGGTCTTGAGGCCGCCCTCGGCGAGGATCACCACGAGCGCCGCGTAGCCGAGCACCTGGGTCAGCTCGGCGTTGTTGAAGGAGACTCCGATGCCGTTCTGGCCCAGGGCGACGCCGATCCCGAGGTAGATCAGCAGGCTCGGTAGCCCTGAGCGGGTGGATATCCGCACGGCGACCACCGCGACCAGCAGGATCACGGAGAACTCGAGGAGGAGCTGGTTCAGGTGGTCGATGTTCACGCAGTGGCACCTCGTGCAGGCAGGGGCGGGCGGGGTGTCTGGTGGTGCTGGAGGGTGCGACCCGTTAAGAAGGCGTCAATGCTCCTGTTGCGGATCGTTACTCAGTCTAACATTTTGCCATATCTTTAGTTTCTTTTCCTCCCCGGGCCCCCAACCGCCGCTTCCAGGCCTCCTCGTTGACCTCCTCCGATCCCACGGTGAGCGTCCCCCGTGCACGCCGCTCGGCCGACTCGGCCTAATGTGGTGCCCTGTCACGGCCCCCGGCCCTGGACACGCCCGCCCGCCCCGAAGTCAGGACCGCAAGGACCCAGATGCCCCGCTCGAAGAAGTTCCGGCGCGCCCGTCTGATCGTGATCGTGCTGGTCGTGCTGCTGGTGGCCGGCGTCGGCTACGGCGGCTACCGCGGGGTCACCGCGGTCCGCGCGTCCTTCCCGGAGGTCGACGGCACCGTCAAGGTGGCGGGCATGAGCGCGCCGGTCGACGTCAAGCGGGACGCCAACGGCATCCCGCAGCTCTACGCCGACACCAACGAGGACCTCTTCCGCGCCCAGGGCTACGTCCAGGCGCAGGACCGCTTCTGGGAGATGGACGTCCGGCGGCACATCACCGCCGGCCGGCTGTCCGAGATGTTCGGCGACGGCCAGGTCGACACCGACGCCTTCATCCGGACCATGGGCTGGCGGCAGGTGGCGCAGAAGGAGTTCGACACCAAGCTGTCGGCCGACACCAAGAAGAACCTCCAGGCCTACGCGGACGGCGTGAACGCCTGGCTCGCCGAGCACCCCGGCGGCGAGAAGGCCTCGCTGGAGTACGCCCTGCTCGGCGCCGTCAACGGCGACTACCAGCCCGAGCAGTGGAGCCCGGTCGACTCGGTGGCCTGGCTCAAGGCGATGGCCTGGAACCTCTCCGGGAACCTCCAGGAGGAGATCGACCGCTCGCTGCTGGCCCAGGACTTCGGCCCGGACAAGATCGCCGAGCTGTACCCCGACTACCCGTACACCCGCAACGGCACGATCGTGAAGACCGGCACGGTGGCCGGCGACAACTACCGCCCCGCCGACGGCTCGCCCCCGTCCGGCGGCGGCACCGCCACCACCCAGGGCGCGGCCACCACCAAGGCGCTGCTCCAGGGCCTCACCGACCGGATCGACGGCATGCCGCAGCTGCTCGGCCGCCCCGGCCAGGGCATCGGCTCCAACTCCTGGGTCGTGGCCGGCACCCACACCACCACCGGCAAGCCGCTGCTGGCCAACGACCCGCACCTCGGCCCCGGCCTGCCCTCGGTCTGGTACCAGATGGGCCTGCACTGCCGCACCAGCTCGCCGGCCTGCCAGTACGACGTCTCCGGCTTCAGCTTCGCCGGCATGCCCGGCGTGATCATCGGCCACAACAAGGACGTCGCCTGGGGCTTCACCAACCTCGGCGCCGACGTGACCGACCTCTACCTGGAGAAGGTCACCGGCCCGGACACCTACCAGGTCGACGGCAAGGACGTGAAGTTCGACCTCCGCAAGGAGACCATCAAGGTCGCCGGCGGCGACGACCGCACGATCACCGTCCGCACCACCCAGACCGGCGCCCCGCTCATCTCCGACCAGAGCACCGAGCAGCAGAACGTCGGCAAGTACGCCCCCAACGGCAGCGCCGCCCCCGACCGCGGCACCGGTGGCTACGGCGTCGCCCTGCAGTGGACGGCGCTGAACCCCGGCAAGACCATGGACGCGGTGTTCGAGCTGGACCGGGCCCGTAACTGGGACGAGTTCCGGGCCGCCGCCAAGGACTTCGCCGTCCCCGCGCAGAACCTGGTCTACGCCGACGCCAAGCACATCGGCTACCAGGCCCCCGGCGACATCCCGGTCCGCGGCAAGGGCGACGGCAGCTACCCGGCCCCGGGCTGGGACTCCACGTACCAGTGGAAGGGCTCGATCCCCTTCACCGCCCTGCCGTACAGCCTGGACCCGTCCGCGGGCTACATCGTCACCGCCAACCAGGCCGTGGTGGACCCGAGCTACAAGTACACGCTCACCAAGGACTGGGAGTACGGCACCCGGGCCAAGGAGATCACCGACCAGATCGAGGGCCTGCTCAAGAACAACGGCAAGATCTCGCCGGACGACATGCAGACCATGCAGCTGGACAACACCAGCATCATGGCCAAGACGCTCGTCCCGCTGCTGCTCAAGCAGCAGATCGACGACCCGTACGTGCGCGAGGCCCAGGACCTGCTGAAGGACTGGAACTACCACCAGGACGCCGACTCGGCCGCCGCCGCCTACTACAACGGCGTCTGGCGCCAGCTGCTCAGCCTGGCCTTCGGCCAGAAGTTCCCGGCCGACCTGCGGGCCAAGGGCAACTGCCTGCTGGTCCGCCAGCAGGACGACCCGACCAGGCCGGACAGCTCCAGCAAGATCGTCACCGAGTGCGGCACCCGCGACCCGGGCAAGGCCCAGCCGGACGGCGGCGACCGCTGGACCGAGGTGGTCCGGCAGCAGCTGGACAAGCCGGACAGCTCCTGGTGGACGTACATCGACTCCCAGCACAAGGAGCAGAAGGGCCTGGACAACCTGCTCAAGGAGGCGATGAAGGACGCCCGGCAGGACCTCACCTCGCTGCTCAGCAAGGACATCTCCACCTGGAGCTGGGGCCGCCTGCACAAGCTGACCCTGCGCGAGCAGACCCTCGGCACCGACGACTCCTCGATCGCCTCCGGCGTGGTCCACCGGCTGCTCAACCGCGGCCCGTACCGGCTCTCCGGCGGCTCCGCGGCCGTCGACGCGGCCGGCTGGAACGCGGCGGCCGGCTACCAGGTGGACTGGATTCCGTCGATGCGCATGGTGATCGACCTGAGCGACCTCGACTCCTCGCGGTGGATCAACGTCGGCGGCGCCTCCGGCCACGCCTTCCACGACAACTACAACGACCAGACCGACCTCTGGCTCAAGGGCAAGCTGCTGACCTGGGCCTACACGCCGGACGCGGTCGAGAAGGCCACCAAGCACAAGCTGGTGCTCACCAACGGCTGACCCCGCACGACCCGCACGACCCCGGCGGCCCCGCTCCCTCCCCGGAGCGGGGCCGCCGCCGTCTCACCCCAGCCTTCGCAGCCCGGCGGGCGTGACCGCCAGGTCCACCGGGCGGTCGTGCGGCTCGGCCGGCACCTCGTCCAGCAGCTCGTGCTCGTAGAGCAGCACCGCCAGCACCGGCCGCGCGCCCGCCCGCCCCAGCCGGGCCAGCACCCGGTCGTAGCTGCCGCCGCCGCGGCCCAGCCGCAGCCCCCGCCGGTCCACCGCCAGGCCCGGCAGCAGCACCACGGAGGCCTCCGTGACCGCCTCCGGGCCGAGCCGCGGGCCGACCGGCTCCAGCAGCCCGCGTCCGGCCGGGGCCAGCTCCTGCGGGCCCTGGTAGGCGGCCCAGTCCAGATCGTTGTCGGGCAGCAGCACCGGCAGCAGCACCCGCACCCCGCGCGCCCGCAGCGCGTCCAGCAGCGGCCTGGTCCCGGGCTCGGCGCCCACCGACACGTACGCGGCCACGGTGGCGCCCGGCGCCGCCAGCTCCCCGGCGTGCCCGGCCAGCGCGTGCGCGGCCTGCGCGCGGCCCTCGGCGGAGAGCGCGCGGCGCCGGGTCAACAGCCGTGTCCTCAGATCGCTCTTCTCGTTGTGCATCGGATCCTCCGCAACTCTGTGCCGTCCAGCCGTCCAGCCGTCCAGCCGTGCCGCCGACCGGTCCCGCCGACCGGCGCCGTCGACGCGCAGAGCCTGACACGCGAAAGGCCGCCGCGATTGTCCACCCCGCTGCTGGTCCAGGCCCTGGCCGTACTCGGCGCCCCCGCGCTGGCCGGCGCCACCGTGCTCGGGCTGCGGTTGCGCCGGTGCGGCGCCGAAGCCGCTGCCCGGCAGCGCCGGCTGCGCGAGCGGATCGCCGAACTGGAGACCCACTGCGCCGACCTGGAGCGCACCGCCTCCTGCGACCCGCTCACCGGCGTGTGGAACTACCGCCACCTGCAGCTCACCCTGGACCGCGAGATCGAGCGCGCCCGCCGCGCCGAGCGGACCGACCAGCCCGAAGGACCGCGCCCGCTGGCCGTGCTGCTGCTGGAGATCAGCGGCTTCGACGCGGTCGTCGCCGAGCACGGCCGCGGCCGCGCCGGCGCGGTGCTGCGCGACCTCGCCCAGCGGCTGGCGATGGAGATCCGCCGTGCCGACACCCTCGGCCGCTACAGCGGAGAGGAGTTCCTGGTGGTGCTGCCGGACACCGGCGCCGAGGGCGCCGCGCAGGTCGCCGAGCGCCTGGTCTGGTCGGTCCGCCGACACCTGCTGCTCGACTGGTCCTCCGGCCCGCGCGAGTCCCGCCCGGCCCACGGCAACGGCCTCACCGCCGCCGTCGGCGTCGCCGTGCTGCCCGAGGACGGCACCCACGCCGCCGTGCTGCTGCGCGCCGCCGACCGCGCGCTCGCCGAGGCCCGGGCGGCCGGCGGCGACTGCTGGCGGGTCCGCCCGGGCCCCGGCGACCGGTCGGCGGCGCGGCCGCCCGCCCCGCCCGCCGCCGGTGCCCGGCCCAACGCGACTGCCGAGCGTGACCGTTCGGAAAAGCCGGGTAGTCTGTCGCCCTGTGCCGGCGGGGACCCCCTCGCCCAGCCGGCCGATTCCCATACGCCTGCCGCCGTGGCCGGGCCCCGCGACGTGCTGTCCTAGCCGTCGACCGCGCTCGGCCGGGCGAAAACGTGCCTGAGTAAGGTAAACGCATGACGACGACCAACTCCCGAATCCCGGTAACCAAGGCCGTGGTACCCGCGGCCGGACTGGGCACCCGCTTCCTCCCGGCAACCAAGGCCACTCCGAAGGAGATGCTGCCCGTCGTCGACAAGCCGGCTATCCAGTACGTCGTCGAGGAGGCCTCCTCCGCGGGGCTGTCCGACATACTGATGGTCACCGGCCGTAACAAGCGGGCCCTGGAGGACCACTTCGACCGCGCCTACGAGCTGGAGGAGCTGCTCGCCCGCAAGGGCGACCAGGACCGCCTGCGCCGGGTCCGCGAATCCGTCGAGCTGGCCAACATGCACTACGTCCGCCAGGGCGACCCGAAGGGCCTCGGCCACGCCGTCTCGGTCGCCGAGCAGCACGTGGCCGGCCAGCCCTTCGCCGTCCTCCTCGGCGATGACCTGATCGACCCGCGCGACCCGCTGCTCGCCCGCATGATCGAGGTCCAGCAGGAGCTCGGCGGCTCGGTCGTCGCCCTCATGGAGGTCGACCCCTCCCAGATCCACCTCTACGGCTGCGCCGCCGTCAAGGCGAACGGCTTCGGCGAGGACGTCTTCCAGGTGACCGACCTGGTCGAGAAGCCCGAGACGAACGAGGCCCCCTCGAACTACGCCGTCATCGGCCGCTACGTCCTCGACCCGCTGGTCTTCGACGTGCTGCGGGAGACCCCGCCCGGCCGCGGCGGCGAGATCCAGCTCACCGACGCCCTGCGCGAGCTGACCACCCGCGAGCCGGAGGCCGGCGGCCAGGTCCACGGTGTGCTCTTCAAGGGCCGCCGCTACGACACCGGCGACCGCGCGGACTACCTGCGCGCTATCGTCCGACTGGCCTCCGAGCGCGAGGACCTCGGCCCGGAGTTCCGCTCCTGGCTGCGCGAGTTCGTCGCCTCCGAGCTGCAGGACTGACACGACGACAGAGAGCGAGCCGCCGATGACCGGGTCCACCCGACACACCACCGGATCCGCCGCAGCCTGCTGCGACGGAACCACGGACCCGGCACCGGCGGCCCCCCGCCTCTGGACGGTGGACGAACACCTCTCCGACGTCCTGGCCGCGGTCGGCCCGCTGCCCGCCATCGAGCTGCAACTGCTCGACGCCCAGGGCTGCCGGCTCGACGAGGACGTCCTCGCCGACGGCGACCTGCCGCCCTTCGACAACAGCTCGATGGACGGCTACGCCGTGCGCACCGCCGACACCGCCGGCGCCACCGACCCGTACCCCTCGGTGCTCGCCGTCGTCGGCGACATCGCGGCCGGCGCGGGCGAACTGCCCCGGGTCGGGCCCGGCCAGGCCGCCCGGATCATGACCGGCGCCCCCGTCCCGCCCGGCGCCCAGGCCGTCGCCCCGGTCGAATGGACCGACGGTGGCACCGGCACCGGAGTGCCCGCCGACGCGATGACCGCGCCCGTCGAGGACGAGGAGGTCCGCGTCCTGCGCCCGGTCGCCGAGGGCGCCCACATCCGCCGCCGCGGCAGCGACGTCGCGGCCGGCACCGAGGTCCTGGCGGCCGGCACCCGGCTCGGCCCCACCCAGCTCGGCCTGCTCGCCGCGATCGGCCGCGCCACCGTCAAGGTCCGCCCGCGCCCCCGGGTCGTGGTGCTGTCCACCGGCAGCGAGCTGGTCCAGCCCGGCGAGCCGGTCGGCCCCGGGCAGATCTCCGACTCCAACAGCTTCACCCTCACCGCGGCCGCCCAGGACGCCGGCGCCATCGCCTACCGGGTCGGCGCCGTCCCGGACCGGGCCGACCGGCTGCGCGCCGTCCTGGAGGACCAGCTCGGCCGGGCCGACCTGATCGTCACCAGCGGCGGGGTCAGCGTCGGCGCGTACGACGTGGTCAAGGAGGTCTTCGAGTCCTACGGCGGCGTCGACTTCCGCAGGCTGCGGATGCAGCCCGGCAAGCCGCAGGGCTTCGGCCGGATCGGCGGCCCGGCCGGCGTGCCGCTGCTCGCCCTGCCCGGCAACCCGGTCAGCGCCTACATCTCCTTCGAGCTGTTCGTCCGCCCGGTCATCCGCACCATGCTCGGCGCCGCCGACGTCCACCGCCCGGTGGTCCGCGCGCTCTGCCCGGCGGCGCTGCGCTCCCCGGCCGGCCGCCGGCAGTTCCTGCGCGGCCGCTACTCGGCGGCGGACGGCACCGTCGAGCCGGTGGGCGGCGCCGAGTCGCACCTGGTCGGCGCCCTGGCCCGGGCGAACTGCCTGATCACCGTCCCCGAGGCCGTCACCGCCCTGCCCGCCGGCAGCGAGGTCGACGTGGTCCTGCTCGGTTCCTAGGACATGTCCCGCGGACCAGGCCCCTCCCACGGGGTGGGGCGGGGGAGCTGTACGGTAGCGCGGTATTCCACCTGCGCGCCCCTGGAGCCACCCGTGACGACACCTGCCCCCGGCGACCGCCTCACCCACGTCGACGACCAGGGCGCGGCCCGGATGGTCGACGTCTCCGAGAAGGCCACCACCGCGCGCACCGCCGTCGCGGCCGGCCGGGTCCGGGTCTCCCCGAAGGTGGTCGAGCTGCTGCGCGGCGAGGGCGTGCCCAAGGGCGACGCCCTCGCGGTGGCCCGGATCGCCGGGATCATGGGCGCCAAGAAGACCCCCGACCTGGTCCCGCTCTGCCACCCCATCGCCGTCTCCGGCGTCACGGTGGACCTCACGGTCGCGGACGACGCCGTCGAGATCACCGCCACCGTGAGGACCGCCGACCGCACCGGCGTCGAGATGGAGGCGCTGACCGCCGTCGCGGTGGCCGGCCTCACCGTCATCGACATGGTCAAGGCCGTGGACAAGGGCGCCGCCATCGAGTCCGTCCGGGTGCTCAGCAAGACCGGCGGCAAGAGCGGCGACTGGTTCGCGCCGGAGGCGGGCGAGTGAGCGGGCGGAACGAGCCCACCACCGAGGGACACGGGCGGATGAGGGCCCTTGCGGTCACCGTGTCCAACCGGGCCTCGGCCGGCGTCTACGAGGACAGGGGCGGCCCGCTGCTGGTGGCCGGCCTGACCGCGATGGGCTTCACCGCCGACGGCCCCCGGGTCGTCCCGGACGGCGAGCCGGTGGAGGCCGTCCTGCGCGAGGCCGTCGCGGCCGGCTACGACGTCGTGCTCACCACCGGCGGCACCGGCATCTCGCCGATGGACCTCACCCCGGAGATGACCGCCCGGGTGATCGACCGGCAGGTCCCCGGCATCGCCGAGTCCATCCGCGCGTACGGCCGGGAGAAGGCGCCGACCTCGGCGCTCTCCCGAGGGCTGGCCGGGCTCGCCGGACGTACCCTGATCGTCAACCTGCCGGGCTCGACCGGCGGCGTCAAGGACGGCCTGGCCGTCCTCGAACCGCTGCTCGCCCACGCCGTCGACCAGCTCGGCGGCGGGGACCACCCCCGGCCGGACGCACCAGCTTCCGGGAGAACGCACTGAACGCCGGTTGGCCGGTAGAACTCCACGAGGGGGAGGTCGTGCTGCGCCCGATCCGGGCCCGCGACCAGCGCGAGTGGCAGGAGGTCAGCCTCCGCAACCGGGACTGGCTGCGTCGCTGGGAGGCGACCGTCCCGCCCGGTCCGGCCGGGCAGGCCGCCGGGCCGCGCCCGACGTTCCGGCAGATGGTGCGCTTCCTGCGCGGTGAGGGCTCGGCCGGGCGGATGCTGCCCTTCGTGGTGCTCTACAAGGGCCAGCTGGTCGGCCAGCTGACCGTCGGCGGCATCACCTGGGGCTCGATGTGCTCGGCGAACGTCGGGTACTGGATCGACGAGGCGGTGGCCGGCCGGGGCATCATGCCGACCGCCGTGGCGCTTTCCGTCAACCACTGCTTCCGCACCCTCGGCCTGCACCGGATCGAGGTCTGCATCCGCCCGGAGAACGGCCCGAGCCGCCGCGTGGTGGAAAAGCTCGGCTTCCGCTCGGAGGGAATCCGCCCGCGCTATCTCCACATCGACGGCGCCTGGCAGGACCACCTGGTGTACGCGCTGACCGCCGAGGAGGTGCCGGAGGGGATGCTGGAACGCTGGCGGTCGATCAGTTCAGGTCACGAGTCAAGTAATTGAATATATGTTCGAAAAAAATATCGATATGGCATCGCCGCGATGTCGGACTGGCACAAATACCGGCAAAATAGTCGGAGAATCAGCTTGATCACACGACACGCCGAGCCAAATTGCTGCCAGGCCTTCCCGGCGCCCGTACGGTGTGGATCGTGAGCAGTAGCGGCCTTATCTACGCCGTCATCGTAGGGGCCTGGGCCGCCTATCTGGTGCCGATGTGGCTCCGCAGGCAGGACGAACTCAACGAGGCGCGCCCGACGGAGCGCTTCAGCACCGCCATCCGCCTGCTGGCCGGGCGTTCGGGGCTGGAGCGGCGGGCAGCCCGGGCCCTGGGCGACGAACCGCGTGACGACGAGCACAGCAGCGACGGCCCTCCCGGACGGGACGGGGCCGCCTCCGGCGACCCCGCGGCGGACTCCGCGCCGCCCGCCGTGGAGCCCGAGTCATCGGCCTCCGTCGAGCCCCCGCCCGAGCCGGTGTCCACGGCCGGGTCCGAGGCCGCGCCCGAGCGGGGTGCCCGGGAAGAGCGTCCGGGCTCCGCGCCGCACGGCGGGGCGCAGCGCCGGGCCCGGCTGCTGGCCCGCCGGCGCCGGATGGTCACCGCCCTCTTCCTGGGCTTCGCGCTCGGCGCCGTGGTCGCGGCGGTGGCCGGACTGGCCTTCCTCTGGGTCCCGGCCGTCCCGGCGATCCTCCTCACCCTGTACATCGGCCACCTGCGCAAGCTGGAGCGCCAGCGCTACGAGGTGAAGCTCGACCGTGCCCGGGCCGCCCAGGCGGCCGAGCGGCTGCGTAAGCGCGAGCAGCAGCGCGCCGCGGCCCGGAGCGTCCCCGCCGAGGCCGTCGACACCCAGGCCCACACCCAGGTCCACACCCAGGCCCACGCCCGGGCCCACGCCCCGGCTCGCGCCCAGGCCCCGGCGGCCGAGGGGCGGGCCGGACGCCGTCCGCACCTGCGGCTGGCCGCCGACCCCGGCGAGGCCGCCGTCTCGGCGCCGTCCGCCTCCGCGGTGGCCGAGGCGACCGAGCACGAGGAGTGGGTCGACGGCATGCGCGAGCGCGGCGCGGCCGGCCCGGACTCCTGGGAGCCGGTGCCCGTCCCGCTGCCGACGTACGTCACGGCGCCGGTCGCCCCCCGGGTCTCGCGGGGCCTCGACCTGACGGCTCCCGGTACCTGGACCGCGGGCCGCCCCGCCGAGTCCACCCGCAACACCCCGCTGTTCGACCAGTACGCCGAGCCGTCGGCCCCGGAGGCCCGCCCCCGCGCGGCCAACGAGTGACCTCCCCGGCCCCCGGACCAGCACCGCATCCCCGGGGGTGGTCACGGGCCCCCTCCGAAAGGTGCTAGAGTTTCTTCTCGTTGGGGCTGTGGCGCAGTCCGGTAGCGCACCTCGTTCGCATCGAGGGGGTCAGGGGTTCGAATCCCCTCAGCTCCACCCAACAAGGGCCCCGCCCGGTCGTCAGACCGGGCGGGGCTTCTGCGTTGTCCGGGGGGCGATTCGGCGCGGGGATGCGGGAGTTGGCCGTGTGACGACCGTCACGGTGGGGCGGGGCCGTGAACTGACGGTCGGTCGCGGGTGAGAGTGGGGGCGGGACAAGGGCGGGAACCGGAGCGGGAACCGGAGCGGGAACGGCCGAGGGCCGGCCGGGGAGTCCGGCCGGCCCTCGGGGTGGGGCGGGGTGGGTCAGGGGCGCTGGGAGCCGGCGTAGGGGCCGGGCTGGGGGGCGCCGGACTGCGGCGGGACGGCGCCGTAGCGGGGCGGGCGGTAGCCGCGGGGGTGCCGGGTCAGGTTGTAGCCCAGGACGCCCGCCAGGGCGGCCAGGGCGCCGCCGCCGATGGTCCAGTACCAGCGGCTGTTCCAGCCGGAGAACCAGCCGGTGTACCAGTGCTCCTCGGCCGCCACCGGGGCGGCCGCCTTGGCGGTGGCGGCGCCGCCACCGGCCGGCGGGACCAGCGGGGCCTTGAGCTCGCCGCCCTCCGGCTGGGCGTTGTCCGCGTTGCCCTTGGCGCTGACGTGCAGCTGGACGGAGGTGGCCAGGCCCAGGTCGGTCTGCGGGACGTCGCTGACCGAGAGCCGCACGTAGTAGGTGCCGGGCAGCGGGTCGCCGGACCACGGCTCGGCCCAGGAGCGGACCTCGCGCAGGGTGCAGCTCAGCGTGAGCGTGCCGGTGTTCTGGTCGCCGGTGGCGTTCTGGGTGCCGGCGGTGCAGGACTGGCGGCGGCGGAGCCCGTCGAAGACCTCGGCGGACCAGGTCTGCGGGCCGTGCCGGTCGGTCGCGGGGGCCAGGTTGACGGTCAGGCCGATCGTCGGGGTCTGGCCCTCGGAGGCGCCGAACGCCCAGTACAGGTAGTCACCGGTGGAGGCGGCGACGTTGGCGTCCTGGCCGGGGGAGAGGTTGGTCGCGGTCAGGAAGGAGGTGCCGGCCTTGGTGGCCGGGGCCGGGGCGCCGCTCGCGCTCGCCGAGGGCGAGGGGGAGGCGGCGGAGGCGGCCGGGGCGGCCAGCGCGAGGGCGGGCAGCAGGGCGAGGGCGGCGAGGGCGCCGCGAAGGGTCGTGCGCGTGGTCGATCGCGTGGTCGGTCGCATGGTCAGTTCTCCCGCCAGACAGAGATCCGCCAGCGGGCGATCCAGCCGAACACCAGGCCGAACAGCAGTCCGGCGAGGGTGAGGGTGAGCAGCAGGATCCAGCCGCGGCCCAGGCCCATCGCCGCGCCCTCGGGGGCGGACGAGGCGGTGGCCAGGTCGACGGTCAGCTCCAGCGGCAGGCCGGGGTCGGCCTGGACGCCGGCCTGCGGGGCCAGCGAGTTGCTGACGACCAGGCAGACGGTGGTCTCCGGCTTGGCGCTCGACGAGGAGGTCGGGCCGGTGGTGATGTAGCCCTTGGAGTCGCTGGTGGACCAGCGCAGGCCGGTGGAGATCACGTCGGTGCGGCTGCTGCCGGCGTCGGTGCCGCGGACCAGCTCCTGGCCGGTCGCGCTGGTGGCCTGCAGCAGGACGCCGTAGTCCCGGGCCACCGCGCGGTCCAGGCCGACGCTGACCGAGGCGCGCAGCTCCTGGCCGGACTTGACCGGGACCTTGTAGACGCGGTGCTCGGAGAACTTCTCGCGGTCGCTGTACACGCCCGGGGCGAGCACCGGGGCGCTCTCGCACTTGTCGGCGCCGGAGGTCTTCACCGGGGTCACCGCGTAGGTGTCGTTGGAGCGGTCGACCAGCTGCTTCACCTTGTCGGTGAGCTGCTCCTGGGTGCGGACGTCGGTGTAGGTGCCACCGGTCGCGTTGGCGATGCAGAGCAGCTGCTGGCGGGTCTTGTCGTCGTGGGCCAGGCCGAGGGTGTCGACGACCAGGTGGATGCCCTGGGAGGCGAGTTCACGGGCGACGTCGCAGGGGTCCGGCGGGGTGCAGGTGTCCTCGCCGTCGGTGATCAGCACCACCCGGCGGGTGGTCTCGCCCTTGCCGAGGTCCTGGGCCGCGCCGCGCAGGGCCAGGCCGATCGGGGTCCAGCCGGTGGGCCGCAGGGTGGCGACGGCCGTCTTGGCCTCGACCTTGTTGGTCTTGCCGACCGGGTACAGCTGCTTGGTGTCCTGGCAGCCCTGGGTCTTGTCGTTGCCGGGGTAGTTCGCGCCCAGGGTGCGGATGCCGAACTCGGTCTCCGCGGGCAGCGCGTCGATCACGTCGTTCAGCGACTGCTGGGCCACCGAGATCCGGCTCTTGCCCTGGATGTCCCGCTCGTTCATGGAGCCGCTGACGTCCAGGACGAGGTCGACCCTGGGGGCCTCCTTGGGCGCGGCGGCGCCGGCTGATGGTTCGTCGGCGTGGGCGGGCAGGCCGATGAGCAGCGAGGCGCCCGTTATCGCCAGGGCGCCCAGCAGGCTGCCGAGCCTGGTCTTTGGTCGTCGTCCGGTAGTCACCCGGTGATCCTAGGGATCATCAGTTCGCGATGGCCAAACGAGACCGGATCGTGCACCACCCCGTCGCGGCGTGAACTCCGGCGCGTGGAAAGGCCGTCGGGCCTGCGCGGACTTACGTCCGCCCTACCCGGGCCGGATAGCCTTCCGTGCGGGTTTCGTGCGAGTCCGGGCGGGAATGGGGGCGCGGTGGAGCTGACGGGGGTCGGAAAACGGTACGGGCGGCGCGGGCGGTGGGTCCTGCGCGGGGTCGATCTCGCCGTCGGGCCCGGGGAGTTGGTGCGGATCGCCGGGGCGAACGGGAGCGGCAAGTCGACGCTGCTCCGGCTGGCGGCCGGGATCGAGCGGCCGACCGCCGGGCGGGTGGCCCGCCCGGGCGGCGCCGCCTACGTGCCCGAACGCTTCCCGCCCGCGCTGCCGTTCGACGCCGCCTCCTACCTGCTGCGGGTGGGCCGGGTGCACGGGCTGTCGGCGGAGCGGGCGCGGCGGCGGGCCGGGGACTGGCTGGACCGCTTCGGCATCGCGGACCGGGCGGGCACGCCGCTGAGCCGGCTGTCGAAGGGCACCTGCCAGAAGGTCGCGGTCGCGCAGGCGCTGCTCGCGCAGGCCCCGGTCCTGCTGCTGGACGAGGCCTGGACCGGGCTCGACCCCGACGCCAGGGCGGTGCTGGACGAGGCGGCCGCCGAGCGGGCGGCGGACGGCGGGACGGTGCTGTTCGTCGACCACGACCCGGCCCGGCTGGCCGGGCTGACCAGCGCCGCCTACCGGGTCGGCGCGGACGGCGCGCTGCGGCCCGTCGAGGAGGCGGGGCCCGTGCCGGACGGCGGCCCGGCGATGGAGGTCGAGGTGGACGTCCCGGACGGCACCCCGCTGCCGCCCCGGCTGCCCGGGGCGCCGCGGCTCACCCCGCTGGCCGGCACGGCCGTGCGGCTGACGGTGCCGGCCGCGCACACGGAGGCGCTGCTGCGCCGGCTGCTGCTCGGCCGCCCGGCCGTCCGGGTGCTGGCGGTGCGGCAGCGGGAGGGGCGGCGGTGAGGCAGGTCGGGGCGCTGACCCGGTACCACCTGGAACTGCTGGTGCGCTCGCACGCCTGGCTGCCGCCGTTCCTGGCGTACGCGCTGCTGCTGGTGGTGGGCGTGTCGGCGGGCAACCCGCTGCTGGGCGACCTCGGCTACGGCGCGGCCGTGCTGCTGCCGGTGAGTGCCTGGTACGTGCGCAGCGCGCTCGGGGCGGAGCCGCCGGCCTCGCGGGCCTGCCTGGTCGCGGCGGCGGGGCCGCTGCGGGTGCACCTGGGCGCGCTGCTGGCGGCGCTGACGGCCGGGCTGGTGCTGGCGGCGGCCGAGGTGGCGGCGCTGTGGTGGCTGAGCGGGACGGTGGCCAACCCGGGGGTGGAGCGGCAGCCGCCGGTCGCACCGGCGCTGGCGGCCGGGGCGTCGGCCGCGGTGGTGTGCGTGCTGCTGGGGGTGGTGGCCGGGGCGCTGGCGAACCGACCGGTGCTGGCGCGGCCGCAGTACGGCATCGCGGTGGCACTGGTGCTGGCCGCGCTGGCGCTGGTGGCGCCGCTCTCGCCGGCCAACGCGGCGGTCCGCGGTCTGGTCTCCGCGGCCCGCACCGGCCGGGTCGCCGTGCCGTGGGCGGAACTGCCGCTCGCCGCCGTCCTGCTGGCCGCGGCGGCGGCCGGGGCGGCGGCGCTGGCCGGACGGCGGCCCGAGTGAGCGGAGGATTCACGCCAAGAGCGGACACACCGCAGCAAAAAGCCGATAAATATGGATAGTGCTCGTTAGGGTGACGAACCTGGGTGAACCGGCTTCGTTCCGCCGGTCCATCCCGACTGG
This sequence comes from Kitasatospora sp. NPDC094016, assembly GCF_040304045.1. NCBI lineage: Bacteria > Bacillati > Actinomycetota > Actinomycetes > Kitasatosporales > Streptomycetaceae > Kitasatospora > Kitasatospora sp. NPDC094016. The sequence continues at coordinate 212,194 of NZ_JBEOUK010000005.1, forward strand.
CATCCCCCGGAACAGCGCTCCGGCTCCCGCGACCCCCAGGACGGTCCGTGGCGACACCCCCCGCCGTGACGAGAACCGCAGCCCGGCCGAGCCGGCCGGTGCCGACCAGGCGCACCACCGAACTGCTGCTGGTCCTGGCCGCCGTGCTGATCGCCGTGTTCGGCTACGTCGAGGTCGGCGTCAACCTGGACGGCAGGGTGCCGGCCGACGCGGCCGAGTACGGCGCCGCGCTCGGCGTGCTCGCCCTGCTGGCGCACGCCGTGGTCCGCCGGCGGGCCCGGTACGCGGACCCGCTGCTGCTGCCGATCGCGGTGCTGCTCAACGGCATCGGCCTGGTGGTGATCTACCGGCTCGACCGCGCCACCTCGGGCGTCGGCGCGGCCTCCACCCAGCTGCTCTGGTCGAGCCTGGGGGTGGCACTGTTCATCGCCGTCGTGCTGCTGGTGCGCGACCACCGGCGGCTGCAGCGGTACGCCTACCTCGGGGCGCTGGTGGCGCTGGTCCTGCTGGTGCTGCCGATCTTCTTCCCGCCGGTGTACGGCTCGCGGATCTGGATCGTCATCGGGCCGCTGTCCTTCCAGCCGGGCGAGTTCGCCAAGATCCTGCTGGCCGTCTTCTTCGCCGCCTACCTGGCGGTGCACCGGGACGCGCTGGCACTCACCGGCCGCCGGGTCTGGCGCTGGCAGCTGCCGCGCGGCCGGGTGCTCGGGCCGGTGCTGCTGATCTGGGCGGCTTTCGTCGGCGTCCTGGTGCTGGAGACGGACCTCGGCACCTCGCTGCTGTTCTTCGGCCTGTTCGTGGTGATGCTGTACGTGGCCACCGCGCGCACCGGGTGGATCGCGATCGGGCTGGCCCTGGCGGCGGTCGGGGCGGTCACGGTGGGCTGGCTGTCGCCGCACGTGCACAGCCGGGTGACGGACTGGCTGGACCCGCTGGGCTCGATCGCGGCGGGCAAGGGCGCCAACCAGATCGCCCAGTCGCTGTTCGCCTTCGCCTGGGGAGGGGAGCTGGGCACCGGGCTCGGCAACGGGCACTCGGTGCTGATCGGCTTCGCCGCCAAGTCGGACTTCATCCTCGCCACCATCGGCGAGGAACTCGGCCTGACCGGGCTCGTCGCGGTGTTCCTGCTGTACGCGCTGCTGATCTCCCGGGGGTTCCGGACGGGCATCGCGCTGCGCGACCCGTTCGGGCGGCTGCTGGCGATCGGGCTGGCCGCCATCGTCGGCCTCCAGGTGTTCGTGGTGGCCGGCGGGGTGCTCGACCTCATCCCGCTGACCGGGATGACGCTGCCGTTCGTCGCGCAGGGCGGCTCCTCGGTGGTCACCAACTGGATCATCGTGGCGTTGCTGGTGCGGATGAGCGACATCGCGCGCCGGCCGGCCCCGGCCCCGGTGCTGCCCGTGTCCGGGTCCGTTTCGGAGGAGGACTGATGGCGCGCATCCGCTCCCGTCCGCGCGCCCGGGGCAACGGGCCGCAGGGCCTGCCCGGCATCTCCGTCACCGGGCGCCGCGCGGGCGTCTTCTGCCTGCTGCTGGTCGCGGCGCTGTGCGTCCAGGCCACCCGGGTACAGGTGTTCCAGGCCAAGGACCTCAACCACAACGCCGCCAACCAGCGGCTCACCATCGAGCGGTACTCGCAGCCGCGCGGCAACATCCGGGTCGGCGCGGACACCGTGACCGGCTCCGAACCCACCGGCGGCCGGTACGACTACAAGCGCACCTACACCGACGGCCCGACGTACGCGGCCGTCACCGGCTTCGCCTCGCAGGCGTACGGCAACACCCAGCTGGAGGGGGTCGAGGACGACCTGCTGTCCGGGACGGACAGCAGACTGGCCGGCTGGGCGGTCTGGGACGCCGTCGCCCGCAGGCAGAACCCCGGCGGGGACGTCTACACCACCCTGAACCGGGCCGCCCAGGAGGCCGCGGTGCGCGGGCTCGGCAGCCAGAAGGGCGCGGTGGCCGCGATCGAGCCGGCCACCGGCCGGATCCTCGCCCTGGCCAGCACGCCGTCCTACGACCCGGGCAGCTTCGCCGGCTCCGCCGCGGCCGACCAGGCCGCCTGGAACCGGCTGCAGGCCGACACCGACCAGCCGATGCTCAACCGGGCGCTGCGCCAGACCTACCCGCCGGGCTCGACCTTCAAGGTGGTCACGGCGGCGGCCGCGCTCGCGGCCGGGGTGGTCACCGACCCCGACGCGCCGACCGACGCGCCGTACCCGTACGTGCTGCCCGGGACGACCACGCCGCTGGTCAACGACACCTCGGCGTGCGACCGGCCCGGCCAGTCGCTGGACACCGCGATGGTCTACAGCTGCAACAGCGTGCTGGGCTACCTCGGGGTGCGGACCGGGCTGGGCCCGATGGTGGCGATGGCCGAGGACTTCGGCTTCAACGACGCCAGGCTGGACATGCCGGTGCGCCCGGCCCGGTCCAACTTCGACACCACGATGAACCAGTCGCAGCTGGCGCTCTCCTCGATCGGGCAGTTCGACACCGCGGCGACCCCGCTGGTGATGGCGATGGTCGCGGCCGGGATCGCCAACGACGGGACGGTGATGCGTCCGCAGCTCGTGGACAAGCTGACGAAGGGCGACGGCACCGCCGTGCAGCTGATGAAACCCGCCGTGTACCGGCGGGCGATGACCCCGGCGGTGGCCGGGCAGGTGCAGAAGCTGATGACCGACGTGGTCGAGAACGGCACCGGCGGCAACGCCCGGATCGGCGGCGCGGTGGTCGGCGGGAAGACCGGCACCGCGCAGCACGGGGTGGACAACAGCGGGACGCCGTACGCCTGGTTCATTTCCTGGGCCAAGCCCGCGGGCTCGGACGCGGTGCCGCCGGTGGCGGTGGCCGTGGTGATCGCGGACAGTGACGCCACGGACGTCACCGGCGGTGGGCTGGCCGCGCCGATCGCCCGCTCGGTGATGCGGGCGGTGCTGGGCCGCTGAGCCGGTCGATCGACCGCCGTCGAGTCGGTCAGCCGACCGACCGCCGCCGAGCTGCCGCTTTAGCTGCTGGACGGTAAATCCGCCGTCTGCGAAGTGTCCGGTTTGTATAGACTCATGCGCCAATTCGTACAATGCGCCGATCCGGACTGTTCGTTTGCGACACTGGTGCTTTCGCGGGGTACTGTCCCATCTTTGTTCGGTTGGTCCCCGATGACACCCCATGGCGCGTCGAGTGACCGGCCGCCAGGACACCCTCCCCCGCCCAGAAGGACCGCAGCTGTGACCAGCAACTCTCTCGGTGCGCGTCTGCTGCGACGCAAGCCCGTCTCGTCCCTCATCGCCGAGAGCGAGGGCCGGGACGGCCTCCCGGCCGGTGCGCCCGAGGAGGGCGGACGCTCCGGCATCCACCTGCGCCGCACGATCGGCCTCTGGCAGCTGTCCTCGATCGGCATCGGCGCCACCATCGGCACCGGCATCTTCTTCGTGCTCAGCAGCGCGGTGCCCTCGGCCGGGCCGGCCGTCATCCTGTCCTTCGTGCTCGCCGCGGTCACCGCCGGACTCACCGCGCTCTGCTACGCCGAGATGGCCTCCGCGATCCCGGTCTCCGGATCCTCGTACTCCTACGCCTACGCCACCCTCGGCGAGGGCGTCGCGTTCGGCGTCGGCATCTGCCTGCTGATGGAGTACGGCGTCTCCGCCTCCGCGATCGCGGTGAGCTGGGCCGAGTACCTGAACAAGTTCTTCGACCTGGCCTTCGGCTTCACCATCCCGGACCAGCTGTCCGGCGCGCCGGACGCCACCCACTGGTTCAACCTGCCGGCGCTGCTGCTGGTCGCGATGGTCTGCGTGCTGCTCACCCGCGGCGTCAGCGAGTCGGTGAAGGTCAACGCGGCCATGGTCGGGATCAAGATCCTGATCCTGCTGCTGTTCGTCGGCATCGCGCTCACCGGCTTCCACTCCGGCAACCTGACCCCGTTCATGCCGCTCGGCATCGGCGGCGTGCAGGTCGCCGCCTCCAGCATCTTCTTCTCCTTCATCGGCCTGGACGCCGTGTCCACCGCCGGTGAGGAGGTCAAGAACCCGCGCCGCACCCTGCCACTGGCGATCATCATCTCGCTGGTCGTGGTGACCCTGCTCTACATCCTGGTCGCCCTCGCCGGCATCGGTGCCCAGCCGTGGCAGAAGTTCGAGGGCCAGGAGGCCGGCCTCGCCCAGATCCTCCAGGACATCACCGGCCAGACCTGGCCCTCGATCGTCTTCGCGATCGGCGCGATCATCTCGATCTTCAGCATCACCCTCGTGGTGATCTACGGCCAGACCCGCATCCTGTACTCCATGGGCCGCGACGGCATGCTGCCCAAGCGCTTCGCCGAACTCTCCCCGCGCACCGGCACCCCGGTCTGGAACACCCTCGTGGTGGGCCTCGGCGTCGGCGCGCTGGCCGCCTTCGTCCCGCTGAAGGAGCTGGCCGACATCACCAGCCTCGGGACGCTGATCGCCTTCTCGGTCGTCTCGATCGGCGTGATCATCCTGCGCCGCACCCAGCCCGACCTGCCGCGCGGCTTCAAGGTCCCCGGCTACCCGGTCGTCCCGCTGCTCAGCGTCGCCTTCTGCGCCTACCTGATCACCGGCCTGCACGCCGACACCTTCCGGGCCGGCGCGATCGCCCTCGCCGTCGCCGTGCTCGTCTACTTCGGCTACAGCATCAAGCACTCCAAGCTGGAGCAGCAGGCACAGGCCGCCACGGCGGACAGCTCCACCGGCCACCGGAACAGCTGAGCCGGACGAATCCGGACATGAGGGGCCACCGACCACGACACCCGGCGGCCCCCCTCATGCCACCTCCTGTTACGTGCCCCACGCCATGGCGACAGCGCCCGGCCACCACCCATAACCTTCCACCATGGTGAGCACCCGCACGCCCGGCTTCTCCCGCCCGCGCGGCCGCTTCACCGGCCGCAGCAGAACGCCGGCCCCGCCGACCCCCGCCGGAGCGCCGTCCGGATCAGGACGACCGCCCCTCGGCTTCTCCAGTCGGCCGTTCCCCCGCCAGCGTGGCGAGAGCACGTTCCCGCCCACGCCCGATCGGCTGAATCCCGCCCGACTCGCCTCGATGCGCACCGTCCAACTGCTCGGCTGCCTGATCGCGGCCGGCTGGGCGGCCGCCTTCCCGCTCGTCTCGGACCTGCCCAACCAGCGGACGTGGGGTTTCATCGCGGCCCCCGCCTACGTCCTGGCCGGGCTGCTCTGCCTCACCCTGCCGCGCCGCTACGCGGCCCGCGCCGCCGCCGTGGTCGCCCTCGCCGGGGCCGTCCTCGCGCCGCTCGCCCTGCTCGCCGTGCAGGGCCGCCACCAGTCCGAGGTGATGGTGGTCGAACGCTCGGCCCACCTGCTGCTCACCACCGGCAGCCCGTACCTGCCGCACCCGGTGATCGTCACCGACTACAACCCGTACCTGCCGGCCATGACCCTGTTCGGGATGCCGCGCCAACTGCTGGGCGACGGATCCGACCTCGCCCAGGTCGCCGGGGACGCCCGGATCTGGTTCGCGCTGGCCTTCGTGGCCTGCCTGCTGGCCAGCTGGCGGCTGCTGCGGCCCACCCGCGAGCGCGCGCCGCTGCTGCCGCTCGCCGTGCTCACCGCCTCGCCGCTGATCTCGCTGGCCCTCGTCGTCGGCGGGGTGGACCTGCCGCTGATCGGCCTCTGCTGCCTCGCCATGGCGCTCGCCGAGCGGGACCGCACCGTCGGCGCCGGCCTGGTGCTCGCCCTCGCCTGCACCCTCAAGTGGACGGCCTGGCCGGCGCTGCCGGTCGCCGCCCTGCTGCTGTGGCGGCTGTACGGCCGCCGGCCCGCCGCCCGGACCACGCTGATCGCGCTCGGCACCGGCCTGGCCGTGCTCCTGCCCTCCGTGCTGACCCGGGCGGACGCGCTGCGCGAGCAGGTGGTGCGCTTCCCGCTCGGGCTCACCGCCATCCGCACCCCGGCCGGCAGCCCGCTGCCCGGCAAGGTGCTGGCCGGCTTCGGGCCGACCGGGCACTCCGTCTCGCTGGCGCTGATGACCATGGGCGGGATCGGGGTGGCCATCTGGCTGCTCGCCCGGCCGCCGGTGTCCGCGATCGCGGCCGCCGACCTGCTGGCCGCCGGGCTGGCGATCGCGTTCATGCTCGCCCCGGCCGGGCGGTTCGGCTACCTCGCCCTGCCGGTGGTCCTGGTGATCTGGCCGCGGCTGGCGGCCCGGCGCTGGAGCAGCCGGCGCCCGATCCCGCCGCACCGGCTGCCGGGCAGACCGGAGCCCGCCCTGCCGCGGGGCTGAGCGGGCTCCGTACGGACGGGAGGACCTAGCGGCCGCCGGCCTTGAGCAGCGAGGCGACGGCCGGGCCGGCCGCGTCCACGCCGTGGCCGCCGCCCTGCACCTCGGCGGCGACCGCGATGTTGCCGCGGTAGGCGGTGAACCAGCTGTTGGTGGTGGTCGCGCCGGCGACCTCGGCGGAGCCGGTCTTGGCGCCCGCGTTGTCGGTGATCCCGGCCATCACGTCCTTGGCCGTGCCGCCGGTGGCGGTGGCGTTCATCATCGCGCGCAGCTTGCCCGCGACGTCCGGCGCGATCTGGCGGGCCGCCGCCTGCTGCGGCAGGCCGGCGACCAGGATCGGCTGCTTGAACGCGCCGCTCTGGACGGTCGCGGTGATCGAGGCGATGGCCAGCGGGTTCATCTGGACCTTGCCCTGGCCGATGTAGTTCATGGCCTGCTCGTCCTTGCTGCCCGGCGTCGGCGGCACCTTGCCGTCGGTGTTCGGCAGGCCGGTCTTCCACTCCAGGCCGATGCCGAACACGTCCTTGGCCGTGCTGGACAGCGTCTCGGGCTTGAGGCTGGTCAGGCCCTGGTTGATGAAGGCCGTGTTGCAGGACATCATGAAGTCCTGCTGGAGCGTGTTGTTGGGGAAGGCGCCCGGGAAGTCGTTCGGGATCGCGACCGGGTTGCTGCTCTTCTCCGGGCAGGCCACCGCGGTGTCCGGGTTGACCCCGGCCTCCAGCAGCGCCGCCGAGGTGACGATCTTCATCGTCGAGCCGGGCGCGAGCAGACCGGTGAAGGCCCGGTTCTGACCGTTGGCCGGCGCGTTGGCGAAGGCCAGCACCTGTCCGGTGCTCGGCTCGATCGCGGCGATCGACCCGGACTTGCCGCCCAGGTCCGTCATCGCCTTCTCGGCCGCTGCCTGGATGGTGTTGTCGATGGTCACCTTGAACGGCTTGCCGGGCTTGGGCTCGACGATGGTGAACAGCTTGTCCGAGGCCCCCTTGCCGGCCGGGTCGCTGATCACCACCGCGCTGCCCGCGTCCTGGTCCTTGTTCGGGTCCGGCGGCAGCAGCTTGTGGGCGTTGTCCTGGAGGGTGGACAGCAGCGCCGGGGTGAGCGAGGCGCCCTGCAGCGGCTTGCCGTTGCGGTCCACCACGGTGGACGGCGGGGCGAAGACCTGCTGGGTGGCGATCGTCTCGTTGCCGGACAGGTGAGGGTGGATCACCGTCGGCGCCCAGTGCACGGCCGGGGTGTTGTCGCTCATCTTCACGACGTTCAGGAAGCCGTTGTAGTCCCAGACCCGGTTGGTGCCGGCGAACTCGGCGCGCGCCTTGAAGCCCATCAGCACACCGGCGGGGCCGGCCGAGGCGGAGGCCGACGGCGAGTCGGTGGCACCGGGGGTCGCGCCCGCCGACGGCGCGGCCGAGGCTCCGGCGGAGGACTTGGCCGGCGCGGGCGTGCCGGTGGCCGACGCGAAGGCCTGCGGGGTGGCCGGGCCGGCCGGGGCCAGGGTCAGCGCGCTCGGCTTGACCTGGTCGCGGAACGCCGTCAGCGCGGTGGTGGCCGCGGCCGGGTCGTCCGTCAGCGCGGCCGCCTTGTCCAGGTCGCCGGCCGCCCAGGCCGCCAGGAAGTCCTTCGCACCGTTGGTCGCCTGCTCGGCCGAGGGCGGCTCGGCGACCACCGTGCGGGGCTTCTTCGCCGAGGACGATCCGGAGTCCGAGCCGCCCATCAGGCTGTACGCCCCGTAGCCACCGCCCGCGAGCACGGCGACGGAGACGCCGGTGATGATGCCGATCTTCGCGCCTCTGCGCATGGTGCTGTTCCCCCAAGGGTCTGCCGGACGGGCGCGACCGGCCGGGGCCGGACACGCTGTTCCCTCCACCCTAGGCAGCGCCGATCGGTGCGCCGACGAAATGCCCGCGAGTTGTGACGGATCTGGTACGTGTCGTGCACCGCATACGGACGATTCAGGGAACAGCGGTGTCGATCAGATCCAGCTGTTGAACCACATCCGCTGGCGCCAGTCGTCCATCGGAATCGTCTGCCCGGTGAACAGCGGGAAGAAGAAGAGGAAGTTCCACACGATCAGCAGCACCAGCAGCCCGGCCGCCGCCGAACCGATGATCCGGCGGTCCCGGGAGGCCCCCGGAGGCCCGATCAGCGCACCGACCAGCATGGTCACCGCGAGTACCAGGAACGGGACGAACACCACCGCGTAGAAGAGGAAGATCGTCCGCTGCTGGTAGGCGAACCACGGCAGGTAGCCGGCGGCCAGGCCGCACAGCACCGCGCCCGCCCGCCAGTCCCGCCGCGCCACCCAGCGCCACAGGCAGTACACCAGCGCCACCACGGCCGCCCACCACAGCAGCGGGGTGCCGATGCCCAGCACCTCGCGGGCGCACTCGGCGGCCGTGCAGCCGCTCTGGCCCTGCTTGGGGGACTCGTAGAAGAACGAGACCGGCCGGCCCAGCACCAGCCAGGACCACGGGTTCGACTGGTAGGTGTGCGGGTCGCTCAGGTGGGTGTGGAAGTCGTAGACCGTCGAGTGGTAGTGCCACAGGGCGCGCAGCCCCTCGGGTATCCACGGGTAGTCGGTCGAGCGGCCCGCCGCCCAGTCCCGGCCCCAGCCGCCCCTGCCCGGCACGTTGCTGCTGGCGAACCAGCCCCACCAGGACGTGACGTAGACGACCAGCGACACCACCACGACCGACACGAAGGCCGGCACCACGTCCCGGGCGAGCGTCGCCAGGTACGGGCGCGGGGCCCCGGCCAGGCGGCGGGCGCCGACGTCCCACAGCACCGTCATCACGCCGAAGGCCGCCGCCACGTACAGGCCGCTCCACTTGGTGGCGCAGGTCAGGCCGACGCAGACGCCGGCCGCGATGCGGTACGGGCGCCAGCCCAGGTTCGCCCGCTGCGCCAGCACCGCGTCCGGCACCCCGCCGAGCCGGTCGGCCAGCCGGGCCCGGGTGCGGTCGCGGTCCAGCAGCAGGAAGCCGAAGGCGGCGAGGATCCAGAACATCACCACCAGGTCCAGCAGCGCGGCGCGGCTGAGCACCAGGTGCAGGCCGTCCACCGAGAGCAGCAGGCCGGCCACGCAGCCCAGCAGGGTCGAGCGGAACAGCCGGCGGGCGATCCTGGCCACCATCAGCACCGACAGCGTGCCGAGCAGGGCCACCGCGAACCGCCAGCCGAAGGGGTTCATGCCGAACAGCATCTCGCCGGCGCCGATGATCCACTTGCCCACCGGCGGATGGACCACGTACGAGGCCGCCGCGCGGTACGGGACGGCCGCGCCGGGCGTCATGATCTGCTCGTTGGCGCCGTCCGGCCAGTTGATCTCGTAGCCGCCGTGCCAGAGCGCGTAGGCGTCCTTGGCGTAGTACGTCTCGTCGAAGATGATCGCGTGCGGCTGGCCGAGGTTGGTGAAGCGCAGGATCCCGGCGAACACCGCCACCGCGATCGGGCCCAGCCAGCCGGACCAGCGGCACAGCCACGACCACACGGCCGGCGGCACGGACACGCCCAGCCGCAGCAGCAGCGGCGACGGGGGCACCACCGCCGGGGTCACCCCGGGGCCGTCCGGCATCGGCGGGACCAGGCGCTCGGCCAGCGGGGCCACCGGGCGGGCGGCGTAGCCGAACCCGGCCAGCCGCTCGCGCCAGCTGCGCGCGGCGCTGCCGGGTCGGTCGGGCTGGTCCGGGTCCGGGTGGTCCGGGTGGTCGAACTGGTCGGGTCGGTCGGGCCGCGCGGGGCTCCCGGCCTGGTCGGCGGGCCGCGGGGCCGGGACGGCGGAGGACGCCAGGCCGGCCACGTCGCCGCCATCCTGCGCGGTGTGGTCTGTACCAGTGGGCGTGCGCGCCGCCGTGTCGCCGTTCATCCGCCACATCGTAGGGGCGCTTCTCGCACGTGTGACCGCTCCCTCGGAAGCTGCCCGAATCGTCACCAAAAGCCCCCGGGCCGCGGTAGCTGCAAGGATGGGGCCCGTGACAGGAGTACTCGTTCTCGCAGGCACCCCCATCGGCGACGTCTCGGACGCCCCGCCCCGGCTGCTCACCGAACTGGCCACGGCGGACGTGATCGCGGCCGAGGACACCCGGCGGCTGCGCCGGCTCACCCAGGCGCTCGGGGTGACCCCGGCCGGGCGGGTGGTCTCCTACTTCGAGGGCAACGAGGTCGGCCGCACCCCCGAACTGGTCGAGGCACTGCTCGGCGGCGCCCGGGTGCTGCTGGTCACCGACGCCGGCATGCCGTCCGTCTCCGACCCCGGCTACCGGCTGGTCGCCGCCGCCGTCGAGGCCGACGTCAAGGTCACCGCGGTGCCCGGGCCGTCCGCCGTGCTCACCGCGCTCGCGCTGTCCGGCCTGCCCGTCGACCGCTTCACCTTCGAGGGCTTCCTGCCGCGCAAGACCGGCGACCGGGCCCGGCAGCTCGCCTCGATCGCGGCCGAGCCGCGCACCATGGTCTTCTTCGAGGCGCCGCACCGGATCGCCGAGGCGCTCGCCGCGATGGCCGAGGCGTTCGGCGCCGAGCGGCCCGCCGCCGTCTGCCGCGAGCTCACCAAGACGTACGAGGAGGTGAAGCGCGGGCCCCTCGGCGACCTGGCGGCCTGGGCCGCCGAAGGCGTCAGGGGCGAGATCACCGTCGTCGTCGCGGGCGCCCCGCCGGCCGCGCCGCAGGAGCTCACCCCCGCCGAACTGGCCCGGCTGGTGGCCGTCCGGGAGGAGGCCGGGGAGCGCCGCAAGGAGGCCATCGCGGCCGTCGCGGCGGAGCTCGCGCTGCCGAAGCGGGAGGTGTTCGACGCGGTGGTGGCGGCCAAGAACGAGGCGAAGAACGAGGCCAAGGGCGGGGCCGGGAAGTAGCGCCGGAAGCGGGTCCGGCGGGGGCGGGGACGGGGCCGTGAAAGAGGGGTGAATTCCGGGGGTTGCGTGACCCCGGGGGAGTCGTACCTTTGAGGGAAGGCCCCGGTAAACGCCCACGGAGCTGAAAGTTCGGTCGCGGTTTCCGGAACGATCCAGGCCTTTCGTATAGGAGTTCCCAACCCGCGTCCAACTCTTCACAAGCAGGGCATCGGCCGAGGCCGTCAGGGCATTTCCTGGAATGGAAAGACCCAGCCGGGCGAGCGCCCGGCGGGCGCTGGGAGACGGCTATGAGCGAGATGATCGGTAGCCCCCTCGGTGGCAACGCGCTGAGCGCCCCCGGCCTGGCCGGACGGCCGCACACTCCCGTCGAGACCGTGCGGGAGGCCTACTCCTTCGCCTGCCTGCGATGCGGGTACGGATGGGAGCAGGCGTACGACATCGAGCACCACGCCGGCAAGGACGGGCACGTCGTGTTCGAATACCACGCCAACGGTGTCCGGGTACCGTCCCCGCTGCTCAAGCCGACCTGCCCGGGGTGTGGCGGACACACCGTCCGGATCATGCGCGAGGGCCGGGTCGCCACCGCCGACCAGTCCTGGCACCACGCCCCCGGCTACCCGGCGCACGCCGAGCCGGCCGGGGCGCCCCCGGTGTCCGACCCCGTGAAGCCGCGCGGACGCTGGGCCCGGTTCTGGTCGCGGCTGCTGGGCTGACCGCCGGCACCGGGAGCGCACGCGGGGGCGCACCGGGGGCCGCCCGCCGCGAGCAGTGCGGCGGGCGGCCCCCGCCGTCGCCGGTCATGCGGCCATCCGGTCGGGGGCGGCGGGCGGCAATCCGGTCGAGGGCGGCAGGCGGCAATCCGGTCGAGGGCTGCGGGCGGGCCCGACTAAGCTTTCCGACCATGGCGGCCACTTCAGACCACAGCACCACCGGGGCGACCGCCCCGGCGTACTACGTTTCCACCCCGATCTACTACGTCAACGATCGCCCGCACCTGGGCCACGCGTACACCACCGTGGCGGGCGACGTCCTCACCCGCTGGCACCGCCAGCGCGGCGAGAAGGTGTGGTACCTGACCGGCACCGACGAGCACGGTCAGAAGATCATGCGGACCGCCGAGGCGAACGGCGTCAGCCCGCAGGAGTGGTGCGACAAGCTGGTCGAAGAGGCCTGGAAGCCGCTCTGGGAGCACCTGGAGATCGCCAACGACGACTTCATCCGCACCACCCAGCAGCGCCACACCGACCGCGTGCAGGAGTTCGTCCAGGACCTGTACGACAAGGACGAGATCTACAAGGGCGGCTACTCCGGCCCGTACTGCGTCGGCTGCGAGGAGTTCAAGCTCCCGGCCGAACTGCTCGACGGCGCCACCGAGGACGAGAAGCTCTGCGCCGTGCACAAGCGGCCGGTCGAATGGCTGGAGGAGGAGAACTACTTCTTCCGCCTCTCCGCCTATGGTCCGAAGCTGCTGGAGTTCTACGCCGCCAACCCGGACTTCATCCAGCCGGCCTCGGCCCGCAACGAGGTGCTGCGCTTCGTCGAGCAGGACCTGAAGGACCTCTCGATCTCCCGCTCCACCTTCAACTGGGGCGTCCCGCTGCCCTGGGACGAGAAGCACGTCCTGTACGTGTGGGTGGACGCGCTGCAGAACTACATCACCGCGGCCGGCTACGGCAGCGACCCGGAGCGCTTCGCCGAGCTGTGGCCGGCCTCCGTCCACCTGGTCGGCAAGGACATCCTGCGCTTCCACGCGGTGATCTGGCCCGCCATGCTGATGGCCGCGGGCCTGCCGCTGCCCAAGCGGGTCGTCGCCAACGGCTGGCTGATGGTCGGCGGCGAGAAGATGTCCAAGTCCAACCTGACCGGCATCTCGCCCACCGACCTCACCTCGCACTTCGGCGTGGACGCCTACCGCTACTACTTCCTGCGGGCGATCCCCTTCGGCACCGACGGCTCGTTCTCCTGGGAGGACTTCACCGCCCGGTACACCTCCGAACTCGCCAACGACTTCGGCAACCTGGCCTCCCGGGTCGCCGCCATGGTCGGCAAGTACTTCGACGGCGCGCTGCCGGCCGCCGCCGCCCCCGGTGACGCCGAGCAGGCCATCGCGGACGGCCTCGCCACGGCCCTCGCCACCGCCGACCGGAAGATCGGCGAGGAGCTGGACTTCGCCGGCGGCCTCGCGGCGATCTTCGAGTTCGTCAAGCAGGTCAACGGCTACCTCACCGAGCAGGAGCCGTGGAAGGTCGCCAAGGACGACTCGGAGCAGGGCCGGGCCCGCCTCGCCACCATCCTCTACACCGCCGCCGAGGCGCTGCGCGGCACCGCCGTCATGCTCAACCCGGTGATGCCGTCCACCGCCGAGAAGCTGTGGACCTCGCTCGGCGCCGAGGCCGGCCTCGGCGCGCTCGCCGCGCAGACCATCGCCACCACCGCCGACTGGGGCCGGCTGCCCGCCGGCAGCACCGTCACCAAGGGCGAGATCCTGTTCCCGCGCCTCGAAGAGAAGCCCGCCTCCTGATGTCTGCCAAGGACGACGCCCGGTCGACCCCGCCGCCACTGCCGGAACCCCTGGCCGTGGCGGTGGCCGACTCGCACACCCACCTCGACATGCAGGCCGGCACCCCGGCCGAGGGACTGGCCCGGGCCGCCTCGGTCGGGGTCACCACGGTCGTCCAGGTGGGCTGCGACGTGCCCGGCTCGCGCTGGGCCGCCGAACTGGCGGCCCAGTACGAGCAGGTGCACGCGGCCGTCGCCCTGCACCCCAACGAGGCGCCGCGGATCTTCCTCGGCGACGCGGACGGCTGGTCCGGCCAGCAGCGGAAGGCGGGCGGCGGGGCCGCGCTGGAGGAGGCCCTCGCCGAGATCGACCGGCTCGCCGCCCTCCCGCAGGTCCGCGCCGTCGGCGAGACCGGCCTCGACTACTTCCGCACCGGCCCCGAGGGCGTCGAGATCCAGAAGGAGTCGTTCCGCCGCCACATCGAGATGGCCAAGCGGCACGACAAGGCCCTGGTCATCCACGACCGCGACGCCCACGAGGACGTCATCGCCGTCCTGCTGGCGGAAGGCGCCCCCGAGCGGACGGTCTTCCACTGCTACTCCGGCGACGCCGAGATGGCCAAGGTCTGTGCCGAACACGGCTGGTACCTGTCCTTCGCCGGCCCGGTCACCTTCAAGGCCAACCAGCCGCTGCGCGACGCCCTCGCCGCCACCCCCCTCGACCGGGTCCTGGTCGAGACCGACGCGCCCTTCCTCACCCCCCACCCCTACCGCGGCAGGCCCAACGCCCCGTACCTCATCCCGGTCACCGTCCGCTCGATGGCCGGCACGCTGGGGCTGCACGAGGACGAGCTGGCCACGGCGATCGCGGAGAACACGGCCCGGGCCTTCGGGTACTGAGCCGGTCGAACGAAAGTCGGATTCCGGCGGAACGATTCGGCACTCCCGGCTGCTTCTTAGGCTGGCTAGCATGAGTGCAGTGAGGGAGGTGGCGATGACCGCCGAGCCGATCGACTGGATGCATCCGCCGTCCCAGGGCTGGACGTACGAGCAGGCTCAGAAATTCGACCTGCCGTTCGAATGGGATCTGGTGGACGGAGTCATCGTGGTCCGGGGGCAGACGAATTTCTGGCATGACCTCGTGCGTTCGGGACTGGAGCGAGCGCTGCACAGTGCGTGTGTCGTGCCGTACGCGGTCCTGCCGGAGCGGTGCGTGCTGGTCGACGAGGCCAACACGACCAAGCCGGACGTGGTGGTTTTCGACAAGACCGGCATCGACCCCTTTGCGTTGGACTGCCAGCCGGTCGAGTCCGTGGTGCTGACGGTCGAGGTGGTCTCCAACGGCTCCCGCGCGGACGACCGTTTCCGCAAGCCCGGCCAGTACGCCGAGAAGAAGATCCCGTACTACTGGCGGGTCGAGCGCGGCCTGGACAACCTGCCGATCGTGCACGAGTTCCACCGGGACGACGAGAAGGGCGTCTACCTGCCCGTCGCCCAGCACGAAGGCGTGCTCCGCACCTCGGTGCCGTACCCCGTCGAGATCGACCTCGCCGAGGTCGTCGAACTCTGAGGGCCCCGCGCGCCCGTATCCTTGGCGCGTGAGCACCACCGACCCCACCCCTGACAGCCACCTGCTGGGCGCCGCCGACATTCGGGAGCTGGCGGCCGCGTTCGGCGTGAAGCCGACCAAGCAGCGCGGGCAGAACTTCGTCATCGACGGCAACACCGTGCGGCGGATCGTCCGGGCAGGCGGGGTGACGGCCGAGGACGCGGTGGTCGAGGTCGGGCCCGGGCTCGGGTCGCTGACGCTGGCGCTGCTGGAGGTGGCCGCGCACGTCACGGCGGTGGAGATCGACCCGGTGCTGGCACAGCACCTGCCGGCGACCGTCGCGGCCCGGATGCCCGGCAAGGTCGACAGCTTCGACCTGGTGTTCAGCGACGCCATGGAGGTCACCGAGCTGCCCGGGCCGGCGCCCACCGCGCTGGTCGCCAACCTGCCGTACAACGTGGCCGTGCCCGTCCTGCTGCACATGCTGGCGACCTTCCCCAGCATCGAGCGCACCCTGGTGATGGTGCAGGCCGAGGTCGCCGACCGGCTCGCCGCCAAGCCCGGCAACAAGGTGTACGGCGTCCCGTCCGTCAAGGCCAACTGGTACGCGGACGTGAAGCGGTCCGGTGCCATCGGCCGGAACGTGTTCTGGCCCGCCCCCAACGTCGACTCCGGGCTGGTCTCGCTGATCCGCCGCGAGCCGCCGAAGACCACCGCCAGCCGCAGGGAGGTGTTCGCCGTCGTCGACGCCGCGTTCGCCCAGCGGCGCAAGACCCTGCGCGCCGCGCTGGCCGGCTGGGCCGGCTCCGCCGCCGGGGCCGAGCAGGCGCTCGCCGCCGCCGGGATCGACCACAAGCTGCGCGGCGAGATGCTCACGGTGGAGCAGTTCGCCGCGATCG
Organism: Kitasatospora sp. NPDC094016; assembly: GCF_040304045.1. Taxonomy (NCBI): domain Bacteria; kingdom Bacillati; phylum Actinomycetota; class Actinomycetes; order Kitasatosporales; family Streptomycetaceae; genus Kitasatospora; species Kitasatospora sp. NPDC094016. Next base: position 228,245 of record NZ_JBEOUK010000005.1, read on the forward strand.
CCGAGCACAAGCCGGGGATCGCCGGGCAGGAGCCGGGGATCGCCGGGCAGGAGCCGGGGATCGCCGGGCAGGAGCCGGGGATCGCCGGGCACGAGCCGGGGATCGTCGGGCACGAGCCGGAGGCGGACTCCCAGTGATCACCGTGCGGGTTCCGGCCAAGGTCAACGTCCAGCTCGGGGTGGGCGGACTGCGCGCCGACGGGTTCCACGACCTGGCCAACGTGTTCTTCGCCGTCGCCCTCGGCGACGAGGTCACCGCCACGGCGGGGGAGGGCGTCACGCTCTCCTGCACCGGGCCGGACGCCCACGTCGTACCCCTCGACGACGGCAACCTCGCCGCCCGCGCCGCCCGCCTGCTCGCCGCCCACCACGGCATCGCCGACCCCGGCGTGCACCTGCACATCGCCAAGGCCATCCCGGTCGCCGGCGGCATGGCCGGCGGCAGCGCCGACGGGGCCGCCGCGCTGGTCGCCTGCGACGCGCTCTGGCAGCTCGACACCCCCCTCGACACCCTCCTGGAGCTGGCCGCCGAACTCGGCTCCGACGTGCCGTTCGCCCTGCTCGGCGGCGTCGCGCTGGGCCTCGGCCGGGGCGAGATCCTGCAGCCGCTCACCGTCGACGGCACCTTCCACTGGGTGTTCGCGGTCGCCGACGGCGGCCTCTCCACCCCCGCCGTCTTCCGCGAGTGCGACCGTCTGCGCGAGGAGGCCGGCACCGGCTCCAGCGACACCGACGTCCGCACCCCCGACGCCGACCCCGCACTGCTCGCCGCCCTCGCCCAGGGCGATGCCGTCGCGCTGGCCGCCGCCCTCGCCAACGACCTCCAGCCCGCCGCCCTCTCGCTGCGGCCCGCGCTCGCCGCCACCCTGCGGGCCGGCACCGAGGCCGGTGCGCTCGGCGCCCTCGTCTCCGGCTCGGGGCCGACCTGCGCGTTCCTCGCCAAGGACGCCGACGCGGCCGCCGCCGTCGCCGAGGCGCTGCGGGCCTCCGGCACCTGCCGGACCGCGCACGCCACGTACGGGCCGGTGCCGGGGGCGGCGCTCGTGCCGTAAGGCCCCGCCGGTGACGTAGGGGGCGCTCCCGTGCCGTAGGGCCCTCGCCCGTGCCGTAGGGCCCTCGCCCGTGCCGTAGGGGCTTCGCCGGTTCGGGGCCCGCCGCTTTCGGGGCCCCCGCCGCCGCAGGCGGTGAGGGCGCTTCGGCGGGCCCATTAGGCTGGGGAGATCGGGGCGTCCCCGACAGGGGTGCCCGGCCGCGACCGGCGGACCGCCCCGAGACCGCCAATCCCAGGAGCGCAGCAGACGTGGCCGTCAACCTCGCCACCATCGAGTCCGTCACGAAGGTCTACGGCACCCGCGCCCTCCTGGACGGAGTCAGCCTCGGCGTCAGCGAAGGCGACCGGATCGGCGTCGTCGGACGCAACGGCGACGGCAAGACCACCCTGATCCGGATGCTCGCCAAGCTGGAGGAGGCCGACAGCGGCCGGATCACCTGGAACGGCGGCCTCCAGCTGGCCGTCCTCACCCAGCACGACTCGCTCGACCCGACGGCCACCATCCGGCACGAGGTGATCGCCGACCGGGCCGACCACGAGTGGCTCGGCGACGCCCGCATCCGCGACATCGTCGAAGGCCTCTTCGGCGGTCTCGACCTGCCCGGCTTCGCCGACGGCCTCGACACCGTCATCGGCCCGCTCTCCGGCGGCGAGCGCCGCCGGATCGCCCTCGCCAAGCTGCTCCTCGGCTCTCCCGACCTGATCGTCCTCGACGAGCCCACCAACCACCTCGACGTCGAGGGCATCAACTGGCTCGCCCAGCACCTGCAGAAGCGCCGCTCCGCGCTGGTCTGCGTCACCCACGACCGCTGGTTCCTCGACCAGGTCTGCACCCGGATGTGGGACGTCCAGGGCGGCGCCGTGCACGAGTACGAGGGCGGCTACTCCGACTACGTCTTCGCCCGCGCCGAGCGCTCCCGGATCGAGGCCGTCGAGGAGCAGAAGCGCCAGAACCTCGCCCGCAAGGAACTCGCCTGGCTGCGCCGCGGCGCCCCCGCCCGCACCTCCAAGCCGCGCTACCGGATCGAGGCCGCCAACGCCCTGATCGCCGACGTGCCGGAGCCCCGGGACCGGTCCGAGCTGATGAAGTTCGCCAACGCGCGACTGGGCAGGACCGTCTTCGACCTGGAAGGCGTCACCGTCAAGGCCGGCCCCAAGCTGCTGCTGGAGGACCTCACCTGGCAGCTCGGCCCCGGCGAGCGGATCGGCCTGCTCGGCGTCAACGGCGCCGGCAAGACCTCGCTGCTGCGCGCCCTGCGCGACGCGTACGCCTCCGAGGGCGACGTGCAGCCCGCGTCGGGTCTGATCAAGGTCGGCAAGACGGTGCGGCTCGCCTACCTGTCGCAGGAGGTCGCCGAACTGGACCCGGCCATCCGGGTGCTCCAGGCCGTCGAGCAGGTCCGCTCGCGCGTCGACCTCGGCAAGGGCCGGGAGATGAGCGCCGGCCAGCTGTGCGAGCAGTTCGGCTTCGGCAAGGACAAGCAGTGGACGCCCGTCGGCGACCTGTCCGGCGGCGAGCGGCGGCGGCTCCAGCTGCTGCGCCTGCTGATGGACGAGCCCAACGTGCTCTTCCTCGACGAGCCCACCAACGACCTCGACATCGAGACCCTCAACCAGCTGGAGGACCTGCTCGACGGCTGGCCCGGCTCGATGATCGTCATCAGCCACGACCGGTTCTTCATCGAGCGGACCACCGACGTCGTCCACGCGCTGCTCGGCGACCAGAAGATGCGGATGCTGCCGGGCGGCGTCGACGAGTACCTGGAGCGGCGGGCGCGGATGGCCGCCTCGATCGCCGCCGCCGCTTCGGCCGCGTCGGGTGCTTCGACCGCCTCGGCTGCTTCGGCCGCGGCGTCCGGCGGCTCGGACGCCGGGACCGCCGCGTCGGCCCTGTCGGGTGGCGACCTGCGGGCGGCGAAGAAGGAGATGCAGAAGATGGAGCGGCAGATCGCCAAGCTGGACCAGAAGGAGTCCAAGCTGCACGCCCAACTCGCCGAGCACGCCGCCGACTTCTCCAAGGTCGCGGAGCTGGACGCGCAGCTGCGCGCCGTCCGGGAGGAGAAGGAGGAGCTGGAGCTGAGCTGGCTGGAGCTGGCCGAGCAGGTCTGAGTTCTGGTCGGAGTTCTTTCGTCGGGGTTCTTTCGTCTGAGTTCTGGTCGGAGCCCGGCCGGAGTCCTGGCCGGATTCCTGGCCGGGACGGGGGCTCCGTTCGGGCCCTACCGGGCCAGCAGGGCCTCCAGCTCGTCCGCCGCACGCCCCAGCGCACTGCGCGCCGGGTCGTGCGGCGCCGTCGGGCGGGCCGCCGCCCCGGTCGGCGGGCGGTGCTCCCGGGCCGCGGCCGTCAGCTCGTCCAGCGCCCGGCGCACCCGCCCCACCTCCGCCGGATCCGGCACCCGGCCGCCGTACCGCAGCTGCGCCGCGAACGCCGCCACCGCGCCGCCCAGCCGCTCCAGCGCCGCCGTCGCCGGCAGCCACTGCTCCGCCAGCCGCCCCGTCGGCGGCGGCTCGGCCAGCCCCTGCCGCACCTCCTGGCGGGCGTCCTCCAACGCCCGGTACGCCGTACGGCGCAGCCACACCTCGGCCCGGCCCGCGTCCCCGGTGACCGCGTCCAGATAGGCCCGCAGCGCGGTGGCCGCGTCCACCAGCCGGGGCTCGATCCGGTGCCGCGGACGCTCCGGCCACAGCAGATAACCGAAGAGCAGCACGATCGCGCTCGCGAGCACCGTGTCCAGCACCCGCGGCCAGAACTCGGCCGCGCTGCTCTGCCCGCCCAACTGGAGCAGGATCAACGCCATCGGCGTCATCGCCACCGTGTTCAGCCCGTAGTGCGCCGCCGTCACGTACGGCAACAAGGCGACGCAGAACGCGGCGATCGCCGTCAGCACCCACGCGTCGGTCGTCAGCGACACCACGGCCGCCGTGACCGCCACCCCGAGCACCGTGCCGATCGAGCGGCTCACCGCCCGCAGGAACACCGAACCGAGATCCGGCTTCAACACGAAGGCGATCGTCATCGGCACCCAGTAGCTCTTGCTGAGCGGATAGCTGGCCGTCACCGCCGAACCCACCGCGATGCACAACGCCACCCGCAGCCCGTACCGGACCGAACCGCGCGACAGCAGCCGCACCCGCAGCCGCCACGGATCGGGCGGCGGCGCCGGGGCGGTACCGACCTCCGCCTCCCGGCCGGCCACGGTGTCGGCCGCCGCACGCAACGCCACGTCCAGGGCCTGCCGGGACGGCGTGTCCGGCTGCCACTGCGGGACAGTGACCTCGCCGCCGCCCCGCCGGACCGCCTCCGCCAACCGCAGCGGCACCTCCGCCACCTCGGGCGGCACCGGCCGCCACGCCCACAACAGGCCCGTCGCCGCCTCGGTGGCGGCCAACGCCGCCTCGTACATCCGGCGCAACCGAACCGTACGGGCGGACTCCGACCCCGGGCGGTGCGGTCGCGGGAGGAGGTCCTGCAACTGGTTCAACCGGGCCGTCAACACCTGGCGCGAAGCCGCGCCCTGCGGCGTGCCCAGATCGGCCAGCGTCCGGCCGAACGCCTCGTACGCGGCCGCCAGCGCACGGTTGCGCGGATCCGAGGCCGGGCGGCGGTGCGCGCCCCCCGGCAGACCCAGCACCACCACGAACGCGGCACCCGCCAGCATCATCGGCGCCGCCGCCCACCACGGATCCGGCAACGGCATCCCGCTGCCCAACGCCGCCGACACCAGCAGCAGCATCCCCGCCGCCGAACCCCGCGGGCCCGTCGCACTCAGCGCGCCGGAAGCGAACGCCGTGAACGTGAGCGCCGCACCGAGCACCACCGCCGAAACGTGCACGTGCTGGAGAGAAGTGCCGATCAGCATGCCGAGCGCCGAAGCCAGCACCGCCGACGCGATCCGGGGCACCCGCAGGCCACTCGGCTCCGCGCGGTCGTTCATCGTCGCGTGCATCGCGCCCAGACCGGCGAACACCCCCAGATCCAGCCGGTGCGCCAGCAGCCCCGCGGCCAGCGGCACCGCCATGCCCACCGCCGCGCGGGCCATCAGCGCCAGCGGCAACGGCGGTCGGGAAGGACGGGCGGCGCGGGCCCACCAGGAGGGGGCGGACTCGTCTGCAGGCATCAGGTCACGTCCGTTCTGCGGCCAGGGGTCGCTGCTGTGCGACATTGCGCGGCAGATGGGGGCGTACCCGGTCCAACCGGGCGAGGCCAGTCTACCGGGGCCCGGCGCGGCACCCCCGAGGGCCGCACGTGTCAAGTTCGTACCGATCCCGCACAGGCGGGCCAAGGGCCCTGCCGACCCGACAGGGGCGGTGGCTACGATTGCGGAGGCGGAAACCGCCCCCAGGGCGGGCGGCGCACCGACCAGCACTGTACGACCGAGAAGTTGACGGTATGTTGCGGATCGGCGGCACCGGGATCACCCCGAACCGCCGACCGTACGGGGGAGAGGTGAACTGCTGTGGCAGGAGAGGTTCCACCGAACACGGGGGCCAGTCCGGACACGTCCGGTGACGTCACGCCATTTATGCTCAGCCACATGATGGGGTTCGGCCCCCTCGTCAGCACCGTACAGACGAACGTCAGCGCCGCCGACCTGGTCTCCGCCTTCGGCAAGAAGGACGTCAAGGTCGAGCTCGACACGCTCACCGCGTTCGCCAAGAAGATCGAAGCCCTGCTCCAGGCCATGGAAGGCTCCCCGGCGGCCCCGTACAAACTCCAGGAACAGAAGCTGACCGGCGGAAGCTTCGCCAGCGCGGAGTTCGCCGAAGCGACAGCCCTGACCGCGGCCTACGACAAGGTGCACACCCAGCTCGTCAAGCTGCACAAGGACTTCGTGTCGCAGATCGAGGCGATGAAGACCGCGGTCGCAGCGACGGCGGGCAACTACTCGGCCAACGAGGACGACACGACGGCGGCGCAGAACGCCGTCGCGAAGAACGCGGGCGGCCCCGCGCCGGCGGGGACCTCACCGAAGCGGACCGACGTCGACCTCTGATGGCGGTCCGGGGAAAGGCATTCGGGGAATCGGGGAGTAAGTAGTGGCAGACGGAACGAACTTCGAGGGCGTCGGACACGCCCAGCTCAAGAAAATGGTCCAGAGCACCGACCCCACGACGGTGCTGAGCCGCGGCACCCAGCTGAAGTCGGCCGGCCGTGTCCTGAAGGAACTCGGCGCGGCACTCAAATCGCACATCGGCAACGTCAGCTGGGAAGGGCCGGCCGCCGAGAGCTTCAAGACCTGGGCAGGCAACCTGCAGCAGTCGGCCGCGTTGCTCGGTGACTACTCCACAACAGCCGGCGACGCCATGCACCAGGCCGGTGAGGCACTCAGTACCGCCAAGGTGGCCGTGCCGGACGTGCCACACGACGATGTCGACATCGTCAAGGCGCGCTCGACCCAGGGGGTGCCCAACCAGTTGGCGCTCACGAGCGCCAACTTCACCCCGACCGGGCCGACCACCGCCACCGTCGACGCCATGATGAAGAAGCAGAACTGCTCCTGGGTCACCGAGACGGAGGCTGTGGCCGCCTCCCAGCGGGTCTACAAGGCTCACCAGGAAGCCATCCACCAGATGGAGAAGCTGGGGCAGGCGTACGAGGCAGCGACGACGAAGCTGGCCGGGCTCGGGGACGTGGCTCTGCCGGGTACGCCGACGCCGACCAACCAGAACGACTCTTCCGGAGCGTCTCGAGGTGGAGGGGGCGGAGGTGGTGGAGGTTACGGCGGTGCTCTCCGAAGCCCCCGTACGAGTGGTGGTAGCTCGAATGGGAGCTACCGTCTGTCCGGTGGCAACTATGGCGGCGGTTCCGTCACGCCCCGCAGCCCGGAAGCGGGTTCGTGGGGACCGCCTGTTCCGGGTCGCACTGAAGCGATTCCATCGCACGGCGGCGGGCAGGTGCCAGCGCCGCCCGCGGACCCGGGTCCCTCGATCTCTCCATCTATTCCATCGGACCCCATTCACCGTCCCGGTACCGGGCTCGACAGCCTGCCTACCGTGCCGACGCTTCCTGGCCAGACCGGGCCGCTCGGTCCTGGCGGTGGTGGCAGCTTCCCGCCGGGCGGTCCGAGTGGTACCCCCGGTTACCCCGGTGGGCCTAGTGGCACCCCCGGCTACCCGGGTTTCGCGGGTAGCGGCTCGGTGACAGCTTTCCCGACCGGTGGTGGGGGTGGCTCGATCCCGGCCAAGGGCGGTGGTGGCGGTTCCATCTCGGGCAAGGGCGGGGGCTCGATCCCCGCCCGTACGGCTCCGTTCGGCGGCGGCTCGGTACCGGAAAAGTCCGGTGGCAGCCCGGGTTTGCCCAGCGGGACGGTCTTCGGCGCCCGCGAGGCCCAGGCGGGTCGGGCGGGAGCGGCCGGCGGCGCGGGCGGGGTGGGTGGCGGCATGCATCCGGGGATGGGTGGTGGTTCCGGAGCCGTCGGTTCGGGCGGCAGCTCGCGGGGCCGAGGCCTGACCTCGACCGGAGGAGGAGCGGTCGGCGGCCGCAAGGGCCCGGCTGCTGGCGGGGAGTTCACGCCGGGTGGTACGGGTCTGCGTAACCGGGCGGCTGCTGCGGGAGCCGTCGAGGGCGAAGCCCGCTCGGGGCAGAACGGCATGATGGCCCCCGGAACGACGGGTCGCTCCGGGCGGAACGAGCACGATCGCCGCAAGCGGGCCGACTACCTCCACGAGGACGAGGAAACCTGGACCAGCGGTACGCCGCACAGCAACCCGGACGTGATTGAGTAGGACGGCAACGACTGCCCGGCCACTGGGCTCTCCCGGTGGCCGGGCAGACCTGTTCGGGGCACGCTCCCCGGTCGACGGAGAGATTGACGAGGAGTTGCGATGGGGCAGACGAGCGTGCGAGCGCGTCGGCGGGTAGTTGCTGCTGCGCTTCTGGCAGTGGGAGTCGTGGTTGGCCCAGTTGCAGCACCGGCAGTTGCGGATGACACAGTCCGTGAGCGGCAATGGCATCTGGATGCCATGCATGCGCCGGAGATGTGGCAGATCACCAAGGGCCAAGGGATTACCGTCGCGGTGATTGACGGTGGCTTCAGACTGGATCACCCCGACCTGGTGGGGCAGTTCCTTCCGGGTAAGGACTTCAGTGACAGCCCTGGTGGTGTCGGGTCGTTCAATGACGGACACGGCACAGAGATGTCAAGCTTGATCGCGGGAACCGGTAGGGGTGTTGGTGGGACGGGTGCCTACGGTTTGGCGCCCGGGGTCAAGGTCCTGCCGCTCAAGATCAACAATGGATCTGCCGGATCTGTCACTTCGGCCGATTTCCTAAGTGAGATCGGGCAGGCCGTGAACTATGCGGTCGACCAGGGGGCAAAGGTTGTCAACATCTCGCAGGGTATGGCGGCGGCGAGGACGTCTCCGGACGATGTGGCCAAGCTGGACCGAGTGCTCGCGACCGCGCGAGCCAAGGGTGTTCTAGTTGTGGCCAGCGTGGGAAATGAAGCGAAGTCCGGGAATTTGGTGTCGTATCCGGGTGGATTGCCCAATGTGGTCGGCGTCGGGGCCGTTGACCGAAACGGCACTGTGACGGATGAATCGGAGTACGGCCCGCAGGTCGCTCTTGTTGCACCTGGTGCGGACATTTTTGCGGCTTGCACCTCATCGACTGAGTACTGCAAGAGTCACGGAACATCGGACTCGGCGGCTCTGGTTTCCGCTTCGGCTGCTTTGGTTTGGTCGGTGCACCCGAACTGGACGGCGAACCAGATACTGCGGGTGCTTATCAATACAGCGGGTAAGCCAAAGGATGGTTCCGCCCGTACGGACGATGCCGGTTATGGAGCGGTTAGGCCGCGGATCGCGCTGACGAGTCCTGGCGACCCGGGGCCAGCGGACGTGTCGCCGATCCCGGTTCCAGAGGCTTCGGCACCGGCCGCCCCGTCGCCCTCGGCGAGCCCGTCGGCCACTTCGACGCCCTCGCCGAGTTCGGTCGCCCCGAGCCCGAGTGATGTGGCGGTGGGGGCGCCGCCGGTGAAGCCGACGGCGGAGAAGTCCTCCGGTTCGGGTGGTGCCTTGCCGGTTGTGGCCGGTGTGGTGGGTGGGTTGGTGCTGGTCGCCGGTGTGGTGTTCGTCGTGCTGCGGCGGCGGAAGGCCAGTGGGCAGCCTGCAGTGGCGCCGGGGGAGGACCCGTACGTGCGGTGATCTGGGGGCCTGCGCCGGTGCGCGCCTCCGGTGTTGAGCCGGGGGCGCGTGGGGTGGGGGTGTGCGCGGTGGTCACCCGGGTGGGGGCTGGTGGCGCGGTGGGCTGGTGTCCAGGGTGGTGGTATGGATGCGGAGGAAGCCTGGCGGGCGGGGCAGTTGAGGCGTGCGGCGGCTGCGGCGCTGATCGGTACGGCGATCGAGTTCTACGACTTCTTTTTGTACGGGACGGCGGCGGCCCTGGTGTTCGGGTCGGTGTTCTTTCCTGAACTGGGCACGGTGGGGGCGCTGTTGGCGGCGTTCTCGGTGTACGCGGTGGCGTTCCTGGCCCGGCCGCTGGGGGCGGTGGTGTTCGGGCATTTCGGGGACCGGGTGGGGCGGAAGGCGACGCTGGTGGTGTCGCTGTTGTTGATGGGGCTGTCGACGGCGGCGGTGGGGGTGCTGCCGGGGTTCGGGTCTTGGGGGTGGTGGGCGCCGGTGGCCCTGGTGGCGTTGCGGGTGTGTCAGGGCGTGGGGCTGGGCGGGGAGTGGGGCGGCGCGGCGCTGCTGATCGCGGAGAACGCGCCGGCCGGGCGGCGGGGGCGGTACGGGGCGTTCCTGCAGTTGGGGCCGACGAGCGGGTTCGTGTTGGCGAACGGGGTGTTCCTGGCGGTCCAACTCGGCCTGGACGAGCGGGCGTTCCGTGAGTGGGGCTGGCGGGTGCCGTTCCTGGCGTCGTTGGGGCTGGTGGCGGTGGGGCTGTTCGTGCGGCTGCGGTTGGAGGAGACGCCGCTGTTCCGGCCGGACGAGCCGAGGGACCGGGCGCCGGTGGTGGAGGTGTTGCGCGGGCACTGGCGCACGGTGCTGCTGGGCTGTGGGGCGATCACCGTGGGGTACGCGCTGTTCTACCTGACCACGACGTACGCGTTGGCGTACGCGACGTCCGGGCTCGGGGTGGCGAGTTCGCTGGTGCTGGTGATGCTGCTGGTGGGCGCGCTGGGCATGGGCGTGACGGTGTGGGTGAGCGCGTCGCGCAGTGACGGTTGGGGGCGGCGGCGGACGCTGTGCTGGGCGACGGCGCTGGCGGCGGGGTGGTCGCTGGTGCTGTTCCCGCTGCTGGAGACGGTGCGCCGGCCGTTGATGTTCGTGGCGCTGGCGGGTGCGCTGGTGGTGCTGGGGTGCCTGATGGGGCCGGTGGCGGCGTTCCTGCCGGAGTTGTTCCCGACCCGGGTGCGGTACACGGGTGCCGCGTTGACGTACAACCTGGGCGGCGTGGTGGGCGGGGCGACGACGCCGCTGGTGGCGACGCGGCTGACGGAGGCGTACGGGACGGCGGAGCCGGTCGGCTGGTACCTGGTGGCGTTGGGCGTGGTGGCGCTGGGGTGCCTGTGGCTGCTGCCGGAGACCGGTGGCGCGGAGTTGGGGGCGGTGGACGGCGGACGCCGCCGGGCGCCCCTCCTGGGGGCGGACCCGGCGGCGTAGGTGCCGACCGTGCGGTGCGGTCAGCCGGCGAGGGCGGCGCGGCCGGCCAGCACGACGGCGGTGTGCTGGGCGACTCGCTCGCCGAGGTACTCGGCGGTCGCGATGTCGGCCTTGTGCACGGCCTCGGGGCCGGCGTCGGACGGGCTGGAGGCGGCGGCGCCGTTGAAGAAGCCGAGGCGGTTGAGGTCGTTCTCGGTGGCGGTGGTGGCGTTCCAGCCGGGCTTGAGGCCGAGGTTGACCCAGCTCATGGCGTGCTGGGCGGCGAGGGTCTGGAAGAAGCCGAGGGTGCCGGCCTTGTCGCCGCTCTTGGAGGCGGAGTTGGTGAAGCCGGCGGCGACCTTGTCCCGCCAGGCGTCGGAGAACCAGCGCTTGCTGGTGGCCTCGGCGAAGACGTGGAAGGCGCCGGAGGCGGTGCCCATGTAGGTGGGGGAGCCGAAGACGATCGCGTCCGCGGCGTCGAGCTGGGCCCACTGCTCGTCGGTGATGGTGTCGACGGCGATCGAGACGACCTCGGCGCCGGCGGCGGCGGCGCCGCGGGCGACGGCCTCGGCGATGACGGCGGTGTGGCCGTAGCCGGAGTGGTAGGCGAGGGCGACGGTCGGGCGGATGGCGGTCATGCGGGGGCACTCCTGTACGGAAACGGAAACGGGTACGGGCAGGGGCAGGGCAACGCAGGCAACGCAGGCAAGGCAGGGGGAAGGCAAGGGGCGGCGGGCGCGTGCTGTCGCACCCGGCCCGTCGACTGGTCTCCAATATAGACCAAGTCTCTATCGGTTACCAAGGATGGATTGGAGACCGTAGGGCTACCCTGGACAGCATGACGACGGAGGAAGCGGCCCGGGCGGAGAGCGGCACCGGGCGGCAGGGGCAGGAACGGGAGGGTGGGCAGGGCGGGGAGCAGGAGCTCGACGTCTTCGCCCAGCTCTGTCCCAGCCGCGCGATGTTCGCCGAACTGGCCGACAAGTGGTCGATGTTGATCCTGATGAGCCTCGCCGCCTGCGGGCAGCAGCGGTTCTCCGAACTGCAGCGCGGCGTCGGCGGGGTCAGCCGCAAGATGCTCACCCAGTCGCTGCGCAGCCTGGAGCGCAGCGGACTGGTGCGCCGCACCGTGTTCCCGGAGACGCCGCCGCGGGTGGTCTACGACCTGCTGCCGCTCGGCCGGGAGCTGGCCGTACTGCTGGCGCCGCTCGGCCGGTGGACGGAGCAGCGGACCGGGCAGATGCTGGCCGCCCGTGAGGAGTTCGACGAGGCGCACGCCGAAGGCTGACCAGGCGCGCACCGAAGGCGCGCCGAGGGCGTATCGAGGGCCGACCGGGCCCGCGCCGAGGGGTGGGTGCCCGCCCGCCGGGGGTCGGTCCGGCATGCGCCGGGGTCGCGGACCCGATTTCCCTTCCGGGGCGCCAGCCGTGTAATGTCTTCCTTGTTCGACCGGCCCGGTGAAAGCCCGGCAAGCCCCTATAGCTCAGTCGGTAGAGCGTCTCCATGGTAAGGAGAAGGTCTGCGGTTCGATTCCGCATGGGGGCTCCACTCGAAGGCCCTCGCTTCATGGCGAGGGCCTTTTGCCGTTCCCTGATCAGGCTGTCGGGCGCAGTGCGGCGGCCCGCTGCGGCGGCCGAACACGGTGGCCTAGCGGGTCGGGTACGGAATGCGCTGTGATGGTGCGTCATCGGCCGCCCGCCCGTGGGGTGCGGGCGCGAGCCGAACCCCGACCGGGAGGGCGTCATGGGCGTTCGACTCGTGGTGGTCGACGATCACCGGCTGTTGGCCGAGGCGCTGGCCACGGCGTTGCAACTGCGCGGCCACCGGGTGCTCGCGGTCGGCTGCCCGGCCGGGGTCGCGGCCGATCTGGTGGTCGGCCGGCGGCCGGAGGTGTGTCTGCTGGGGGTGGCCGCACCGAGTGAGCCGACGGCTTTCGACGGGCTGCGCCGGATCCGCCGGGAGCGCCCCGAGGTGGCCGTGATCGTGCTCGGGCCGGTGGGTGAACTGCGCGGTGTGGCGGGGGCGTTCGCGGCCGGGGCGGCGGGTTACGTGCCGAGCGACGAGCGGATCGGGGTGGTCGAGCGGGCGATCGGGCGGGCCCGGGCGGGCGAGGCGGCGGTGGCCGTGGACGTGCTGCGCGGGGCCTTCGACCAGTTGCTGCGGCCGGTCGCCGAGCCGGACGACGAGGCGGTGCGGCTGCTGCGGCTGCTGACCCGCCGTGAGGTGCAGGTGCTGGCCCGGATCGCGGACGGGGAGGACACGGCGGCGATCGCCGCCGGGATGCGGATCGCCGCGAGCACCGCCCGGACGCACGTCCAGCGGGTGCTGATGAAGCTCGGTGCGCGGACCAGGCTGGAGGCGGCCGCGGTGGCGGCCCGTACCGGGCTGCTGGAGCGGATGGCCGGGGGCTGAGGGGGCCTCGGGTTCCGTGAAACCGGCTCCGGGGCGGCCCGTTCACATGGTCCTGGGCACTCCGGCGGGCAGGGAGAATAGCCTCAGTCGTACACACGTCATCGACGGCCGCCGCTGATCCGGCGGACCGTCGCCCGCTGGAGGTCTCATCATGAGTAAGTACCTGGTCACGGGTGGCGCCGGCTATGTCGGCAGCGTGGTGGCCGCCCACCTGCTGGAGGCGGGGCACCAGGTGACCGTCCTGGACGATCTCTCCACCGGTTTCCGTGAGGGCGTCCCGGTCGGTGCCGAGTTCGTCGAGGGTCGGGTCCAGGAGGCCGGCCGGGTGCTGGACGGTTCCTTCGACGGCGTGCTGCACTTCGCCGCCTCCTCGCAGGTCGGCGAGTCGGTCGTGGACCCGGAGAAGTACTGGCGCAACAACGTGGCGGGTTCGCTGGAGCTGGTCGCGGCGATGCGCGCGGCGGGTGTGCGCAAGCTGGTGTTCTCGTCCACCGCCGCCGTCTACGGCGAGCCGGAGGTCGTGCCGATCGCGGAGACCGCCCGCACCTCGCCGACCAACGCCTACGGCGCCACCAAGCTCGCCGTGGACCACCTGATCACCAGCGAGGCCGTCGCGCACGGCCTGGCCGCCGTCTCGCTGCGCTACTTCAACGTGGCCGGTGCGTATGGCGCCTACGGGGAGCGCCACGACCCCGAGTCGCACCTGATCCCGCTGGTGTTCCAGGCTGCGCTGGGTCAGCGCCCGCACATCGCGGTGTACGGCGAGGACTACCCGACCCCGGACGGCACCTGCATCCGCGACTACATCCACGTCGCGGACCTGGCCGACGCGCACCTGCTGGCGCTGGACGCGGCCAAGCCGGGCGAGCACCTGATCTGCAACCTGGGCAACGGCAGCGGCTTCTCGGTGCGCGAGGTGATCGAGTCGGTCCGACGCGTCACCGGCCGGGAGATCCCGGTGCAGGCGGCCGGCCGCCGGGCCGGCGACCCGGCCGTGCTGGTGGCCTCGGCGGCCCGCGCCCACGAGGCGCTGGGCTGGACGCCGCGCCGCCCGAACCTGGACGACATCGTCGCCGACGCCTGGAAGTTCGCCCTGGAGAAGCACGGCAAGTAGGCCGCAGGGCCCCGCAGGCGCCGCTCCCGGAGGTTCGGGGGCGGCGCCTCGGCGTTGCCCGCTTCGACCGGTGATGGCGTGAAATCCCGCCACTCGCGCACCTCCTGACGAAACTTCACCAAACCGCCACGAGGGGGTTTCCCGGCCCGTACGCTGAGTGCGGTACCGGTGGGGGTCGGCGCCCTTTTTTCGGCCTCACCGGCCACCGGTGGGCGGGCGGATTGACGGGCCCAGACCGCGGGTGCCGGGGCCGGTCCCCGCCCCCGGGCTCGGGTCGGTCTGAGCAGGGGGGTAGTGACGATGGGGCGGATCCGCGTCCTGGTGGTCGACGACCACCGGATCTTCGCCGAGGCACTGGCCGCGGCGCTCGCCGCCGAGCCCGACGTCGAGGTGGGGGCGGCCGGCAGCGGTGCCGCCGCCGAGCGGGCGCTGGAGCGCGCCGCGGTCGAGGGGCGGGCCTTCGACGTGGTCCTGATCGACGCCGACCTGGGGGCCGAGGGCGCCGCTTCGGCGGGTGTCCGGGCCCGGCCCGGCCCGGACGCGGCCGACGCGGCCCGGCGGCGGCCGGCCCCGGCGGTGCCGCCGCCCCGCCACCCGGTCGGCCCACCGGTGGCGCAGTCCGGCGGACGCCAGGTGGACCTGCTGCGCCCGGGCGGGCGCGGTACGGAGCCGGCCCGCTCCGACGTGTACCGGGCCGACCAGCTCAGGGCCGCGCCTCCGGCACCGGACGGCATCACCCTGCTCGCCCGGGTCCGCCGCGCCCATCCGGGGCTGCGGGCGGTCGTGCTGGCCGCCGCCGACGACCCGCACCGCGCCGCCCGGGCCCTGCACGCGGGCGCCACTGGCTGGGTGGCCAAGGAGAGTTCGCTGGCCCGGCTGCTCTCCGTGGTCCGGGGGGTGCTGCGGGACGAGACGCACCTGCCGCCCGCGCTGCTGACCGGGGTGATCCGCGAGCTGACCACCGCCCGGCGGGACCGCACCGAGAGCGAGCGGCTGGTCGACACCCTCACTCCGCGGGAGAAGCAGATCCTGCGGTGCATGGTCGCGGGCCTGGGCCGGCAGGCGGTCGCGGAGCGGCTCTACCTGTCGCCGCACACCGTCCGGACGCACATGCAGAACGTGCTCGGCAAGCTCGGGGTGCACTCCACGCTGGCCGCGGTCGCGGTGGCCCGCCGGGCCGGGGTCAGCCCGGCCGAGCCGGCCCTGCCGGCGCCGCCGTCGGTCGCGACCGCGGTGGACCGGACGTGAGCTCCGGGGCGCGGGTCAGCCCGGGATGTTGTCGAACGGGGCGACCAGCTGCCGCAGGAGCGCGGCGAGTTCGCCCTGCTGGCCGGAGCTGAGCTGGGCGAGCAGTTCGCGTTCGTGCGAGAGCAGTCCGGCGAGCGCCTGGTCGGCGCGGTCGCGGCCGTCGTCGGTGAGCCGGACGAGCACGCCGCGCCGGTCGTCCGGGTCGGGCAGGCGCTTGACCAGGCCCTTGCCGGTGAGGCGGTCGATGCGGTTGGTCATGGTGCCGGAGGTGACCAGGGTCTGGGTGAGCAGCTGGCCGGGGGAGAGCTGGTAGGGGGAGCCGGCCCGGCGCAGGGCGGTCAGGACGTCGAACTCCCAGGGCTCCAGCCCGTGCTCGGCGAAGGCGGTGCGGCGGGCGCGGTCGAGGTGCCGGGCGAGTCTGCTGACCCGGCTGAGTACCTCCAGCGGCTGCACGTCGAGGTCGGGGCGCTCTCGGCGCCACGCTGCGACCAGCCTGTCGACCTCGTCCTCCATGACGATCAGTGTATCGGTGGATGTGTCGATGTGAAGTCTCTTGACGTCGAGAAATGTGCCAGCAAGGCTACCTGGGATATCTTGATGTCGAGATACTTGCGAGGTGGACCATGACCAGTCCCGTCTGGGACCCGGCGCAGTACCTGCGCTTCGTGGACGAACGCACCCGTCCGCTGCGCGACCTGCTCGCCCGCGTCCCCGCCCTCCCGAACCCGAGCGATCCCGTGATCCTCGACATCGGCTGCGGCCCCGGCAACTCCACCGCCGTGCTGCGCGCACGCTGGCCGCACGCCCGGCTCACCGGCGTCGACAACTCCGCCCCGATGCTCGCCACCGCCCGCACCGACGGTGAGCCCACCGCCGACTACCTGCTCGCCGACGCCCGCGACTACGACCCGGCCCCGGCCGGACCCGACCTGATCGTCTCCAACGCCACGCTGCAGTGGATCGACGGCCACCTCGACCTCGTCCCGCGCTGGGCCGGCGCCCTGCGGCCCGGCGGCACCGTCGCCTTCCAGGGCCCCGGCAACTTCGACGCCCCCAGCCACACCCTGCTCGCCGAACTCCGGCGCGGCCCCCGCTGGCGCGGCCTCCTCGGCGACGACGACACCAGGGCCGGCGTCCACCCGCCCGAGCGCTACCTGGACGCCCTCACCGCCGCCGGCTGCGCGCCCGACGTCTGGGAGACCACCTACCGCACCCTGCTCCCGGGCCCGGACCCGGTCCTCGCCTGGGTCAAGGGCACCGCCCTGCGCCCCGTCCTCACCCGGCTGACCGATCCCGCCCGCCAGGCCGCCTTCCTCGCCGAGTACGGGGCGCTCCTGCGCGAGGCCTACCCGGCCGGGCCGCACGGCACCGTCTTCCCGTTCCGGCGGATCTTCGCCGTCGGGACCAGGGCCTGAACCCGGGGCGGGAGGGCCGCCGGCCCTTCCGCCCGCCCGTCGGTCGCTCCTTCCCCCCGCAGGTCAGTCCTTGCGCCCGCCGACCAGCCTCGGGTGCCGCTCCAGGCCCTCCAGCCCGTGCCAGGCCAGGTTCACCAGGTGCGCCGCGACCTGCGCCTTGTCCGGCTTGCGGACCTCCAGCCACCACTGCCCGGTCAGCGCGACCATGCCGACCAGCATCTGCGAGTACATCGGGGCCAGTCGCGCGTCGAAGCCCCGGGACTTGAACTCCAGGCCGAGGATGTCCTCCACCTGCGTCGCGATGTCGCTGATCAGTGACGCGAAGGTGCCGGTCGACTGGGCCACCGGGGAGTCCCGGACCAGGATCCGGAAGCCGTCCGTCGAGGTGTCGATGTAGTCCATCAGCGCGAACGCGGCCTGCTCCAGCAGCTCCCGCGAGTGCCCGCCGGTCAGTGCCCCCGTGACCATGTCCAGCAGCAACTGCATCTCGCGGTCCACCACCACCGCGTACAGCCCCTCCTTGCCGCCGAAGTGCTCGTACACCACCGGCTTCGACACCCCGGCCCGCTCGGCGATCTCCTCGACCGAGGTGCCGTCGTAGCCGCGCTCCGCGAACACCGTCCGGCCGATCTCCAGCAGCTGCTCCCGCCGCTGTTTGCCGGTCATCCGCACCCGCCCGCCCCGGCGGCGCGGCGTCGGGGCGGGCGCACCCCCCGAGGCGCCCCCGCCCGCCGGTGCAGCGGTTCGCGGACGGGCCGGCGCCGCGTCGGGCGCCGCGTCCGTCCGCGTGCTCTGGTGGCCGCCTGTGCTGTCTGCGCTGCTCCCGTTCACCCCTACATCATGCTGGAAGCGACGACTCATGCGGCGCGGCGGGCGGCGATCCGCTGCGCGTCCGGCCAACGGACGTCCCGGACCCAGCCGGCCAGCTCGAACCAGCGGATCAGCCGGGCCGAGGAGTCGATCTGCCCGCGCAGCACCCCGTGCCGGGCGGCCGTCGGGTCCGCGTGGTGCAGGTTGTGCCAGGACTCGCCGCAGGAGAGCACCGCCAGCCACCAGACGTTGCCCGAGCGGTCCCGGGAGCGGAACGGGCGGCGGCCGACGGCGTGGCAGATCGAGTTGATCGACCAGGTGACGTGGTGCAGCAGGGCCACCCGGACCAGCGATCCCCAGAAGAAGGCGGACAGCGCGCCCGACCAGGACAGCGTCACCAGCCCGCCGACCAGCGGGGGGAGCAGCAGCGAGATCATGGTCCAGAGCCAGAACAGCCGGGAGATCCGCCGTATGGCCGGATCGCGGACGAGGTCCGGCGCGTACGTGAGCTGCGGGGTCTGCTCCTCGTCGAACATCCAGCCCATGTGCGCCCACCACAGGCCCTTGAGCAGGGCCGGGAGGCTCTCCCCGTAGCGCCACGGCGAGTGCGGGTCGCCGTCCTTGTCGCTGAACCGGTGGTGTTTGCGGTGGTCGGCCACCCAGCGCACCAGCGGGCCCTCGACCGCCAGGCTGCCGGCGACCGCGAGGGCGAGCCGCATCGGGCGGTTGGCCTTGAACGCGCTGTGGGTGAAGTAGCGGTGGTAGCCGACGGTGATGCCGTGGCAGGTGAGGAAGTACATGGCGACGGTGATCGCCGCGTCCGTCCACCCCAGTCCCCACCCCCAGGCCACCGGCACGGCGGCCACCAGCGCGGCGAACGGCACGAGGATGAACAGCCCGAGCGCCAGCCGTTCGGCGAAGCCCTGCTTCTCCCCGCCGCGGGTGGCGGACAGCCGGGTGGCGGCGGTGTCGGTGGGATCGGTGGAATCGGGGGATTCGGTGGGAAGCGCGGCGTTCCCCGCGCTCGGCTCGCCGGCCTTGGTGGTCATGGGCGTCCCTTTGCGGCATCCCTGTGCGGGAGGGAGAGCGGAGGCTACGTTGGCGTAACCTACGGCATCGTAGGTTGCGCTCCGTGGCGAAGGGAACACGCCGCCGCACGGCGCTTGAGTGAATTCACCCGACTGGATGGATGAACCGGCGGCCCGGCTTGTTCGACCGTTCCCGGCGGATCGGGGCCTGCGGATCGCGGCAGTTGATACCCATGGCAGGGTCGACTCGGGTAGGGTCTGAGCAACCATCCGCCGTGGTGTAATGGCAGCACAGGGCCCTTTGGAGGCCTTTGTCTGGGTTCGAATCCTAGCGGCGGAGCCTCTGCACGCCTCAGGTTCGGGCGTACCGCCGAACCGCCGGTATTGTCGGTGCTGCTCGGCGGACTGTGCGAATGGCGACCGGCCTCGGTCCGGTCCGGGCCCGTTCTGCCCGCTCTTGTGAACCGACCGAGGAGCCTCCCCGCATGGGTGCCAATTCGCTTGCCGCCGTTGTCGTGCTCGCCGCCGGTGGCGGGACCCGGATGAAGTCGAACAAGCTGCCCAAGGTGCTGCACGAGGTCTGCGGCCGGTCGTTGGTGGGTCATGCCGTCTCGGCGGCCCGCGAACTGACGCCGGAACAGCTCGTCGTGGTGGTCGGACACCAGCGGGACCAGGTCCAGGAGCACCTCGCGGCGCACTACCCGGCGGCCCGCCCGGTGGTGCAGGAGGACCAGAAGGGCACCGGGCACGCGGTGCGCACGGCGCTGGAGGCGCTGGCCGCCGACGGTGTGGTGCTGGACGGCACGGTGATCGTCACCGCCGGGGACTCCCCGCTGCTGACCGGGGACACGCTGCGCCGCCTGGCGAAGGCCCACGCCGCCCAGGACAACGGGGTCACCGTGCTGACCGCCGTCGTCCCCGAGCCCTTCGGCTACGGCCGGATCCTGCGGGACGAGGACGGCACCGTCGCCGCGATCGTCGAGGAGCGGGACGCCACCGCCGTCCAGCGCTCGATCGCCGAGATCAACTCGGGCGTCTTCGCCTTCGACGCCAAGCTGCTGGTCGAGGCGCTGGCCGAGCTCACCACGGACAACTCGCAGGGCGAGGAGTACCTCACCGACACCCTGGAGATCCTGCGCACCGCCGGGCACCGGGTGGGCGCCGTGGTCGCGGAGGACCACCGGGACATCCTGGGCATCAACGACCGGGTGCAGCTCGCGCAGGCCCGCCGGCTGCTGAACGACCGCCTGCTGGAGCGGGCGATGCGGGCCGGCGTCACCGTGGTGGACCCGGCGACCACCTGGATCGACGTGCAGGTGACGTACGAGCCGGACGCCCTCGTGCTGCCGAACACCCAGCTGCAGGGCGCCACCCACCTGGGCGAGGGCTGCGAGGTCGGCCCGAACTCGACCCTGACCGACACCCTGATCGGCGCCGGCGCCCGTGTGAGCAACACCACGGCGGACCGCGCCGAGGTGGGCGAGCTGGCCACCGCCGGCCCGTACGCCTACCTGCGGCCGGGGGCCAAGCTGGCCCGCAAGGCGAAGGTCGGCACCTACGTCGAGGTGAAGAACTCCGAGCTGGGCGAGGGCGCCAAGGTGCCGCACCTCTCCTACATCGGGGACACCACGATCGGCGAGGGCACCAACGTCGGCGCGGCCTCGGTCACCGTGAACTACGACGGCGTCAACAAGCACCGCACGGTGATCGGTGCGCACTGCCGCACCGGCTCCGACAACATGTTCATCGCCCCGGTGACGATCGGGGACGGCGCCTACACCGCGGCCGGTTCGGTGATCACCACCGACGTCCCGCCGGGCGCGCTCGGAGTGAGCCGGGCGCACCAGCGCAACATCGACGGCTGGGTGGAGCGCAAGCGCCCGGGGACCACCTCCGCGAAGGCCGCGAAGGCCGCGGCGGACGGGGCCGCGGACGCCTGACGGGGCGGGCGGGAGCCCGAGGACGGTCCCGGGGCGGACGGTTTCTGCGTGGGCGCGTAACCTTGGGGTCATACGTGCGCCACTGGGCTTACGGCCCGTGTCCAGGCGTACCGACAATTCCCCCGACCCCGTGCGAGCCGGCTGCGCCTGCCCGCACGGGATGACGGGGTTCAGCGTCAGCAACGCGAGGAGACGGTGCAGTGAGCGGGATCACGACGTCGGGTGAGAAGAAACTCAAGCTCTTCTCCGGCCGTGCCCACCCGGAACTGGCGAGGGAGGTGGCCGAGGCGCTCGGGACCGAGCTCGTCCCGACCAAGGCCCTGGACTTCGCCAACGGCGAGATCTACGTCCGCTTCCTGGACTCGGCCCGCGGCGCGGACTGCTTCGTGATGCAGAGCCACACGGCTCCCATCAACCAGTGGATCATGGAACAGCTGATCATGATCGATGCGCTGAAGCGGGCCTCCGCCAAGAGCATCACCGCGATCCTGCCGTTCTACGGGTACGCCCGCCAGGACAAGAAGCACCTGGGCCGCGAGCCCATCTCGGCGCGCCTGGTCGCCGACCTGCTGCGCCAGGCGGGCGCCGACCGGCTGATGGCCGTGGACCTGCACACCGCGCAGATCCAGGGCTTCTTCGACGGTCCGGTGGACCACCTGTTCGCGCTGCCGATGCTGGCGGACTACGTCGGCGGGAGGGTGGACCGCTCCAAGCTGACCATCGTGTCGCCGGACGCCGGCCGGGTGAAGGTGGCCGACCAGTGGTGCGACCGGCTGGACGCGCCGCTGGCGATCATCCACAAGCGCCGCGACATGACCCAGGCCAACACCATCCTGTCGGCCGAGGTCGTCGGTGACGTCAAGGACCGGGTCTGCGTCCTGGTCGACGACATGATCGACACCGCCGGCACGATCTGCGCCGCGGCCGACGCGCTGTTCGACAACGGTGCCGCGGACGTCCTGGTGGCGGCCACCCACGGCGTGCTCTCCGGCCCGGCCGCGGACCGGCTGAAGAACTCGCGGGTCAGCGAGTTCGTGTTCACCAACACGCTGCCGACCCCGGCGCAGATCCAGCTGGACAAGATCACCACGCTGTCCATCGCCCCCTCGATCGCGGCCGCGATCCGCGAGGTGTTCGAGGAGGGTTCGGTCACGAGCCTCTTCGAGGGCGTGCACTGACGAAGCCCGACGGCGGCGGCCCCGGTCCGGATCGGACCGGGGCCGCCGCCGATTTCACGGGAGGCCGTTCATGCGGTTAGACTCGTGAAACTGCTCGGCGAGGGATGCCGTGCGCCTGCTTGCCGGGTGCCCGCTCCGTGATCGACGCGCTGCCGGTGTCGGATTTCCGTCCGTCGGCAGAGGCCGTTACCGCCGAGTGACCCCCGAACGTACTGAGGGTGTGGCCCCGGCGGTTTTTCGCGTTGCCTGCACCCCCGCGCCAGTTCTTCCCGAGGAGTGCAGTCGTGTCCGAGATCCGCATCGCCGCTGAGACCCGTTCCGAGTTCGGCAAGGGTGCCGCCCGTCGCGCCCGCCGTGCCGGCTTCGTCCCCGGTGTCGTCTACGGCCACGGCCACGCCCCGGTTCACCTGAACCTGCCGAGCCACGACCTGATGATGGCGCTCAAGACCCCGAACGCCCTGCTGGTCGTGCCGATCGAGGGCAAGGACGAGTACGTGCTGCCCAAGGCCGTCCAGCGCGAGGCCATCAAGCGCACCATCGAGCACGTCGACCTGCTGCTGGTCAAGCGCGGCGAGAAGGTCACCGTCGAGATCCCGGTCCTGACCGAGGGCGAGCTGGCCCCCGGCGGCAACCTGCTGGAGCACGTCCTCAACGCGCTGCCGATCGAGGCCGAGGCCACCCACCTGCCCGAGGCCGTCACCGTCTCGGTCGAGGGCCTGGAGTCCGGTGCCTCCGTCCTCGCCAAGGACATCGTCCTGCCGGCCGGCGTCACCCTGGCCGTCGACGCCGACGCCGTCGTGCTGCAGGTCATCGGCGCCCAGGCCGCCCCGGCCGAGGACGAGGCCGTCGAGGCCGAGGGCACCGAGGCCTGAGCCTCGCCCCACCAGCTGTGACCGCTGCCCCGGTCGCTCCCCTCGGAGCGGCCGGGGCAGCGGTGTGTCCGGGAAGATGACGTAGAGCGCGCACAGGAGGAGAGAGGGCATGGCGGACGAGTACGAGGGCCCCTGGCTGGTGGTGGGGCTGGGCAACCCGGGCGAGCAGTACGCCCGGAACCGGCACAACATCGGGTTCATGGTGGTGGACCTGCTGGCGCAGCGGATGGGCGCGAAGTTCAAGGCGCACAAGAGCCGGGCGCAGGTGGCCGAAGGACGGCTCTCCGGCCGCCGGGTGGTGCTGGCCAAGCCGATGTCGTTCATGAACCTCTCCGGCGGGCCGGTGACGGCGCTGCGGGACTTCTACAAGGCGCCGGCCTCGGCGCTGGTCGCCGTCCACGACGAGCTGGACATCGACTACGCGGCGCTGCGCCTCAAGCTGGGCGGCGGGGACAACGGCCACAACGGGCTGAAGTCGATCACCAAGTCGCTGGGGCCGGACTACTACCGGGTGCGGTGCGGGATCGGCCGGCCACCGGGCCGGATGGAGGTCGCGGACTTCGTGCTGAAGGACTTCTCCGGCGCCGAGCGCAAGGAACTGGAGTGGTTCGTGGACCGCTCGGCGGACGCGGTGGAGGCGCTGCTGTCCGAGGGGCTGGAGCGGGCGCAGGGCACCTACAACTCCTGACGCTGCATCAAGTCCGGGAGTGGTGTTACGCAACAGTCGTACAACGCTTGCCGGTCCAAACCTGAATCCGTGTGAGAAGCCTGTGCGGGATCGGATAGCGTCGGCCTGGTACGCGAACGAGTCCTGGGGAGTTCTCGATGCGGGGTTTTCGTCCGGTCCGCCGACTGCGGCGGCTCCGGGTGGTCCGACTGAAGCAGTTCGGACGGCGGGTCGGCACGGCCGGTGCGCTGGGGGCGGCCGGGGTGCTGCTCTCGGGCGGCGCGGTGGCGCACGCGGACGCGGTGGCCGAGCCGGATCCGGGCGTCTCCGCGGATCCGGCGGCGGCGCAGTTCGGGCCGCTGCTCGGTGACTCGATGGGCACGGACGCCGGGCTGCTGGCGGTCGGCGGCGGCCTGGTGGTCGCGGCCGGCGGCGCCGCGCTGTGGCTGAAGCGCCGGCGCGCGGGCGAGCCGGGCGAGTAGGTCCTGTCCGCGCGGTGACACGACACCGGGCCGGTGCCCACGGGCACCGGCCCTTTCGCGTGCCCCGGGCCCTTCCGGTACGGGACGGGGCCGCCGCCCACCCCGGAGGGCGGACGGCGGCCCCGTCCCGTACGCGCGGTGGCGTCAGCCGGTGTTGCGCAGGCCGGCGGCGATGCCGTTGACGGTCAGCAGCAGCGCGCGGGCGCGCAGCGGGTCCTCGTGGCGGCCGGTGGCGACCTCCTCGCGCTGGCGGCGCAGCAGCGCGACCTGGAGGTAGGAGATCGGGTCGAGGTAGGCGTCGCGGACGGTGAAGGTCTGCTTGAGCACCGGGTTGTGCTCCAGCAGTTCGCCCTCGCCGGTGAGCCGGAGCACCTCGCGCAGGGTGAGCTCGTGCTCGGCGACGATCTGGTCGAAGACGTGGTGCAGGTCGGCGGGCACCAGCTGCTCGACGTAGTGGCGGGCGATCCGCAGGTCGGTCTTGGCCAGTGTCATGGCGACGTTGGACAGGAAGTTGCGGAAGAAGTGCCACTGGCCGTGCATCTCGTCGAGCACGCCGCCGAGGCCGGCCGCGCGGGCGGCGGCGAGGCCGGAGCCGACGCCGTACCAGCCGGGGACGATCTGGCGGGACTGGGTCCAGCCGAAGACCCACGGGATGGCCCGCAGGCCGTCGAGGCCGGCGCCGGAGTCGGGGCGGCGGGACGGGCGGGAGCCCAGGTGCAGCGAGGCGAGCTGGTCGACCGGGGTGGCGGCGAAGAAGTACTTCGGCAGGTCCTCCTGCTCGACCAGGGCGCGGTAGGCGGTGTGGGCGGCCGCGGAGACCTGGTCCATCGCGGCGTCCCAGCGGGCCAGTTCCTCGGGGGCCTGGCGCGGGGCGGTGTGCAGCGCGGAGGCGGAGAGGGTGGCGGAGATGGTCAGCTCCAGGTTCTCCCGGGCGAGGGAGGGGAGCAGGTACTTGTCGGAGATGACCTCGCCCTGCTCGGTGACCTTGATCTCGCCCTCAAGGGTGCCCCAGGGCTGGGCCAGGATGGCCTCGTGCGAGGGGCCGCCGCCGCGGCCGACGGTGCCGCCGCGGCCGTGGAACAGGCGCAGCCGGATGCCGTAGCGGTGGGCGACGTCGCGCAGCCGGCGCTGGGCGCGGTGGATCTCCCACTGGGAGGTGGTGATGCCGCCGAACTTGGAGGAGTCGGAGTAGCCGAGCATGACCTCCTGGACGTCGCCGCGCAGCGAGACGAGCAGCCGGTAGGAGGGGTCGGACAGCATCTCGTCGAGGATGAGGTCGGCCTTCTGGAGTTCCTCGGTGGTCTCCAGCAGCGGCACGATGCCGATCTTGGCGATGCCGCCGTGCAGGTCGATCAGGCCGGCCTCGCGGGCCAGGACGGTGGCGGCGAAGACGTCGTCGGCGCCCTGGCACATCGAGATGATGTAGCTCTCGACGATCTCGTCGCCGAAGCGCTCGAAGCCCTCGCGGATGGTGTTGAAGACGCCGAGGGTCTTGGTGCCGGCGGCGTCCAGCGGGGCCGGGGTGGGGGCGAGCGGGCGGCGCGAGCGGAGCTCCTTGGCGAGCAGCTTCTGCCGGTACTCGCGGGGCATGTCGGCGTAGCGCCAGGCCTCCTCGCCGAGGCGGTCGAAGAGCTGGCCGAGGGCGTGGTGGTGGGCCTCGGCGTGCTCGCGGACGTCCATGGTGGCGAGCTGGAGGCCGAAGGCCTCGATGGTGCGGATGGCGCGGGCGAGGCGGCCGTCGGCGATCAGCTCGCCGCGGTGGGCGCGCAGGGAGTCCTGGATGAGCCGCAGGTCGGTGATCAGCTCGCGGGTGCCGAGGTAGTCGCGGCCCTCGACGTGCGGGGTGCCCTGGGCGAGCCGCTCGCGGGTGTTCTCCAGCTTGAGCCGGACGCAGGTGGCCTTGAGGCGGTAGGGCTCCTCGGCGTTCATCCGCTTGTAGCGGGGGCTGAGCTCGGGGAGCTGGTGCAGGTCGGTGTTGAGCGAGGCGAGCAGTTCGACCGAGGCGCCGGCCAGCCGCTCGGAGGTGGAGAGGGTGCTGCGCAGGTCGTCGACGGCGGCCAGGGCGTCCTTGATGCCGTACTCGTGCTGGAGGTTGAGGACGTCCCAGGTGACCTGCGGGGTCACGTTGGGGTTGCCGTCGCGGTCGCCGCCGATCCAGGTGCCGAAGGTGAGCGGGCGGACGCCGTCGGGCAGGGTGAGGCCGACCCGGCCGAGTTCCTCGTGCAGTTCCTCCAGGACCTGGGGGACGGCGTCGCGGTAGAGCTCGTCCAGGTAGTAGACGGCGTTGCGGGCCTCGTCGGTGGGCTCGGGGCGGGCGATGCGCAGCTCGTCGGTCTGCCAGAGCAGGTCGATGACCTCGGCGAGGCGGCGGTCGGCCTGGCGGCGGGCGCTGCTGGTGCGGGCCGGGTCGGCCTGGGAGAGGCCGGCGGCGATCTCCTCGCGGTGGATGCGGTCGAGGAGTTCACCGATGCGGCGCAGCTTGTTGAGGACGCTGCGGCGGGCGGCCTCGGTGGGGTGGGCGGTGAAGACCGGGCGGACCGCGAGGTGGGCCAGGGTGTTCTCGAGGTGCTTGGGGTCGGCCTCGGCGAGCTGGTCGGCGGTCTGGGCGAGCAGCGAGCCCTCCCGGGCGCGGCGGGTGGCGAACTCGCGGCCGCGGTGCACCTGTTCGGTGACGTTGGCGAGGTGGAAGTAGGTGGAGAAGGCCCGGACCAGCTTGGCGGCGGTGTCCAGGTCGATGTCGGAGAGGAGTTCGGCGGTGGCCTCGCCGTCGGTGCGGCTGAGCAGGCGGACCTGTTCGACCAGGCCCAGCAGCTGGGGGCCTTCCTGGCGGACGAGCGTCTCGCCGAGCAGGTCGCCGAGGCGGCGGATGTCCGCCCGCAGGGCCGCGTTGTCGGCAACTGGGCCGGTGGCGTGGACAGTGGGGCTGTCCGCCGGGGTGGGGACCGGAGCGGTCACGGCTGGCTCCCTGTGGTGGTGGGGTTCGGCAACGGCT
Organism: Kitasatospora sp. NPDC094016; assembly: GCF_040304045.1. NCBI lineage: Bacteria > Bacillati > Actinomycetota > Actinomycetes > Kitasatosporales > Streptomycetaceae > Kitasatospora > Kitasatospora sp. NPDC094016. Next base: position 255,032 of record NZ_JBEOUK010000005.1, read on the forward strand.
CATCGTCACAGGTCCGCCCGCGTGTGGCGGGTGTGACGCGTGCGGACCGCGCTGTCCGACGCGACCAGCATAGGTGTCGGGGCGGTCGCTGTCCGCGAGGTGGCCGGATGGCGGACAGTGCCGCCGCAGGCCGCATGTGGTCTGGACCACTTGAGGGTCCGGCGAGGTGTCGGGGACAATCCCGGTGGGGAGGGGAGGGGGTTGCCGCTTAGGCTGTCGGCCATGAGCAAGTCGCCTGGGGAGCGCGCGCCGGTCCGGCCGTTCTGGTGGTGGGAACGGCCGCGCAGCGCCTTCCTGGACATCGGGCTGGCGGCGCTCGCCGCGCTGGAGTGCGCGCTCAGCACGATCGCCTTCCTCTTCGGCCGGGTGCACCTGGGCGCCGCCGGGATGGCCGGCATCTCGCTGCTCGGCGTGGTGGCGGGCGGTTCGCTGGTGCTGCGCCGCCGCTGGCCGGCCGTACCCGTGCTGGTGACCCTGGTGGCGATGCCGGGGATGCTCGGCGTCCTGCTGCTGGTGGTGTCGCTGTACACGCTGGCGGCGACCTGGGAGTGGCCCACCCGGCGCTGGCGGGTGGTGGCGCTGTCCGCACTGGCCTTCGCCGAGACCGTCGCCGTGATGATGGTGTCGATGCTGACGCCCGGCGACACGGCGGTGGAGCAGCCGCCGCTCTGGGGCCAGGTGCTGATCGCGGTGCTGGTCTCCGTCGGCCTGACCGTCCCGCCGGTGGTCACCGGACTGTACGTGGGCGCGCGGCGGCGGCTGATCGACTCGCTCAAGGACCGCGCGCACGGCCTGGAGACCGAGCTGGACCTGCTGGCCGAGCAGGCCCAGGAGCGCGCCCGCCGGGCCCGGCTGGAGGAGCGCACCCGGATCGCCCGGGAGATGCACGACGTGGTGGCGCACCGGGTGTCCCTGATGGTGGTGCACGCCGGGGCGCTGGAGCGGATCGTCGCCAAGGACCCGGAGAAGGCCGCGCAGAGCGCCAAGCTGATGGGCGAGGTCGGGCGGCAGGCGCTGAACGAGCTGCGGGAGATCCTCGGCGTGCTGCGGATGGACGACGAGCGCCAGCCGGAGCCGGACTCGCTGGCCGGGCTGCCCCGGCTGGTCGACCAGTCCCGGGCGGCCGGCATGGCGGTGACGCTGACCGTCAGCGGCAGCCGGCAGGAGTTCACCGGCGAGGCCGAGCAGACCGCCTACCGGGTCGTCCAGGAGGGTCTGACCAACGCGCACAAGCACGCGGGCGGCGCACGGGTGTCCGTCCTGCTCGCGTACGCGCCCAACGGGGTGCGGGTGAGCGTGGTGAACGCCTGCCCGGGCGGCGGCGGGGGCGCGGCGAAGCTGCCCAGCGGCGGCAACGGGCTGGTCGGGATGCGGGAGCGGGTGATCGCACTGGGCGGCACCTTCTCCTCCGGGCCGGAGGCGGACGGCGGGTTCCGGGTCGAGGCGGTGCTGCCGTCCCGGCTGGCGGTCCGGGCCGAACGGCTGCGGTGACGCGCCGTCAGGCCCGGCCCGGAGGTCAGGCCCGGGCGCGCGTCGGCGGAGCGCCCCGGGCCGCCGTCAGGACCCGTCGGCGGTGCGCAGCCGCTCCGGGGCGGTGCCCAGGACCAGGGTGGTGACGGCCTGGTCGATGCCGTGCCCGAGGAACCACTCGCCGGTGTGGTCCAGGCTGTAGACCCGGCCCTCCTCGTCGACGGCCAGCAGCGCCTGCCCGTACGCCTCCTCGCCGAGCGGGGCGAGCTGGGTGCCCAGGGCGCGGCCGAGGTCGAGCAGGGTGCGCGGCTGGTGCAGTCCGCACAGCGGGTCGATCAGGAACGGGGTGCGGGCCAGCTGGCGGCCCGGGCCGGCCAGGTCGAAGGCGAGGCCGCCGAACTCCGCCCAGGCCTCCACCGCCGCCGGGAACACCGCGTGCCGCAGGCCGGCCGCCCCGCCGTACCCGACCAGGGCGTCGGCCCACTCCTCGGCCTGCCGTATCTGCCAGCGGCCGGGGTGCCAGCCGGCCGCCTTGAGCTCGGCGGCGACGTCGGCGGGGAAGCGCGGGCGGACCCGCCCGGCGGGGGCGGCGGACAGGGTGGCCGGCGGTGGCGGGGGCGCGCTGGGCGGGTTCAGGGCGGACTCCAGGGCTCGGGGACAGGGGGCGTACGAGGGCGCGGTCAGGGCGCGGGCGGCCCGACGGCGACGCTCTGCACGGTGAAGTGCTCCAGCATCGGCGCGCAGGAACGGCACGGCGGGGCGTGGGTGCCGTGCGCCGGGTCGCCCTCCTCCCGGATGCGAACGGTCGTCATCCGGGAGCCCTTGAGCGCCTTGCGGGCCTCGTGCAGGGTCATCGGCTTGCGGGCGGCGCGTTTGGAGCGACGGCCGTCGACCGCGGCCAGGTGCTGGGAGAGCAGGACGGCCTCCGGGCAGCGACCGGTGAACCGCTCGCGCGCCTCGACGGGCAGCGTGTCCAGGAACTCGCCGACCAGCGGGTGCAGGACCGGCCGTCGGGCGTCCTTGTCCCCGGCCAGGGTGTGCACCTCGCCGCCCTTGAGCGACAGCGCGGCGGCGACGGCGGGCAGCAGGCTGTCGCGGTGGTGGCGCAGCACGGGCGGGCCCGCGGGCTCACCGGTGGTCATGCGTCGTCCTCCTCCTCTGTTCCCGCTGACGGAAGGACCGGTGGGACGGTCCGGGGCAAGCCTGTCAAACGACACCGACATCCGCACAACCGGGGTGCGGGGCGGACGAACGACCGTGCGGGACCGGCCGGGCCGTCACCCGATCCTCGCCGGACCGGGGCCGGATCCGCACACCGTCGTCACGACTTGTCCGCCGATTTCCCGAAACCACCCCCGGGCCGGTGGCACGGCCGGTACCGTTCCGGCAGCGAGGCCGAAGGGGATCCGGCCGACCGTCCGCGGACGCGCGGACAGGGGCCGCCCCCGGTGCCCGCGCCGGACGTTGGGGCCGCCGGGGTGGGCCCGCGCCCGCCCCGGCGGCGGAGCGAAGGGGCTCGTGGATGACGTCGGAGCAGCCCGGTCGGAACGGACCACGGCAGCGGGCCTGGGACGCGCAGGCCGCCAACCAGGCGCCCGGCGGGCACGTGCCCACGCCGGGCGAGCCGCCCCGGCCGGCGCCGGAACGCCCGGTGGGTCTCGCCGTGGTCGGGGCCGGCTACTGGGGCCCGAAGCTGGTCCGCAACGCGCAGGACACCCCGGCACTGCGGCTGCACTGGCTGTGCGACCTGGACGAGGCCAAGGCCCGTACCGTGCTGGGGGAGTACAGCACCGTCCGGGCGACCGGCTCCTACCGGCGGGTGCTCGACGACGAACGGGTCGGGGCGGTCGCGGTGGCCACGCCCGCGGCCGCGCACTACCGGCTGGTGCGGGCCGCGCTGGAGGCCGGCAAGCACGTGCTGGTGGAGAAGCCGATCACCACCTCGGCCGCCGAGGCCGCCGACCTGGTCGACCTGGCCGAGCGCAGCGGGCTGGTGCTGATGTGCGACCACACCTTCTGCTACACCCCGGTGGTGCGCCGGATCCGCGAGCTGGTGCACGGCGGCGAGATCGGCGACGTCCAGTTCTTCGACTCGGTGCGGATCAACCTCGGCCTGGTGCAGCCCGACGTGGACGTGCTGTGGGACCTCGCCCCGCACGACCTGTCGATCCTCGACTTCGTGCTGCCGCCCGGCGTCGAACCGGTCGGGGTGTCCGCCCAGGGCGCCGACCCGATCGGCGCCGGCCGGGCCTGCGTGGCGTACCTGACGGTCCGGCTGAGCAACGGCGCTCTGGCCCACTGTCACGTCAACTGGCTCTCCCCGACGAAGGTCCGCACCACGCTGATCGGCGGCTCCCGGCGCACCCTGGTCTGGGACGACCTCAACCCGCAGGCCCGGCTGGCCGTGCACGACCGCGGCGTCGACCTCACCCCGCCCGACCAGCTGACCGACGCGATCCGGCACCGGGCGCTGATCTCCTACCGGGTCGGCGAGATGGTCGCGCCCGCGCTGGTCGAGCAGGAGGCGCTGCGCAACGTGATGGCCGAGTTCGCCGCCGCGATCACCGAGCGCCGGGCCCCGCTCACCGACGGCCGCGCCGGGGTGCGGGTGCTCCAACTGCTGGAGGCGGCCTCGCTCAGCCTCGAACTCGGCGGCGCCACCGTCCCGGTGGGGTCCGGGGATCGGGCGGCCGCCCGGTGAGCGCCGGCATCCCGCCGGCCGACCCGGTCCTGCTGGTCGACCTGGCGGCCGCGCACGCCGAGGTCGCGGCCGAGGTCCGGGCCGGCTTCGACCGGGTGCTCGCCTCCGGCGGCTACGTCAAGGGCCCCGAAGTGGACGGCTTCGAGCGGGAGTACGCCGACTTCACCGGCGCCCGGCACTGCGTGGGCGCCGGCAACGGCACCGACGCCCTCGAACTCGCCCTGCGCGCCCTCGACCTGCCGCCCGGCGGCGGGGTCGTCCTGCCCGCCAACACCTTCGTCGCCACCGCGGAGGCCGTGCAGCGGGCCGGGCTGCGCCCGGTACTGGTCGACGCCGACCCGGCGCACCTGCTGATCGACCCCGAGCGGGCCGCCGGGGCGCTGCCCGCAGCGGTCGCACTGCTGCCCGTCCACCTGAACGGCCAGCTCGCCCCGATGGGGCCGCTGCTGGAACTGGCCGACGGCCGACCGGTGGTGGAGGACGCGGCGCAGTCCCAGGGCGCCCGGCAGCACGGGCGCACCGGCTACGGGCGGATCGCGGCCACCAGCTTCTACCCGGGCAAGAACCTCGGCGGCTACGGCGACGCCGGGGCGGTGCTCACCGACGACGACGAACTCGCCGCCGCCGTCCGGCTGATCGGCGACCACGGCGCGCGCGAGAAGTACCGGCACGAGCGGTTCGGCTTCAACTCCCGGATGGACGCGCTGCAGGCCGTCGTGCTGCGGGCCAAGCTGCGCCGGCTGCCCGCCTGGAACGCCGCCCGCCGGGCCGCCGCCGCCCGCTACGACGCCCTGCTCGGCGGTCTCGACGGCCTGACCCTGCCGCGCACCGCGCCCGGCAACGAGCACGTCTGGCACCTGTACGCGGTGCGGATCGGCCCAGGCCGGGACCGCGACGCCGTCCTCGCCGCGTTGCACGCCGCCGGGATCGGCGCCGGGGTGCACTACCCCGTCCCGGTCCACCTCCAGCCCGCGTTCCGTCACCTCGGCCACCGCGCGGGGGCGTTCCCGGTCGCCGAACGGGCCGCCCGCGAACTGCTCAGCCTGCCGCTGCACCCGCATCTCACCGAGGCGCAGCAGACCAGGGTCGCCGGGGTGCTGGCCGGGGCGCTCGGGCAGCGGCTCTGACCGTTCCCCTTCTCCCGGGCGGGGGCCCGGGCCCGGAGACGACCCCCTACGCTGGTGTCCAGCAAGCGCTTCGAGGATTTGCAGCAGCCAGTGGGGGCTCCCAGATGACGACAGGTCGGCCCGGCGTCGCCGCCGCACCGAACGCGGCGTACGCAGGTCAGGTGGTGCAGTTCCCGGACCCGGTCCGCGCGGAGCGACACCCCGCCGGGGTCCGGGTGGACGAGTACGGCTACCCGGCCTTCGGCCCGTACGCCGCCGCCGCGGCCGAGGTCGCCGACCCGCCGGACGGCTTCGGCGTGGACGAGCTGCGGCTGACCGACTACGTGTCGGCCAACGCCGCGCTGTTCACCCAGGGCCACCCGCTCTGGGCCGACCTGGACACCGCCGTCGCCACCCCGCCCGGCTGGACCTGGCACCACGCGGTCGGCCGGGCCGCCCCCGGCTGGCGGCGGATGGAGCTCGTCCCGGTGGAGGTCAAGGCGCTGCTGCGGCACCACGCCGGCCTGGCCACCTCCGCCGCCGACCACACCCGCCGCGGCACCCGCCCGCTGCAGGAGCGCCGGCCCGTGCACTTCTCGCTGGCCAAGGACGGCGGCGACCCGATCGGCGTCCCCGAGGACCTGGTGCAGCGCGCCGAGGAGCGCCTCGGCTACCGGCTGCCCGGCGCCTACCGCACCTTCCTCAAGCTGGGCGGCGGCCGCGCCCCGGTCGGGGTGGCGCTGGACCCCGAGCTCGGCATGCTGCTCGACCAGCCCTTCCTCACCCTCAGCGAGGAGTACGGCACCCAGGACGCCGTGTACGCCAACAAGTGCCTGCGCGACCACCTCACCAAGGACTACCTGGGTGTCGCCTACGTACAGGGCGGCATCGTCGCGCTCAAGGTGCGCGGCGACCGGGTCGGTTCGGTCTGGTTCCACCTGTACGACGACGCCCGCGACACCGGCGCGCCGGAGGCCCCGGAGGACCGCTGCGCCCGGCTGCTGCTGCCCTGCGGCGAGGACTTCGACGCGTTCCTGCTGCGGCTGGCCGGCAGCCCGCCGGAGCTGGAGACGGTCGCGGAGCTGATGGTGGACGGCGGGTTCGCCCGGGCCGTCCCGGTGGACTGACGTGGCCGCGGCGGTGCGACGAGCGGGGACGACGAGGATGGGGACAGGGGTGAACCGGGCGTGGTGACGTACGCGCAGGCGCAGGAGCTCGCCGAGGAGTGGATCAACGGCGGGGTGCCGCAGCCGCAGCAGCGCGAGGTGCGGGTCCGGGAGTTCGACCTGGGCTTCGTCTGCTGGGCGGTGGCGCCCGGGGACGGGACGGCGGGGCCGTCGGGTCCGGGGGACGGGTCGGCCGGCGAGGCGCGACTGGTGATCGCCCGGGACTCCGGCGCGACCACGCTCTGGCCCGCGCTGCCCGTCAACGAGGTGGTCCGGCAGTACGAGGAGGCGTACGGGCGGCCGGTCGCGGCCAACCCGGCGGGGGCGGCGAAGCCCGCGCCCGGGCCGGTCGAGGCGACGTCCTTCCTGCTCAGCCCGCCGCAGTGGCTGCAGGAGGCGGGGGCCGCGGCGATCGCGGCGGAGGCGGAGCGGCTGGGGAGCCAGGGAGCTCCGGCTGCCGTTGCTCCGGTGGCCGAGCCGCCCGTGCCCGCCGTGCCGGCCGGTCCTGCTGGTTTCGCCGTTCCGCCGCAGGCCCCGGCCCCCGTGCCGGTGCCGTCGCCCGGGGGCGAGGCGGCCACCGTCCTGATGCCCGAGGGGCTGCGGACCACCGGCTCCGACCTGCCCGACGCGCCCGCGCCGGCCGGGGCCGAGGCCGCGACCGTGCTGATGCCGCCGGAGGGCGGCTACGGCATGCCGCCGGTCCCGCCGCCCGCCGCCCAGGCGCCCGTGCCCGCCGCCGTCCCGCCGCCTGCGCCCGTGTCCGCGCCCGTGTCGCCCGCGGCCGTCGAGCCGGCGCCGACGCTGCTCGCGTCGCCCGACGCCGCGCCGGGGCTGATGGGCCTGCCGGGTGCGCCGTCCGGGCCGCCCGGCGGGGTGGAGCAGACGCCGACCGTCCTGGCACCGCCCGCCGCCGCCCCGCAGCCGGCCGCGCCCCCCGCTGCGGCCGCGCCGGTGGATCACGCGCCGACCGTGCTCGCCGCGCCCGGCGGCCCGCCCGGCCTGGGCGGTCCGCCCGCCGCCCCGGCCCCCGGGGCTCCTGCGGCCCCGGCCCCGGCGCCGCAGGCCGGGCTCGGCCGCAACCCGGCGTCGGCCCCGCCGCCGCCTCCTCCGGCCGCGCTGCGCGGTGGCGCGTCCGGTCCGGGCGCGCACGGCGTCGCGCTCGGCCGCAGTCCGGCCTCCGCTCCGCCGCCGCCCCCGCCCGCCGGGTTGCGGCACACCCCGGGTGCCGTCGCGCCCGCCGCCGGCCCCGGCGGCCGCGCGGCCGGTTCGACCCCGCCGCCCCCGCCTCCGGCGGGCCTGCGCGGGGCCGTCGCGCCGTCGCCCGCCCCGGTGCCGCCGCCCGCGCCCGCCTCCGGCGCGGCGTACGAGGCGACCCAGCTGGCCGAGGCGGTCGACCCGGCGCTGCCGGGCGCCGTGCCGGCCGACCCGGGCACCCCGCCGTCCGGAGGCCCCGCCGTCCCGCCGCCGCCCGGCGGTCCGGCGGCCCCCGCCGCGCCCGCGGCCGGTTACGGCTACCCGAACGCGGGCGGTGCGGCCCCGGCCGTCCCGCCGGCGCCGGTGCCCGGCGTGCCGCAGGGCGCCGCCGTCCCGCCGGGGGTGCCGGCGGTCGGCCCGGGCTACTTCGCCGCGCTCAGCTACCGGGGCCCGGACGGCTCCGAGCAGAAGCTGCTGCACCGCAGCGAGCCCGGCACCCCGCACCCCGAGTGGAAGATCCTCCAGGACCTGCGGCGGCTGAACGTTCCGCCGGAGCAGGTCCTGGAGCTCTACACCGAGCTGGAGTCGTGCGACCTGCCGGGCGGCTACTGCAACCGCATGATCGCCGCGTCCTGGCCGAACGTCCGGCTCACCCACACCGCCGCCTACGGCCGCGACCACGCGTCCCGGCAGGCCGGCATGGCCGAGCTGCTCGACCACCTGGACGAGCTGCACCAGCTGGCCTCCGGGGCCCAGCGGGTCCGCCCGTCCCGGGTGCCGCTGCCCGCGCCGGGGACGGTCCAGCCGCTGCCGCCGCTCCCGCCGCAGCAGCTCGCCCAGGAGCTCGGGGCGGCCTTCGGCCAGAACGTGTTCCGCTACGAGCAGCGCGCGGTCTCCCGCCAGGGCGTGCCCGAGCCGGTGTCGCAGTCCCTGGTGTGGGCGGGGCTGCCGCGCGACTTCGGCCCGTTCTTCTGGGCGCAGGCGCAGGAGGGCCGGCCGATCCCGACGCTCGCCGAGCTGGCCGCCGAGCGCGGTCTGCCCGCGGCCCCGGACTTCGGCGGCTACCTGGTGCTCGGCAACGACTACGGCCGCCAGCTCTGCGTCCAGTACGGCACCGCGAACGTGGTCGCCGTGGACGTCGACGGAACCGGCCAGCCACCCCGGTTCGTCAACACGGGTGTACCGGAGTTCGTCCGCGCGCTGGCCCTGCTGGGCCGGATGTGGCGGCTGCGGTACGGGCTGACCCCGGACCAGGCCGGTCGCTGGACGACCGACTTCCAGGCGCAGCTCGCCGCGATCGACCCGGCGGCCCTGCAGACCGCGGACACGTGGTGGGCCGTGCTGCTGGAGCAGTTCTGGGACGGCCTGCTGTAGCGGGTCGTCGCGGATCCTCGCAGGTGGGGAGGGGTCGTTCCGGTGTTTGGGACGACCCCTCCGGCATGCCGTCCCGGCTGTGCCTCGTTGGGGTTTCGCCCAGATCTGCGCAAAATAGGTCAAGAGGATGGGTCTATTCGTCCGGTCCTCGACGTATTCCGGTCCGCCAGGCGTCCGATTTCGGCCCTGGCCGCCGAACCGGTTCCGGATCCGTCCGTTCCGTCCGATCATGGGCTCCGCAGCCCGCGACATGAGGGGAAGAGCCCATGAGCGACGCCGTCCCCGAGTACGGCTTCACCTCTGCCCGGCGCGGTTACGCGCCCGAGCAGGTCGACCGAGCCCTCACCGCCCTCACCGCGCAGCGCGACGAGGCGTGGGAGCGGCTGAGCGTCCTCGGCGCCGGGCTCCGGCAGATGGAGGCCAGGCTGGCCGACATCCGCCGGGCCGCCGAGGACGCCCCGGAGCCCGACTACGAGGTGCTCAGCGAGCAGGCCGCCGGACTGGCGGTGATGGCCCAGAACGAGGCGCGCGCCGTCCGGGAGAAGGCCGAGCGCTTCTCCGAGGACCTCCGGGACGAGGTCTACGACGCCGGCCAGGCCCTCGGCCACGCCGCCAAGGAGTACGCCGCCACCACCCGCTCCGAGGCCGACCAGGCCGCCCGGCGCACCGACGAGCGCACCCGCTCCGAGGCCGAGGGCATCCGGGCCGAGGCCGACCAGGAGAGCCGCAGCGCCCGGGACGCCGCCACCTCCTACGCCGCCAAGGTGCGGGTGGCCGCCGCCGAGGCCGGCGAGCAGGCCGAGGCCACGCTCGCCGAACTGCGCCGCAAGGCCGACGAGACGTTCGCCCAGGCCCAGACCAGGGCCGACGCCGAGGACGCCCAGGTCTCCGCGACCGCCGAGCGCCGGGTCAAGGAGGCCGAGCAGCACCGGGAGACCGTGCTCGGCCGGATCAAGCAGCTGGAGACCGACGCCCAGGCCAAGGCCGACCAGCTGATCGAGCAGGCCCGCCGGGAAGCCGAGCGGATCAACGCGGCGAGCGAACGTGAGCAGGGCGAGTTCGACGGCCGTCTGGACACCGTGCAGAAGCACCTGGACCACATCAAGGCCACCCTGGCCTCGCTCACCGGCGCAGCGGTCGGCGCCATCGAGCCGGAGCGGCTGGCGGCGGCGGTCGCCGGGCCGGCGGACGCTCGGTCGGTCGCCGACGAGGCGCCGGTGGACGAGGCGCCGGTGGACTCGGAGGCGGACACCGGCGAGATCGCGGTGGCCGACCTGCGGAAGGCCGTCGCCCCCGTCGCCCCGGTCGCACCGGCGGCGCGGGAGAAGCCGGTGGCCGGGCCGCGGATGCCGGTCGTGGGCGGGGCCGCCGCCGGGGCCGCGAGCGGTTCCGGTACGTCCGGTGCACCCGCCGGCAAGGCGCCCGCCGGGGCGGTGGCGACCGGTCCGGTCGCGCCGGCCGCGGCGCCGCCGAAGCCGGTCGGCCCGCCCCGGTCGGCCGAGGCCGACGGGGACGGCGAAGGCGTCGAGAAGGAGCCGCAGGAGGAGACCCGGATCATTCCGAAGATCGTCATCGTGGACGACGGCGCCGGCTACGCCACCCCGAACACGGTGAGCTACCGGCGTCGCTGACCGCCGCGCCGGCGGCTCGTCCGCGATCGGCCGGGTGGACTCCGAGCCCTGGGCCCTGACCGCCTCCCCCCGGGGCGGTCAGGGCCTTCGCGTTGCGGTCGACCAGCCGGCGCCGGTAGCCGGCCGGGGCGGCGAACCGGGGGCCGGCCGGGTTGGTCCTCGAAGACGTACGACGTCGGCCTGCCGCGCTGGCAGTCGATGCACCCGTGGCGGCGACGGCGGGCCGGAACGCGGTCCGGCGGGGCGGCGGCCATGAGTGAGGCCGAGACCCGTGGCGCCCTCCAGGAAAGGGCGCCACGGTTCCCGGCGCTTGGGCGGGCGCCCCCACCCAGGGTCGCCCGGCCTCGCACCTCCGACCCCCATCGGGGGTGCGACAGTGCCGCCACAGCCATCCCCCACGGTTGGGTGCGGCGGGCACATTCACCATGGTGCGCGATCTCCATGGACAGGCAGTGACAGGAGTATGTCCAGTTCGTGGCGGATCGCGGAGCCGAATCCGACCAGGGGCCGGACGGTTCGTCCACCGGCCGGTCCGGTGTTCCGTCCAGTCGTTCGTCCGCGGTCCGGTCCCGGGCTCCGTCCGGGGCCGTTCGTCGCCCCGGACGGTGGTTCGTTCCCGCCCGGCCCCGCCGGGTCGTACACCGCGTGCGCGTCCGTGCCGCGGCGTAGGCTGGACACCCCCGGCCGCTCGGCGTGCCGGGCCGTTCGCGTTGCCCCGGCAGGCCTCTGCCGCCCGGAGGCAGCACCAGCCACGGGACGAAGAAGAGACCCTGATGAGTCTGACCGGACTGCTCGATGTCGTCGCGCGGGACTCGGCGCTCGCCGAGGCCATCGAGGCGGCGACCGCCACCGGAGCCGCAGCCGGCGGCCGCCGCCACCTGGACCTGGTCGGACCGCCCGCCGCCCGGCCGTTCGCCATCGCCGCGCTCGCCCGCGCGCTGGCCGGCCAGGCCGCCGGCGAGCGGGGCCGTCCGGTGCTCGCCGTCACCGCGACCGGCCGGGAGGCCGAGGACCTCGCCGCCTCGCTGCGCTCGCTGCTGCCGCCGGACGCGGTCGCCGAGTACCCGGCCTGGGAGACCCTGCCGCACGAGCGCTTGTCGCCCCGTTCGGACACCGTCGGGCGCCGGCTGGCCGTGCTGCGCCGGATCGTGCACCCGCGGGCGGACGACCCGGCGGCAGGCCCGGTGCAGGTGGTCGTCGCGCCGGTCCGCTCGGTGCTCCAGCCGCAGGTCAAGGGGCTGGCCGAGCTGGAGCCGGTGGCCGTCCGGCGCGGTGAGTCGCACGACCTGGAGGAGGTCGCCCGACGGCTCTCCGCCGCCGCCTACGCGCGCGTCGAACTGGTCGAGAAGCGCGGTGAGTTCGCCGTCCGCGGCGGCATCCTGGACGTCTTCCCGCCGACCGAGGAACACCCGCTGCGGGTGGAGTTCTGGGGCGACGACGTCGAGGAGATCCGCTACTTCAAGGTCGCCGACCAGCGCTCGCTGGAGATCGCCGAGCACGGCCTGTGGGCGCCGCCCTGCCGTGAGCTGCTGCTCACCGACGAGGTGCGGGCGCGGGCCGCCGAGCTGGCCGCCGAGCACCCCGGGCTGGCCGAGATCCTGGACAAGATCGCCGAGGGCATCGCGGTCGAGGGCATGGAGTCGCTGGCGCCCGTCCTGGTGGACGACATGGAACTGCTGATGGACGTGCTGCCGCTCGGCTCGGTCGCCGTGGTCTGCGACCCCGAGCGGGTCCGCACCCGGGCCGCCGACCTGGTGGCGACCAGCCAGGAGTTCCTGCACGCCTCCTGGGTGGCGGCCGCGGCCGGCGGCGACCGGCCGATCGACCTGGAGACCATCGACGTCTCCGCCGCCTCGCTGCGCTCGCTCGCCGAGGTGCGCGAGCACGCCGCCGAGATCGGCCTGCCCTGGTGGTCGGTCAGCCCGTTCGCGACCAGCGAGTCCACCGTGAACGAGGTCCTGGAGTTCGACGCCAACACGCTCACCCTCGGCATGCACGCCGTCGAGGCCTACCGGGGCGACACCGCCCGGGCGATCGCCGACGCCAAGGAGCGGCTGGCCGCCGACTGGCGCGTCGTGATGGTGACGGAGGGCCACGGGCCCGCCTCCCGGCTCGCCGAGGTGCTCGGCAACGAGGGCATCCCGGCCCGGCTGGTCGCCGACCTCGCCGAGGCGCCCACCCGGGACGTCGTCTACGTCTCCTGCGGCTCGATCGAGCACGGCTTCGTCGACGAGGCCCTGAAGCTCACGGTCATCACCGAGACCGACCTGTCCGGCCAGAAGTCCTCCACCAAGGACATGCGCCGGATGCCGTCCCGGCGCCGCAACGCGATCGACCCGCTGGCCCTGGCCACCGGCGACTACGTCGTCCACGAGGCGCACGGTGTCGGCCGGTACGTCGAGATGGTGCAGCGAACCGTCCAGGGCGCCACCCGCGAGTACCTGGTGCTGGAGTACGCCCCGGCCAAGCGCGGCCACCCCGGCGACCGGCTGTTCGTGCCGACCGACCAGCTCGACCAGGTCACCAAGTACGTCGGCGGCGAGGCCCCGACGCTGCACCGGCTCGGCGGCGCGGACTGGGCGAAGACCAAGCAGCGGGCCAAGAAGGCGGTCAAGGAGATCGCCGCCGACCTGATCAAGCTGTACTCGGCGCGGATGGCCGCCCCCGGCCACACCTTCGGCCCGGACACCCCCTGGCAGCGCGAGCTGGAGGACGCCTTCCCGTACGCGGAGACGCCGGACCAGCTGACCACCATCGCCGAGGTCAAGTCCGACATGGAGAAGTCCGTCCCGATGGACCGGCTGATCTGCGGCGACGTCGGCTACGGCAAGACCGAGATCGCGGTGCGCGCCGCCTTCAAGGCGGTGCAGGACGGCAAGCAGGTGGCGGTGCTGGTGCCGACCACGCTGCTGGTGCAGCAGCACTTCTCCACCTTCGCCGAGCGGTACGCCAACTTCCCGGTGTCGGTGAAGGCACTCTCCCGGTTCCAGAGCGACAGCGAGGCCAAGGCCGTGCTGGAGGGCCTGTTCGAGGGCTCGGTGGACGTCGTCATCGGCACCCACCGGCTGTTCTCCTCCGAGACCAGGTTCAAGGACCTCGGCCTGGTCATCGTCGACGAGGAGCAGCGCTTCGGCGTCGAGCACAAGGAGCAGCTGAAGAAGCTGCGCGCCAACGTCGACGTGCTCACCATGTCCGCGACGCCGATCCCGCGCACCCTGGAGATGGCCGTCACCGGCATCCGCGAGATGTCCACCATCACCACCCCGCCGGAGGAGCGGCACCCGGTGCTGACCTTCGTCGGCCCCTACGACGAGAAGCAGATCTCGGCCGCGATCCGGCGTGAACTCCTGCGCGAGGGCCAGGTGTTCTACATCCACAACCGGGTGGAGTCGATCGACAAGGCGGCCGCCCGGCTCAAGGACCTCGTCCCCGAGGCGCGGATCGCCACCGCGCACGGGCAGATGGGGGAGAACCAGCTGGAGAAGGTCGTCGTCGACTTCTGGGAGAAGGAGTTCGACGTCCTGGTGTCGACCACGATCGTGGAGTCCGGCATCGACATCTCCAACGCCAACACCCTGATCGTCGAGCGCGGGGACACCTTCGGTCTCTCCCAGCTGCACCAGCTGCGCGGCCGGGTCGGCCGGGGCCGCGAGCGCGGCTACGCGTACATGCTGTACCCGCCGGAGAAGCCGCTCACCGAGACCGCGCACGAGCGCCTGGCCACCATCGCCCAGCACACCGAGATGGGCGCCGGTATGTACGTCGCGATGAAGGACCTGGAGATCCGCGGCGCGGGCAACCTGCTCGGCGGTGAGCAGTCCGGGCACATCGCGGGCGTCGGCTTCGACCTCTACATGCGGATGGTCGGCGAGGCGGTGGCCGAGTTCCGCGAGTCGCTGGCGAACGGCGGCGAGCCGGAGGAGGAGCCGCTGGAGGTGAAGATCGAGCTGCCGGTCGACGCGCACGTGCCGCACGACTACGCGCCCGGCGAGCGGCTGCGGCTGCAGGCGTACCGCTCGATCGCGGCGGTCAACTCGGAGGCGGACATCCAGCAGGTCCGGGACGAGCTCGTCGACCGCTACGGCAAGCTGCCCGAGCCGGTGGAGAACCTGCTGCTGGTCGCGGCGCTGCGGCTGTACGCCCGGCGGTGCGGCATCGCGGACATCACCCTCCAGGGGGCCAACGTCCGGTTCGGGCCGGTGGAGCTGCGGGAGTCCCAGCAGCTGCGGCTGAACCGGCTCTACCCGCGCAGCCAGGTCAAGGCGGCCGCCCAGCAGCTGCTGGTGCCGCGGCCGAGTACCGGGCGGATCGGCGGCAAGCCGCTGGTCGGGCGGGAGCTGCTGGGCTGGTGCAGCGAGTTCCTGTCGGCGATGTTCGACGACCTGGCGGGGTCGAAGAAGTAGGGCGTGCCCTGGCGCCCGCACGGGCCCGGGGGCGGGGGCGGGCTCCGTCGGGCCCGTCCCCGCCCCGGGCGGGCGGCGGGTAGGTTCGGGGTGTGACGACGAATGTTCCGGACGCGAAGCTGATCCTGCTGACGACCACCCACCGGGTGGCCCCCGGGTTGCTGGCGTGGCCGGCGTGGGAGGCGCTGCGGTCGGCGGGGCGGGTGCTGGCGGCGGACGCGGGGCATCCGCAGGTGGCGGCGGTGCGGCAGGCCGGGGTGGAGGTCGAGGTCGTGGCGGCGGGGTCGGCACCGGCGCTGGCGCGGCTGCTGACCGGGCAGCCGGGCGGGGCGGGGCCGACGGTGTGGCTGGGCAGCCCGGACGGGGATCCGGGGCTGACGGACGCGCTGGCGCGGCTGGCGGTGGAGCACGCCGGTGAGGTGCCGGAGATCGAGGTGCTGCCGGGGTCGTACGACCTGCCGGGGGCGCGGCTGCTGGACCTGGTGTCGGTGATGGACCGGCTGCGCTCGCCGGGCGGTTGCCCGTGGGACGCCGAGCAGACGCACGAGAGCCTGGTGAAGTACCTGGTCGAGGAGGCCTACGAGCTGGTCGAGGCGATCGAGGAGGGGGACCGGGAGACGCTGCGCGAGGAGTTGGGCGACGTGCTGCTCCAGGTGTTCTTCCACTCCCGGATCGCCGAGGAGCACCCGGCGGAGGCGTTCTCGATCGACGACGTGGCCGGTGACATCGTCGAGAAGCTGATGTACCGGCACCCGCACGTGTTCGGGGACGTCGAGGCGGAGGGCACCGCCGAGGTGGAGGCGAACTGGGAGCAGCTGAAGGCGGCCGAGAAGGCGGACCGGGAGTCGGTGCTGGACGGCGTGCCGGCCGGGCTGCCGTCGCTGGCGTACGCGGCGAAGCTGGTGTCGCGGGTGCGCCGGGCGGGCTTCGCGGGCGTGCCGGACGAGCCGTACGCGCTGCCGACGGAGCTGACGGCGCAGTCGGCGGGCCGGCTGCTGCTGGCGGTGGCGCAGCGGGCGTACGACGCCGGGGTGGACGTGGACGCGGCGCTGCGCTCGGCCGCGCGCGGTTACCGGGACGCGGTGCGCGCGGCCGAGGGCCTCGGGCCGGTCGGCGGGTAGCGGGCCCGGGCGGGGCCTCAGGCGGCCGTGGCGGTGTTCTCGATCGGCCGCCGCTGCCGGGGGACGACTTCGCCGATGGCCTCGCCGACGAGGGCGAGGAGTTCGGCGAGGCGTTCGAGGTCGAGGCGGGCGGGCAGTTCGGCGAGGGAGACGATCCGCTCGCCGTCGGGGCCGGCGACGCAGAACAGGTCGATGGGGCCGAGGTGCTTCTCGGCGGTGTCGACGAGGGCGGCGACGTCGCTGGGGCGGCGGATGTCGCCGCCGACGCCGACGACGGGGCAGCCCGGCCGGTCGAGTTCGGTGGCGAGGTCCTCGGCGACGCCCGCACGCTGGTCGGCGATCAGCACTCCGGCGGCGCCGGCGGCGGTGAACCGGCGGGCGAGCTCGGCTCCCGATCCGCCGTCGAGTACCGCGATGACGACGACTGCCCCGCTGACCCGCATGGTCTGCTCCTCCCTGTGGGCGACACCGCACCGGCGCCCACGATTTCTGCGGAGGATCGTAGGCAGGTCCTGACCCTCCGCAACAGGGATTACCCCTCAGGTGACCAGGGTCACGCCCGCCACCCGGCCAAGAGCTGTCCAAGAGCTGTCCACGGACCGTCCACGGGGCGTCCACGGAGCGTTGGCGGGCCGTCCGCCGGGTGTTGACGATCCGGCCCCGCCGGTCGCGGTCGCCGGAGGCGGTGCGGCCGCGACCCACCGGATACGGTCGACGCATGCCAGTGCAGCCCGACCCCGCCGCCCCGCAGCTCTTCACCTGGGAGTTCGCCACCGACCCGTACCCCGCCTACGCCTGGTTGCGCGAGCACGCCCCGGTGCACCGCACGACGCTGCCGAGCGGGGTGGAGGCCTGGCTGGTGACCCGCTACGCGGACGCGCGGCAGGCGCTGGCGGACGGCCGGCTGTCGAAGAACCCGGCGCACCACAGCGAGCAGGCGCACCGCACCGGGCGGGTGGGAATTCCGGGGGAGCGCCAGGCGGACTTGATGACGCATCTGCTGAACATCGACCCGCCGGACCACACCCGGCTGCGCCGGCTGGTGTCGAAGGCGTTCACGCCGCGCCGGGTGGCGGAGTTCGAGCCGCGGGTGCAGCAGCTCACGGACCGGCTGATCGACGGCTTCGCGCAGCGCGGTTCGGCGGACCTGATCCACGAGTTCGCGTTCCCGCTCCCCATCTACGCGATCTGCGACATGCTGGGCGTGCCGGCCGAGGACCAGGACGACTTCCGGGACTGGGCCGGGATGATGATCCGGCACGGCGGCGGCCAACGCGGCGGCGTGGGGCGGGCGGTGAAGCGGATGCGGGCGTACCTGCTGGAGCTGATCCACCGCAAGCGGGCGGATCCGGGTGACGACCTGATCTCGGGCCTGATCCGGGCGAGCGACCACGGCGAGCACCTGAACGAGAACGAGGCCGCCGCGATGGCGTTCATCCTTCTGTTCGCGGGGTTCGAGACGACCGTCAACCTGATCGGCAACGGCACGTACGCGCTGCTGCGCAACCCGGAGCAGCGCAGGCTGCTGCAGGAGTCGGTGGTGCGCGGCGAGACGGCGCTGCTGGAGACCGGGATCGAGGAACTCCTGCGCTACGACGGTCCGGTGGAGATGGCGACGTGGCGTTTCGCGACGCGGCCGCTGTCGATCGGCGGGGTGGACATCCCGGTGGGCGATCCGGTGCTGGTGGTGCTGGCCGCGGCGGATCGCGATCCGGCCAGGTTCTCGGACGAGAACACCCTGGACCTGGCCCGCACGGACAATCCGCACCTGGGTTTCGGCCACGGGATCCACTACTGCATCGGGGCCCCGCTGGCCCGCCTGGAGGGACGGAGCGCACTGGCCACGCTGCTTTCCCGGCTGCCGGACCTGCGGCTCGCGGAAAACCCGGAGAACCTGCGCTGGCGAGGTGGCCTGATCATGCGTGGCCTGCGGGAACTCCCGGTCGAATTCACTCCGGAGACCCGCTCTCCGCACGCGCCTCCGGTCACGCCGACCGACGCTTCGACACGCTGACTGCACGTCTCCGGCGGCTCATGGGACCGGGTCTGAACCCGTATCAATCCGGACATACCGCCGCCGTTGGTAGGCGATTGACCACGCGCCGTAATTTGTGTGTGATATCGGCGATATGAGCTTGTTATTGGTCTGATGATCTGTCTACTCTCCCTGGAGTTCGCAGCTGCGGACCTCGTGCGCGGAACGCCGAATCCTGCCCGCCGCGCCACGGGAAACCGACCAGACCCTGGGCAGGGGCGGGGGAACCAGGTTTGTTGCCGTTCCCCAACGGCTTGGGGTGAAGCCGCCCGAGCGGAATCGTTTCCGCTTTCGGCGGCCGGGCCACCTCCCGGTCCGAACCCGACAGCTCACCTCGCAGGCGTGCGGAGAGGGACCTCTTCATGCTGTTCGTTGGAACTGGCCGTCACCGTCGTCGCACCCAGGCCGAGAAGGCCATCGCCGTCGCCGGTGTGGCCGGCGTCGGACTCGCGATGCCGCTCCTCACCGCCACCGGCGCCTCCGCCGCCCCGGCCTCCACCTGGGACGCCGTCGCCCAGTGCGAGAGCGGCGGCAACTGGAGCATCAACACCGGCAACGGCTTCTCCGGCGGCCTGCAGTTCACGCCCAGCACCTGGAAGGCGTACGGCGGCACCTCCTACGCCCCGCAGGCCAACCAGGCCAGCAAGGCGCAGCAGATCTCGGTCGCCGAGAAGGTGCTGGCCTCGCAGGGCCCGGGCGCCTGGCCCGTCTGCTCCCAGAAGGCCGGCCTGACCAAGGGCGGCGCCCCGGCCTCCGTGGACACCTCCACGGACGCCAAGCCCGCCAAGCAGCCCGCCGCCAAGCAGACCCAGCAGACGCAGGCCCCGAAGCCCGCCCAGCAGCCGGTCAAGCAGGCCGCCCCGAAGCCGGCCGCCCAGCAGCCCGTCCAGCAGGCCCCGCAGCAGACGCAGCCGCAGACCCAGGGCTTCTCCGGCAAGGCCGGCTGGGACGCCGACGCGAAGGTGTACTGGTACCAGAACAACGGCGCCTGGTACTGGACCAGCCACCAGAGCGTCTACCAGCAGTACGCGGGCCAGCCCGCCGCCCAGCCGCAGTCCGCGCCCCGCGCCGCGCAGCCCGCGCAGTCCGCCCCGGTCGCGCAGTCCGCCGCCGCGCAGGGCGGTCACGACTACACCGTCCGGGCCGGCGACACGCTGTCGACGATCGCCGCCGCCCAGGGCGTGTCCGGCGGCTGGCAGTCGGTGTACGACGGCAACCGCGGCACCGTCGGCGGCAACCCCAACCTGATCATGCCCGGCCAGGTGCTGCACCTCGGCTGAGCGGCCCGGGCCCCGAACGGCCCGCGCCCTGCGGGCGAAGGGGGACGAGTGCCGTCCCCCTTCGCCCGCATTCCCCCGTATTCGCCCGCTTCGATCGGGCAAGCAGGTGAACTACTGGCGGGTAGCCGGGCCACACGCTGAGACGGGACCGAGGCCAGCGCGGCCCCGGGGGCCGGGGCGGTTAGGCTCTGGTCGTAACGACTCCGCAATCGTCCCGCCGGCAGCACCCAACGTCAGCCGGACCCTGCTTCCGCAAGGAGATGCCTCGTGCCGTCCATCGATGTCGTCGTAGCCCGTGAGATTCTCGACTCGCGTGGCAACCCCACGGTCGAGGTCGAGGTCGGCCTCGACGACGGCAGCACCGGCCGTGCCGCTGTCCCGTCGGGTGCCTCCACCGGCGCCTTCGAGGCGCTGGAGCTGCGCGACGGTGACAAGAACCGCTACTTCGGCAAGGGCGTGGAGAAGGCCGTCCTGGCCGTCATCGAGCAGATCGGCCCGGAGCTGGTCGGCTACGACGCCACCGAGCAGCGCCTGATCGACCAGGCCATGCTCGACCTGGACGCCACCCCGGACAAGTCCTCGCTCGGCGCCAACGCGATCCTGGGCGTCTCGCTGGCCGTGGCGCACGCCGCCTCCGAGGCCAGCGACCTGCCGCTGTTCCGCTACCTGGGCGGCCCGAACGCGCACGTGCTGCCCGTTCCGATGATGAACATCCTCAACGGCGGTTCGCACGCGGACTCCAACGTCGACATCCAGGAGTTCATGATCGCCCCGATCGGCGCGGAGTCCTTCTCCGAGGCCGTCCGCTGGGGCGTCGAGGTCTACCACACCCTCAAGGGCGTGCTGAAGGAGCGCGGCCTGTCGACCGGCCTCGGCGACGAGGGCGGCTTCGCGCCGAACCTGGACAGCAACCGCGAGGCCCTGGACCTCATCACCGAGGCCATCCAGAAGGCCGGCTACGTGCCCGGCCGCGACATCGCGCTCGCCCTGGACGTCGCCGCGTCCGAGTTCTACGAGGACGGCGCCTACCAGTTCGAGGGCAAGGCCATCTCCGCCGCAGAGCTCATCGAGTACTACGCCGGGCTGGTCGACGCCTACCCGCTGGTCTCCATCGAGGACCCGCTGGACGAGTCGGACTGGGACGGCTGGAAGGCCATGACCGTCAAGCTGGGCGACAAGGTCCAGCTGGTCGGCGACGACCTGTTCGTCACCAACCCGGCCCGCCTGGCCAGGGGCATCGAGACCGGCACCGCCAACGCGCTGCTGGTGAAGGTGAACCAGATCGGCTCGCTGACCGAGACCCTGGACGCCGTCGAGCTGGCCCAGCGCAACGGCTACCGCTGCATGATGTCGCACCGCTCCGGCGAGACCGAGGACGTCACCATCGCCGACCTGGCCGTCGCCACCAACTGCGGCCAGATCAAGACCGGTGCCCCGGCCCGCTCCGAGCGCGTCGCCAAGTACAACCAGCTGCTGCGCATCGAGGAGATCCTCGACGACGCCGCCGAGTACGCCGGCCGCGGCGCCTTCCCGCGCTTCCGCTCTGCGGAATAGCAAGCACAGCCGCGCCGCGGAATAGCAAGCACAGCCGCTCCTCGGAGCGGCGAGCACGGTCGCTCCGCCGACCGGTGAGCACGCCTGACCGGTGCCCCGCCGTTCACCCCGTAGGGTGGACGGCGGGGCACCGTCGCGACCAGGAGGGGAACGGGAGATGGCAGGCTGGAGGATCCCGGGCTTGGCGGCCCGGCCTCGCTTCACGAGCCGGGCGACCGTCCTCGTCCTGGTGCTCTGCTCGCTGGTGGCGATCCTCGCCTACCCGACGCGGCAGTTCATCTCCCAGCGCGCCGAGATCTCCGCCCAGCAGGCGAAGGCCGACCGCTCCCGCCAGCAGGTCGAGCAGCTGCGCCGGGAGAAGGCCCGCTGGCAGGACCCCGAGTACGTCAAGGCGCAGGCCCGCGCCCGGCTGCACTACGCGATGCCGGGGGAGACCCCGTACATCGCGGTGGATCCGGCCGGTCCGGCCGCCGCCCGGCCCTCGGCGTCCGCCTCCGCTGCCGCCGCCGGTCCGGCCGCCTCCGACGGTGCGCCCGGCGGCTCGGCGCGGGCCGCCAAGCCCTGGTACGCCAGCATCTGGGACTCGGTCGACGCCGCCGACACCACCGACGCCGCCGCCCCGGCCCCCGCCTCCCCCCGTCCGCTCCCACCGTCCCCCGCTGGAGACACCTCCCCCCATGACCACTGAGAACCACCCCGCCGTCTCCGACGCCGACGTCGCCGCCATCGCCGCCCAGCTCGGCCGGGTGCCGCGTGGCCTGCGCGGCGTCGCGCACCGCTGCCCCTGCGGCAACCCGGACGTCGTGGAGACGGCCCCCCGACTGCCGGACGGCACGCCGTTCCCGACGCTGTACTACCTGACCTGCCCCAAGGCCGCCTCGCTGATCGGCACCCTGGAGGCGGACGGCGTGATGAAGGAGCAGACCGCCCGGCTCGCCGAGGACCCGGAGCTGGCCGCCGCCTACCAGAAGGCACACGAGGACTACATCGCCCGGCGCGACGCCATCGAGGTGCTGGAGGGCTTCCCGAGCGCCGGCGGCATGCCGGACCGGGTGAAGTGCCTGCACGTGCTGGTCGGCCACTCGCTGGCGGCCGGCGAGGGCGTCAACCCGCTCGGCGACGAGGCGATCGGCCTGCTGGAGGACTGGTGGGCCAAGGGCCCCTGCGTCTCCCCGGCCGAGGTCGAGGCCGCCGGTGCGCGGGTCGCCCGCAACCGGGCCAAGGACCATGACCACCAGGCCGTGATCGAGGCCAAGCAGCAGAAGGCCGCCGAGCGCGCCGCGAAGAAGCGGGCCGCCGAGGAGTCCGACCCCGGGGAGTCCGCGTGAGCATGACCCGGGTGGCCGCGATCGACTGCGGCACCAACTCGATCCGGCTGCTGGTCGCCGATCTGGACCCGGCCACCGGGGAGATCACCGACCTCGACCGCCGCATGATCATCAACCGGCTGGGCCAGGGCGTGGACCAGACCGGCCGGCTGCACCCGGACGCGCTGGCCCGCACCTTCGCGGCCTGCCGCGAGTACCGGGGGGTCATCGCCGGGTTCGGAGTCGGCCCGGAGCGCACCCGCTTCGTCGCCACCAGCGCCTCGCGGGATGCCGAGAACAGCGACGAGTACGTCGAGGGCGTGCGCGCGATCCTGGGCGTCGAGCCCGAGGTGGTGAGCGGGGAGGAGGAGGCGCACCTGTCCTTCGTGGGCGCCACCAAGGAGCTGACCGGCGGCCAGTTCCCGGCGCCGTACCTGGTGTTCGACCTCGGCGGCGGCTCGACCGAGTTCGTGCTGGGCGGTGCGGACGTGCAGGCGGCGCGCTCGGTGGACATCGGCTGCGTCCGGCTCACCGAGCGGCACTTCGGCGGCGCCGAGCTGCCCTCGCCGGAGCAGATCGAGACGGCCCGGGCGCACGTGCGGGCCGAGCTGGACAAGGCCGAGGAGGTCGTCCCGCTGCGCGGCGCGGCCACCCTGGTGGGCCTGGCCGGGACGGTCACCACGGTGTCCGCGATCGCCCAGGACCTGCCGGCCTACGACTCGGCGGCGATCCACCACTCGCGGATCGGCCGGGAGCGGGTCGCCGGGATCGCCCGCGAGCTGCTGGGCGCCACCCACGCCGAGCGCGCGGCCATCCCGTCGATGCACCCGGGCCGGGTGGACGTGATCGCGGCCGGCGCGCTGGAGCTGCTGGAGATCATGGAGCGGACGGGCGCGGCCGAGGTGGTCGTGAGCGAGCACGACATCCTGGACGGCATCGCCTGGAGTATGGCCTCCTGACCTCCTGCGGGCCTTACCCGACCGGCCCCGGCACCCCTTTCGGGGGTCCGGGGCCGGGGCGCGCCCGGACCGGTGCGGGAAAGTTCGTGAATTTCTTCACATGGCGATCCAGTCATTCGCCGCACCTGCTCGCCCGCTACGTCCGAAATGTGGGACCGAAGGTCTGCTCGCCGTGACGACCCCTGGATCGCAGGTCAAGCCTCGGTTGAGGTTTGAAAATCGAAATCACGAGCGGGAACCCGGGCACCGTACGGATCGTTGCTGCTCAGCAGGGTGGTATTCCGGCGTGCGCTCGCGAGGGGGCGCCCGGGACCGTGAGCCGACGCGCTGGGCCCGGATTTGCGGCCGCGCAGTGTAGCACGGGGTGTCCAGAAGCTTGTGACCGGGCTCACGAAGGCTGCTCCGGACGGTGCTGGATACTTTCGGATATGAGCACCACGGAGCGTCCTCGCATCCTCATTGTCGGCGGTGGTTACGTCGGCCTGTATGCCGCGATGCGCATCCTCAAGAAGATGCGTTACGGCGAAGCGACCGTCACGGTCGTGGACCCGCGGTCGTACATGACGTACCTGCCCTTCCTCCCCGAGGCGGCCGGCGGCAACGTCGCGCCCCGCAACCTCGTCGCGCCGCTGCGCAGCGCCCTCAAGAAGGCGGAGGTGCTCACCGGTGCGGTCACCGGTGTGGACCACGCCCGCAAGGTCGCCACCATCCAGCCCGCGGCCGGCGACAGCTACGAGCTGCCCTTCGAGTACCTGGTCGTCGCGACCGGCTCGGTCTCCCGCACCTTCCCGATCCCGGGTCTGGCGGAGCACGGCATCGGCATGAAGACGGTGGAGGAGGCCATCAGCCTCCGCAACCACGTCATGGCCCAGCTCGACAAGGCCGAGTCCACCGCCGACGAGGAGGTCCGCCGCAAGGCCCTGACCTTCGTCGTCATCGGCGGCGGCTTCGCCGGTGTCGAGACGATCGCCGAGGTCGAGGACATGGCGCGCGACGCCGCCAAGATCTACAAGACCGTCAGCCGTGACGACATGCGCTTCGTCCTGGTGGAGGCGGCCAACCGCATCCTCCCGGAGATGGGCCCGGACCTCGGTCTGTGGACCAAGGAGAAGCTCGAGGAGCGGAAGATCGAGGTCTACATCGAGACCTCGATGGACTCCTGCGTCGACCAGCACGTGGTGCTGAAGAACGGCCTGGAGATGGACGCCTCCACCATCGTGTGGACGGCCGGCGTGAAGCCGAACCCGGTGCTGGCCAACTTCGGCCTGCCGCTGGGCCCGCGCGGCCACGTCGACACCGCGCCGACCCTCCAGGTCCAGGGCTTCGACTACGTCTGGTCCGCCGGCGACAACGCCCAGGTCCCGGACCTCGCCTCCGGCGAGGGCGCCTGGTGCCCGCCGAACGCGCAGCACGCCGTGCGCCAGGCCGCCGTCCTCGGTGACAACGTCATCTCGGGCATGCGGGGCTTCCCGCAGAAGAACTACGAGCACAAGAACCTCGGTGCGGTCGCCGGCCTGGGCCTGCACAAGGGCGTTGCGATCCTCTTCGGCAAGGTCAAGCTGAAGGGCCGTCTGGCCTGGTGGTTCCACCGCGCGTACCACGGCGCCATGGTCCCGACCATGAACCGCAAGGTCCGGGTCTTCACCGACTGGACGCTGGCCATGTTCCTGAAGCGCGAGATGGTCGGCCTCTCCCAGATGGAGCAGCCGCGCCTGCCGATCCAGGAGGTCACGGCGCCCACGAAGCCCGTGGAGGCCGCCAAGCCGGCCGCCGAGAAGGAACTCGCCAGCAAGTAAGCGACTGAGACCCCGGTGTGGGAGCACCGGGGTATGAGTCGGAGGCCCTCCGCCCGGCAGTGTCGCCGGACCACGACCTCCGTGGTGCTCAGCCGGCCGTGCGACCGGGCGGAGTACAGAAGTAGCAGGGCCCCTGCCGAAACCCTCCGGCAGGGGCCCTTTCTCGTCGTCCGCCCGCTGGGCGGGCCCGTGAGGGGCGGTCAGTCGGTCTTGATGCTCGCCAGGATGTCCAGCTTGGACGCCCGGCGGGCGGGCCAGATCGCGGCCACCAGGCCGACCACACCGGCCAGGGCCAGGAACAGCGCCAGCTGGCCGAACGGCAGGACCGTGGTCAGGCCGCTCAGGCTGGACTTCAGGGTGCCGTTGATCGCCCAGGCGATGAAGCAGCCGAGCAGCAGGCCGATGCCGGCGCCGAACAGCGAGATCACCACGGACTCCAGGCGGACCATCCGCTTGATGCCCCGGCGGTCCAGGCCGATCGCCCGCAGCATCCCGATCTCGCGCTTGCGCTCGAAGACCGACATCGCCAGCGTGTTGATCACGCCCAGGATCGCGACCAGCACGGACATCGCCAGCAGGCCGTACATCAGGTTCAGCGCGAAGGTGATGGCCTGGCTGAACTCGTCGCGGACGTCCTGCTTGGACTTGACGTCGATCACCGGGTTGGCGCCGGTGGCGTCCTTGAGGGACCGCTTGAGCGCGGCGGTGGCGCCGTCCTTGCCCTTGACCGCGACGTCGGTGATGTAGGGCTTCGGCTCGTGCTTGGCGACCTCGCTGTTGGCCAGCAGGACCGGGCCGAGCATGCCGCCCTTCTCGTACACGCCGCCGACGGTGAGCTGACCGGTGGACTGGTCCGGGTAGGAGACCGCCACCGTCGAGCCGGCGGTGAGGTGGAGCTCCGTGGCGAGGTCCTGGTCCACCAGGACCTTGCCCTGGCCGAGCGCGGCGGCGGCGCCGCTGGTCAGCTTGACCTCGACGAGCTGCTCGAAGGAGCCGGCGTCCATGCCGGTGATCGTCACGCCGGTGCCGTCGAACTTCCAGTTGGCGGTCGTCACCGCGGAGGAGGCGGCCACCCCGGGGGCCTTGGCGATCTCCCCGGGCACCTGCTCGGACAGGCTCATGTGGTTGGCGCCCGAGACGATGTAGTCGGACTTCATCGAGCTGGTGACGGCCTTGTCGATCGCGCCGCCGACCGAGGCACCGATCACGGTGAGGCCGCTGACCAGGGTCAGACCGATGGTGAGCGCGGCGGCGGTGGACGCGGTGCGGCGCGGGTTGCGGACCGCGTTCTGCTGGGCGAGCTTGCCCGGGGTGCCTCCGAGCCCGCGCAGCAGCGGGCCGATCAGCGCGACCACCGGGCGGGAGAGCAGCGGCAGCAGGACGAACACGCCGATCAGGGCGAGCAGGGCGCCGAGGCCGACCGGCAGGCGGCCGCTGTCGTTGCCGGTGGAGGCGCCGAAGCCGATCAGCGCGAGGCCACCGGCGGTGAGCGCCGAGCCGATCGCGTTGCGGACCAGCAGGCTCTTCTGGCTGGTCGGCTGGTCGCCGCTGCTCATCGCCGCCACCGGGGCGATCCGGGCGGCGCGCAGGGCCGGCAGCAGGGCGGACACCACCGTCACCAGGACGCCGACGGCCAGGGTCACCGCGATGGTGAGCGGCTTGATGACCAGCGTGCCGTGCGGCATGTTCTCGTTCAGCCGGCTCATCAGGGACTGCATGCCGGCGCCGATTCCGATGCCGGCGAGCAGCCCGGCCAGCGCCGCGATGGTGCCGATCGCCAGGGCCTCCACCAGCACCGAGCGGGTGACCTGCTTGCGGCTGGCGCCGATCGCCCGCAGCAGCGCGAGTTCCTTGGTGCGCTGGGCGACCAGCATGGTGAAGGTGTTGGCGATGATGAAGATGCCGACGAAGAGCGAGATCCCGGCGAAGACCAGCAGCATGGTGCGCATGCCGTCGGTGGCCTTGGTGATCATCTCCTGCTCGTCGGCCTTGAGCTTGGCGCCCGTCTCGACGTCGAAGTGCTGGTCGGACGGCACCTTGGGCTGGACCTGGGCGAGCAGCGCGTCCTCGCTGGTGCCGGGCTTGGCGGTGAGCACGATGCTGCTGAAGTGGCCGGGCTCCAGCAGCAGCTGCTGGGCGGTGGCGCGGTCGAACAGGGTGAGGGTGCCGCCGCTGTTCACCACCGGGTCGTCGGTGGTGAAGACGCCGGTGAGCTTCGCCTCGATCACCGGGCCGTTGATGGCGATCCGGACGGTGTCGCCGATCTTGTAGCCGGCCTTGTCGGCGGTCTTGCGGTCGAGGGCGATCTCCTTGCTGTTCTTCGGGCCCTGGCCCTCGGCCATCGGGTAGCGCGGGTCCTTGCCGTCCGCGGCCGGGGCGAAGTTGGCGCCCTTGGCGGCCCAGACCTGGCCGATCAGGTTGCCGCTCCGGTCGGCGACCCCGGTGAAGCCGCTGACCACGCCGCGGGCGTTGGCGGTGCCCGGCAGGGCGGCCAGCTGCTGGACGGTGGCGTCGGTGAGCGAGGCGTTGCCGCTCTCGCTCTTCAGCTTGGCGCTGGCGCGGGCGCCGGCCGAGTAGTCCACGACCTGGACCGAGACGTCCGAGTAGCTCTTGGAGCTGTTGTCCCGCATGGCTTTGCCGAAGGTGTCGGAGAAGACCATGGTGCCGGCGACGAAGGCGGTGCCGAGCATGACGGCCAGCGCCGTCATGAGGAGTCGGCCCTTGTGGGCCAGCACGTTGCGCAGTGCGGTGCGGTACATGGGGTGTCCTGGGTTTCGCGTAGGGGCGGCGGCTGGGCTGGCGGGCCCTGGCTGGTGGTGGCTCTAGCTGGTGCGGCCCTTGGCGTCGAAGCGGCGCATGCGGTCCAGGACGGTGTCGGCGGTGGGGTGGTGGAGTTCGTCGACGATGCGGCCGT